>NZ_JBFAHB010000004.1:0-242211 GCF_040653975.1 Kribbella sp. NPDC050820
GGCGTCGAGTAGGTCGATGAGATCCGCGGCCCGCACCGATCGGTGCGGGCCGCGGACTGCTGTGCGTCAGACCAGTACGTGTGCGAAGGTGATCGGCTGGACGACCTCGATCCGCCGACCCAGCCGTCCGCGGGCCGACAACTCCCGGTACACCTCCCAGCTCTCGCCCGCGCGGTCCGCGTCCTCCTCGTGCAGCCAGTCGTCGATGGTCTGCTGGACGGTGCCGATCTGCTCGTAGGGCCCGGCATACCGCACGACCAGGACCGGGCCGCCGGGCAGCGCCGACGGCTCGATCAGCCCGTCGGCAATGATGGGTACGGCGACCGGGAAGCCGGCCTCCACATCGACAAACCCGTCGTGCAGCGGGTGGTGTCGGGCGAACGGGTATCCGCAGGGAGCCGTGCCCTGACGGTACAACCAGTCGCCGATCTCCACGCAGGCCCGCGGTACCCAGTCGGCCAAGAGGCCGGTGGGCACGACAGCGCGCCGGACAGCCGTCGCCTGTTCGGTGAATGTCCTCGTCTGCCAGGTGTGCATGGCGTCAGCGGACGATGGCGATCGGGCACTGGGTGTGGTGGAGGACGCTCTGGCTGACCGATCCCAGGAGCAGGCCGGTGAAGCCTCCGCGGCCGCGGGAGCCGACGACGACCAGGTCTGCGGACTCCGAGCGGCGGACGAGTGCCCGCGCGGCGGAGCCGCTGACGAGTTCGGTCGTCCACGCGACGTCCGGATGATCGGCGACGGCGCCGGCGACGGACTCGGCCACCAGGAGCCGGCTCTCGTCCTCGACCTTGTGCGCGTCGAACTGGAGCATGGACGCTCCGTTGGCATAGGTGAGGAAGGGGCTCGTCCAGGCGTGCAATGCGACGACGTGGGCGTGCATGGCCTCGGCTTGGTCGAACGCGAACTCGATCGCCCGCGCCGACGCCTTGGATCCGTCGACACCGACGACCACCGTGGGGCCCTCGTGCGCATGCGGCCGCAGGTCGGGCGGAATCACGACCACCGGGCACTGCGCGTGCGTGGTCACCTGGACCGCGACCGATCCGACCAGTAGCCCGCTCCAGCCACCGAGGCCCCGGGAGCCGAGCACGATCAGCCGCGCCTGCTCGGCCTCGGCCAGCACGGCTTCGGCCGCCGGGCCTCCGGCGAGGACTGTCTCGACGACCAGGCCGGGCTGTTGCAGGCGGATTCCCTCGGCCAGTGCGCTCAGCCCCTTCTCACGGGCGGTTCGCAATGCCTCGAGCGGCACGACCTGGCCCGGCGACGGCCGTGAGTAGACGACGAGCTCGAACGCCTCGACGATCTTCAGCGGCGCCAGCTCGCGGGCGGCGACGGTGGTTGCCCAGCGCAACGCGTCGAGGCTGGGCGGCGAACCGTCGTACCCGACGACGATCGGGGCTAGCGGTGCGGACATCTTGTTCTCCTTGTTCGAGGTTCAGAACCAGTGGTCGTAGGACTCGCGCCAGTCCCGCCGGGACGTGACGTGGTTGGGCTGTGCGGGGTAGCCGACGCGGAGGATCATCTGCGGCCAGGACCGGCCGCCGATCAGGTCGCGAACCTGGGTGCGCGACGCGGTGCTTTCGAGCACCTGGTTGAGGAACGACGCGACCAGGTCGTACGACGTCGCGACGAGCAGCGTGCGCTGCAGTGCCATACCTGCCCTGAGCCAGGCCTCGGTGTCCTCTTGCCGGGTGCACAGCACCGCGATGGCAGGGTCTTGCTCGAAGACCGCCTGGCTCCGGTGCGCGCTGTCGAAGCCGGCGGACAGGTCCCGGACCAGTGCAGGCTTCACCGGCATCGGGCCGAGTGCGCTCTCCTGGACACCCTCGGTCCCACCGTCGCCGCCGATCCAGCTCATCCGCTCGTGCAGGCGATCCTCGTCCCGCAGATCTGCGGCGTCGGTACGCCGCAGCAGCCCGGCCAGCCGGGACTTGGCGTCCTGGTCGAGCCAGCGCAGCGTCGCACCCTCGGCGCGTGTCGCATCGTCCAGCCGGGCCTGCACGCGGGGCGGGACGGCGTGCGCGAGCAACGGTCCACGGTAGGTGTGTCGCCGGGACAGTTCGCCGTACAGGCCGCCGAGCGTGGGCACCGGAGTGCTCCGGGCGCCGAGGAAGACGCGCGCCGCGATGTCGGGACGGCCGGGATCGGGTTCGGCCACGACCCGGGAGTCGTGGCCGAGCATCGCTGCCGCGACCCGGATGTTGAACGCCGCCGCCCCGATGCCGATCCGCGCCGCCCGGTCCGCCGGGTCGCTGGCCGGCAGCGTGCGTTCGGCGTCGAGCAGTACGTCGATGACCGGGGCGTGCACCTCGAAACGCCACGGCTGGGTGTTGTGCAGCGACGGCGCGTGCACCGCCGCGGTGAGCAGGATGCCCACCTCGTCGTCGGTCAGGGTGATGTTCATGAGAGGTCTGTCCTCGGCAGGTGATGGAGGTACGACGTCGCGACGCCGTAGGTGACGGCGGTCAGGAGGACGCGTTCGAGGGCCATGCCCGCCGCGACTTGGTCCGCGGGTTCGTCGCGGTCGGTGGTCAGCACCGCCAGCGGCGCGAAGGGACCGGGGAGCCAGCTCAGCGCGGTGTTCTCGAGCTCAGCCGCCCGGGTCAGGGCGAACCGGACTGCCTCGGTCGGCGCTGCCGGTGGCCGGGTCAGGTGCCGCGAGCGGATCGCGGCGTACAGGCTCCGCAGTTCCTGGTCGGGGAGGCCGGTCGGCTCGACCACCATGCGAGCGAGCAGGTCGGGCTCGTGCCGGTAGGGACACAGACTGACCCAGCTGTCGAAGCTCAGCGACGCTGCGGCGCAGCGCAGGTCGAAGACCGCGGCGCCACTGGCGATCAGCAGCGCTCGCGCTGCCCGGTCGTGGGCCGGCAGGGCGTGCGAGCCGTCGAGGTAGACATCGATCAGATGACCGTTGACGTCGAGCCGCCAGGGGCGTACCGCGCTTGCCGGGGCCGCGGCGTCGAACAGGACGCCGAGCGCCTCGTTCGTCAGCTGCTCGTCGAGCATCTGGGCCTCCTCGGCCGGACCGGGCACGGACTTCGTCCCTTCACAGGCTCTCTCCGGCAGCGAGCGGCTCCCAGCGGCAAGGGTCCCGAGCAGGCAGGTCCTTGGACTCTTCGGGCTGGGGTGAGAACGGCCCTGACCGAATCGGCGCCGCGGATCGACGATCGAGGTGTCGAGAACGAGTGAAAGGACGACACCATGACCACCACGCCGCACCGGCCGGCAATGCCGGCTCCGAGGATGGAGCCCGATGGCGATCGGTACCCGATCATCACGACGGCGGCGGGCCGCGCGCTCGCCGTGCTCCGGGTTGGGTACGGGCTCACCTTCCTGTGGGCCTTCTTCGACAAGTTGTTCGGCTTCGGGTACGCGACCCCGTCCGGCAAGGGCTGGATCGACGGTGGCGACCCGACCGCCGGATTCCTGGGCAAGGGCACCAGCGGCCCGTTCGCGGACTTCTACCAGTCGCTGGTCGGTGACTGGTGGGTCACCCCGCTGTTCATGGTCGGCCTGGCCGGTATCGGTCTCGCGCTGACCCTGGGGATCGGGATGCGGATCGCGGCCGGCACCGGCGCCCTGCTGTACGTGCTGATGTGGACCGCCGCCCTGCCGCCGGAGAACAACCCGGTGCTGGACGACCACATCCTCGGCGCCATCACCCTCGTCGTCCTCGCGCTGGTTGCCGCTGGCAACGTGTGGGGCTTCGGCAAGTGGTGGAGCGGCCTGAACCCGGTCCGCCGGTACCCCTGGCTGCGGTGAGCACGATGACCCCGAAGCCGGTCATCCACGTGGGAGTCGACGACTCCCGGCGGAACACCGGCGCCCTGGAGTGGGCCCTGCGGGAGTCCACACTCCGGCAGGAGCCCCTCCAGGAGCTTTACGTGGTCGAGGAGAAGCCGGCCCGGGCGCTGGCCGGCCGGGCGACCGGCAGCCGGATGCTCGTGGTCGGCCGCCGCGAACTGGGGACGTTCCGGCGGTTGCTGGCCCACTCCACCTCGGAGGCGGTCGCAGTCGAGGCGAAGGTGCCGGTGGTGATCGTGCCCGAGCACTGGATGCCGTCCGATCACGCCGGTCCGGTGCTCGTCGCACTGGACGACTCCGACGAGAACGCGGCGGTGATCGAGTTCGCGATCGCCGAGGCGACCGAGCGGCAGCTGCCGGTCCGGTTCGTGCACGTCTGGGATCTGCCGGCAATGTACAGCTGGGACGCGATGAACGTCGCCGGCGTCGGTGCCGAGTGGACGGAGAACGCCGAGCGGCACTTCGAGAACGTGGCGGCCGAGTGGCGCGCGAAACACCCGGAGGCGACCATTCAGGTCCGCGTCCGGCGCGGCCATGTGGTCGACGGCGTCGTGACCGCCGCCGAGGAAGCCGACGCGCAACTACTGGTGGTCGGCACCCGCCACCACACCCGCCTGGCCTCGTTCCTGCTCGGCCCCGTCACGCGTGGCGTCCTGCACCATGCACCCTGCCCGCTCGCCATCGTGCCGGTGGCACGGGCCTAGCAAGAGAAGAGGATGGCAGATGAGTACCTGGAACCGGGGCGGTCCGGTTGTGGTCGAAGTCGACGGAAGCGCCGAGAACCTGCACGTGGTGGACTACGCGTGCGGTGAGGCGCTCCGAGCCGGTGCCGAGCTGGTGCTGGTGGCGCCGTACGCACTGCACGGCTCGTTCTCGCCGATGATGCCTGCCTACTCGCCGAAGGCTCCGGCCGAGCTCGCCGACGACGCGTTGCGCGTGGCGGTTGCGCACGTACGGCATCACCACGGATACGCGATGGATCTGGTTGCGCTCACCGACGAAGGCTCGCGCGCGCGGGTCCTGGCCCACGCGGCGCGCAGCGCGCGCATGCTGGTGGTTGGAAGATCCCGCAGCCGCGGACCACAGCGCCTGGTCAACACCCACGCCAACCTGACCCTGGCTGCCCGGGCCGGCTGCCCGCTGGTCGTCGTACCTGCCACGTGGCGGCCGTCCTTGGCCGACCGGCGGGTTGCCGTCGGCATCGACGGTACGGCGCTGTCCGCGGAGGCGCTGGAGTTCGCCTTCGGGGTCGCGGCCGGACGGAAGGCGAACCTGATCGTGGTGCACGCCGGCCTGCCGGCGGATCACGCGTTCAACGACGAGGATCCGGAGCACTCGTGGATCAGCCGGGCCGATGCCCTGCTGTCGGACTCGCTCGCACCGTGGACGCGCCTGTACGGCGACGTGAAGGTGACCCGCTTCCTGAGCAGCCGGCCACCGGCCGCGGCGCTGGTGCACGAGAGCGGCGAGGTCGGCCTGGTGGTCGTCGGGTCGCACAGCGGGGCGTTGCCGATCGATCCGGTGGCGCGCCGGTCGGTCGCCGCCATGACCTGCCCGGTCGCGATCGTGCCGCACCACCCGACGGCCGAGGAGCAGGAGCGGCTGCGCAAGCAGCGCGAGGCGCGGCGTCGTGAACTTGTGACTCCGACGTACTGAACCTGAACGGAGGCTGATGATGTCCGAGGCCACACGTGCACTGATCGTGTACGAGTCGATGTACGGAAACACCGAGAAGATCGCGACCGCGATCCGCGACGGGCTGCGGCGGACGCTGCCCACCGAGACCGTACCGGCCTACCAGGCGCCGGCGGAGCTCCCCGGCGACGTGCGGTTGGTCGTCGTCGGCGGACCCACACACGCGTTCTCGATGAGCCGTGCGTCGACCCGGCGGGACGCCCAGAACCAGCACGAGGTCGTGATGCCGATCGAGGCCGGAATCCGCGACTGGCTGGAGACGCTTGCTGATGGCAAGCACGTTGACGCGGCCACCTTCGACACCCGGATCACGAAGGTACGGCGGCTGCCCGGATCGGCGGCCAAGTCCGCCGCGAAGGTGCTGCGGCACCACGGCTTCCGGATGCTGACCGCGCCGGCGAGCTTCTACGTGGACGAGACCACCGGCCCCATCGGCGCGGACGAGGTCGAGCGGGCCCGCAGGTGGGGCGAGGAACTCGGCCGGATGGTCAGCGGTTCGGCGGTCGCGTCCTGACCGCCTGCGGACCGAAGGAGGAGCCATGATGCACTCGATGGGAGCCGGGATGGGCTGGCTCGTGTTCGGGCTCGTGCTGTGGGCACTGGCCGTCGGCGGCGCGGTGTGGGGCACCGTCTGGCTGGTCCACCGGCCACGGCCGCGGCCGGCCGGACTTCCCTCACCGCTCGACATTCTCGAGCGCCGGTTCGCCGCGGGTCAGATCAGCCGTGAGGACTTCGACGAGGCCCGGGCCCGGCTCCGGGAGCACGAGGTGGATATCTGATCCCACGACCGAGGGGCTCACCGATCGACGGTGAGCCCCTCGTCGTCGACCTACCACGAGCGGATCCGCCGGCCGGTGATGCGCTGTGGCTCGATGGCCATGTAGGTCTCGCGCCGTCCGCCGGCCCAGGGCTCGACCCGTTCCCGTGCGGCCTCCAGTTCGGGCTCGGTGGCGGGACGGACCTGGCCGTTCACCAGGACGCTCCAGCCATCCCGCAGGCCTTCGTCGACCGTGTCGACCTGGAACGCGATCGGGGCCAGGTCGTACTGCGCGACGGCGCTGTCGGCCGCGGTACGGAAGACGATCAGGTCACCCACCCAGCAGTAGTTGATCGGGATCACGACCAGGCCGTCGGCGCTGTTGAAGGCGATCCGGCCGACGACGCCCGACTCGACGAGCTTGACGCACTCGTCCCGGCGCATCGGCTCGAGCAGTGGCCCCATCCGCGCGCGTCTGGTCGTCCGGTGCTGCAGCGGTGCGCTCAGTTCGCCGATCGTGGTGCCCAGCGCGCGGGCCAGCCTGGCCAGCTCGCCGGCGGTCAGTGCGACCGGGCGGGTCTCGACCTGCTCGATACGGCGGGTGCTCATCCCGGTGCGCTCGGCGACCTCCGACGTACTGAGGCCGAGCTCGGTCCGGCGATGCCTGACCCGGTTGCCGAAGTCACCCGGCACTTCCACGGGCTGCGTCCTGGTGTCCATCGGTCGTCCCTTCCTTGTTCCGGTAACTCCAGGCAACCATCAACCGGCCCGCCGCGGCAGGGCACGAGGACCCGACGGCCGCACCGCGCGTTCACGGTGAGCAGTGCCGAAGGTCCCGTCCGGACCGGGACCGTTTGCCTCTTCCGTACGGCGCGCCGGACCTGCAGGCTGGCAGGTGAAGCCGAAGGAGATGGTGATGACGATCAGGGTGTTTCTGCTCGACGACCACGAGGTGGTCCGGTTGGGTCTGCACCAGCTGCTCGAGGACGAGCCTGACATCGAGGTGGTCGGGGACGCGTCCACGGCCGCCGAGGCGATCGCCCGGATTCCCGCCGTACGGCCGGATGTGGCGCTGCTGGACGTCCGGCTGCCCGACGGCGACGGCATCACCGTCTGCCGGGAGGTTCGCTCGATGATGGACGAGCCGCCGGCGTGCCTGATGCTGACGTCGTACTCCGACGACAACGCCTTGTTCACAGCGATCATGGCCGGTGCGTCGGGCTACCTGCTGAAGCAGGTGCACGCGAGTGACCTGATCGGAGCCGTACGGCGGCTCGCCGCCGGTGAGTCGCTGCTGGACCCGGCCATGACGAGGAAGGTGCTCGAACGCCTGCGGCACCCGGTGGCCGAGGAGGATCCCCGGTACGCCTCGCTCACCGAGCAGGAACGCCGCATCCTCGCCGAGATCGCCGAGGGCAAGACCAACCGCCAGATCGCGCAGTCGCTCTACCTGGCCGAGAAGACGGTCAAGAACTACGTCTCGTCCCTACTGCGCAAGCTCAACGTCGAACGTCGCACCGAGGCCGCCATCTTCGCCCTCGAACACGCGAAGAAGACTCAGTCGAGGTAGCCGTCGCCCGGAACGTCCGGGGTCGGGGAGATCGCCGCGCTGATCTCCGCGGCCCAGCTCCGGATCTGGTCCCAGTCGCGGAAGTCACCCGCCAGATTGCCGGTGGCAAGGTGACGGGCGAGGAACCCCTTTGCGGTCTCGGGCTCGAGCCGACCGGCGAAGGTCACCGCCGGCGCCGCACCGATGTCGTCGGCCAGACGCTGTACGGCGGCCGGCATGTCCTGGACCTCGTCCTTGTCCGGGCCGACAGGCCCGCTGTGGAAGAGCCAGACCTGGCGGCTGCGGAGCTGGTCGGCGTTCCGGCGAAGGAAGTGGACAGCCTCCGGTCGCCAGCGCCGCATGTAGATCGCGCTGCCGAGCACGACGGCGTCGTACGGCTCGACGCTGCGGACCTGGTCGGCGGCGTCGACGTCGACGGTGTGTCCGCGGGCGCGCAGCTCGGTGCCGATGGCCTCGGCGATCTCCTGGGTTGCGCCCATCTTGCTGGCGTAGGCCACCAGCACGTTCCCGGACATGGCAGAGCTCCTTCGGCCGAGTCAACGGATCGCAGACGGGGGAATGACGGCGATCGGGCAGGGGGACTGGCTCAGCAGGGTCTGGCTGACCGAGCCGAGCAGGAGGCCGGCGAAACCGCCGCGGCCGCGGGATCCGACGACCACGAGCTGGGCGTCGGCGGACCATTCGAGCAGCAGCTCTGCGGGGTGACCGGTGACCTCGACGATCTCGGCGGTGCGTACGTCGTGGGCCCGAAGTGCCGCGGTGATCTCGTGGTCGTCGTCCTGCCCCTCCGGGCGAACCGTGACGATCCGGGCGACCAGTCCGTGCCGTTCTGCGTAGCCGAGGCCGTAGTCGACGGCAGCGTCCGCCGCGGGGGAGCCGTCGTACCCGATGACGACGGCGCCGCCGACCAGTGCCTCGTCGCCCGGCCGGACCACGACCACCGGGCAGCCGGCGTGCGCAGCGAGCTCGAGGCCGGTCGAGCCGACGAACAGCCCCAGCGCCCGGCCGGCGTTGCGGCTGCCGATCACGACCGAGTCGGCATCGCCCGACTCCGCCAGCAGCACCGGCGCCGGAAACCCGTCGACCCGGCGAGCGGTGACGGCCACGGCCGGCTCGAACTTCCGGGCCTGCTCGACCGCGTCGGCGACGATCTTGTCAGCCGCCGCACGCAAGCCGGGAGCGAACGCAGTCGGCCCCAACCGCACCCGGAACTCGGCCCAGACGAACGCGTGGACGAGATGCAGTTCGGCATCCCGGGCGGCGGCTTCGGCCGCACCCCAGCGGATCGCGTTCTCACAGTCGTCGGCACCGTCGATGCCGACGACGACTCTTCCGGCGGTCATGACGAGCCTCCTGTCCAGCGCCAGTCGCGGATCTCGGGCAGGTCCTCGCCGTACGCGAGGATGTGGGCGTGGTGCCGGGCCCGCTGGTCGGTGAGCCACTGCCGTACTGCGGCGGCCTGCTGACCGAGGCCGGGGACCCGGTCGATCACGTCCAGGGCCAGGTGGAACCGGTCCAGGTCGTTGCGGACCACCATGTCGAACGGCGTCGTCGTGGTGCCCTCCTCCTTGTAGCCGCGGACGTGCAGGTTGCGGTGGTTGGTCCGCCGGTAGGTGAGCCGGTGGATCAGCCACGGGTAGCCGTGGTACGCGAAGATGATCGGCCGGTCCGCCGTGAACAGCGCGTCGAAGTCCGCGTCCGGCAACCCGTGCGGGTGCTCCGACTGCGGCTGCAGGCGCATCAGGTCCACCACGTTGACGACGCGGATCTTCAGCGCGGGAAGGTGTTCGCGCAGCAGTCTCACTGCTGCGAGCGTCTCCAGGGTGGGTACGTCGCCGGCGCAGGCCATCACGACGTCCGGCGTACCGTCGTCGTTGCTCGCGAAGTCCCAGATGCCCAGACCCCGGGCGCAGTGCAGGGCGGCGGCCTCAGGGCCGAGCCAGTCGGCCTGGGGCTGCTTGCCCGCGACAACGACGTTGATGTAGTCGTGACTGCGCAGGCAGTGCTCGGCGGTCGACAGGAGAGTGTTGGTGTCCGGCGGCAGGTAGACCCGGATGACCTCGGCCTTCTTGTTCACCACGTGGTCGATGAACCCGGGGTCCTGGTGCGAGAAGCCGTTGTGGTCCTGTCGCCAGACGTGGGACGTGAGCAGGTAGTTGAGTGAGGGGATCGGCCGTCGCCAGGGCAGCGCCCGGGTGACCTTGAGCCACTTCGCGTGCTGGTTGACCATCGAGTCGACGATGTGCACGAAGGCCTCGTAGCACGAGAACCAGCCGTGCCGCCCGGTCAGCAGGTAGCCCTCCAGCCAGCCCTGGCAGGTGTGCTCGCTGAGAATCTCCATCACCCTGCCGTCGGTGCGCAGGTGTTCGTCGGTCGGCAGCACGTCGGCGTTCCACGCCTTGCCGGTGACCTCGAAGAGCGCGTCCAGCCGATTGGAGGCGGTCTCGTCCGGACCGAAGACCCGGAAGTTCCGGTGGGCCAGGTTGTCGCGCATGACGTCGCGCAGATAGGTCCCCAGCACCCGGGTCGGCTCGTGGTCCGTCCCGCCCGGGCCCGGCACCGGCACGAAGTACTCGCGAAGATCCGGCAGGTTCAGGTCCTGGCTGAGCACACCGCCGTTGCTGTGCGGACTGGAGCCCATTCGGCTGTCCGGAGCTGGGACCTGGGCGAGCACTTGCCGGACCGGCCGGCCGTCGGCGTCGAACAGTTCCTCCGGACGGTAGCTGCGCAACCAGCTCTCGAGCAGGCGCAGATGATCCGGAGACGTCCGGACCTGGGACAACGGCACTTGGTGCGAGCGCCACGTGCCCTCGACCGGTACGCCGTCCACCTCCTGCGGACCGGTCCATCCCTTGGGGGTGCGCAGCACGATCATCGGCCACGCACGGCGTCGCGCGCCTCGCCCGCTCCGGGCCTCGGCCTGGATCTCCGCGATCTCGTCGAGAGCCCGGTCCAGCGTCAGCGCGAGCGCCTGGTGGACGTGTCCGGGATCGTTGCCTTCGACAAGGTACGGGCGATAGCCGTAGCCCTCGAAGAGCCGGGTGAGCTCGTCGTCGCCGATCCGGGCGAGCACGGCCGGGTTGGCGATCTTGTAGCCGTTCAGATGCAGGATCGGCAGCACCGCGCCGTCAGTGCGCGGATCGAGGAACTTGTTGGAGTGCCAGGAGGTCGCCAGCGGGCCGGTCTCGGCCTCGCCGTCACCGACGACACAGGCGACGACCAGGTCCGGGTTGTCGAGCGCGGCGCCGTACGCATGGCTGAGCGAGTAGCCGAGCTCACCGCCCTCGTGGATCGATCCGGGCAGCTCGGGAGCCACGTGGCTGGGGATGCCGCCGGGGAAGGAGAACTGGCGGAACAGGCGCGCCATACCGGCCGCGTCCCGCGAGACGTCCGGATAGGTGTCGCTGTAGCTTCCCTCGAGCCAGGTGTTGGCAGCGATCGCGGGTCCGCCGTGCCCGGGACCGATGACGTACATCATGGTCAGCTCGCGGCGGCGGATCACCCGGTTCAGGTGCGCGTAGACCATGTTCAGCCCGGGCGTCGTGCCCCAGTGCCCGAGCAGGCGTGGCTTGACGTGCTCGGGGCGCAGCGGCTCGTCGAGCAAGGGGTTGCCGAGCAGGTAGATCTGGCCGGCGGACAGATAGTTGGCGGCGCGCCAGTATGCGTCGAGGCCGGCAACCTCGTCGTCGGCGAGCGGCTTACCGGTCAGCTCATGCATGCTTCCTCCAGTTCAGGGCTGGGTGAGACCAGCCTGTCGGCCGAGCGGTGCCCGGGCCCAGAGTCGAAGGTCCTGGGCCGCCGGGACCGTACGGCTCTGGCCCGGACCTGCCCTGCCGGGGTGAGCTGGAGGAGTGTCGGAAGGAGACGTCATGACGACGGTCGAGCGGCCGGATTCCCGGCTCATGGCGGGATGGGACGTGCTGGCCTCGGACGGGTCGGTGGTGCGGATCCGGCCGGTGCGGGCGGACGACGAGGCGGCGCTCGGTGCGATGAACGAACGGGTGTCGGATCGGTCGATGTACCTGCGGTTCTTCGGGATCAGCCGGTCGATGGCGGACGAGCACATGCACCACCTGGTGGCCGACCACGACGGTCACGTCGCGCTGGTGGCCGAGTACGACGACCGCGTGGTGGGCGTGGCGAGCTACGAACCGCTGCGGCCCGGAGAGGCCGAGATGGCGTTCCTGTTGGAGGACTCGGTGCACGGCCGGGGGATCGGGACGCTGCTGCTGGAGCAGCTCGCCGCGACCGCGCGGGAGAACGGGGTGGAGCGACTCCGCGCCGACACCCTGGCCGAGAACGCCGGCATGCTGCGCGTGTTCGCCGACTCGGGCTTCGAGCAGGTACGGCGGCTGGAGAGCGGAGTCGTGGAGCTGGTCCTGGACACGGCGTACCGGCCGTCGACGCTGGAGCGGATGGCCGACCGGGAACGTGCGGCGGAGGACCGCTCACTGCACCGGGTGTTCGCACCGCGCGCGGTGGCGGTCATCGGCGCCGGTCGCAAGCCCGGTGGGATCGGTCACGAGGTGCTCCGGAACCTCGCCGGAGGCAACTTCACCGGACCCGTGTACGCCGTGAACCCGCACACCGACCGCGTTGGCGGCCAGCCGTCGTACCCATCGGTCGAGGACGTGCCGGGAGTGGTCGACCTCGTGGTGATCGCGATTCCGGCCGAGCAGGTGCCGCACGTTCTGGTCTCCTGCGGAGCCAAGAACGTCGCCGGAGCAGTGGTGCTGACCGCTGGATTCTCCGAGCTGGGGACGGCCGGTCAGGCGGCCCAGCAGGAGATTCTGGAGGTTGCGCGCCGGCACAGCATCCGGCTGATCGGCCCGAACTGCATCGGCCTGGTGAACACCGACCCGGCCGTCAAGCTGAACGCGACGTTCGCCGAGGTGTTGCCGAGACCCGGCGCGCTGGCGATCGCGGCGCAGTCCGGAGCGGTCGGCGTCGCGGTGCTGGACCAGGCCGGCCGCAGCGGGCTCGGCATCTCGGAGTTCGTCTCGCTCGGCAACAAGGTCGATGTGAGCGGCAACGATCTGCTGCTGCACTGGTGGGGTGATCCGCGGACCGCGGTGATCGGGCTGTACCTGGAGTCGTTCGGGAACCCGCGGAAGTTCGGCGGATTGGCGCGGCTGGTCGGCCGGACGAAGCCGATTCTCGTCGTCAAGGGCGGCCGTTCCGCGGGTGGCCGGCGGGCCGGTGCCTCGCACACCGCCGCCGCGTCGACTCCGGAGACTGCTGTCGACGCATTGTTCGCGCAGTCCGGCGTACTGCGGATGGACACGCTCGAGGAGCTGGTCGAGACGGCTCGTGTCCTCGCTGCCTTGCCGCTGCCACGCGGCCGTCGGCTGGCTGTGGTCGGTAACGCCGGTGGTGCCGGGGTGCTGGCCGCGGACGCGGCCGGGCGGCTCGGTCTGGAGCTGCCGGAGCTGAGTGACGCGGTTCAGTCCGAACTTATGGAACTCGGCGCGGTCGGCAGCGGTAACCCCGTCGACCTCGGCGCAGCTGCGTCACCGAGCAGCCTCGGACAGGCTTTGCGGCTCATCGCCGACAGCGGCGAGGTCGACTCGGTGCTGATCAACTACGCGGCCACCCGCGCCGGCCGCGTCGACGAGATCTACGACGCGATCGCCCACTCGGCGGCCGGTTCCGACCTGCCGATCCTGGTGAACTGCGTCGGTGCGCTCGACGCTGCCCCCGAGATCGTGGTGGCGGGCGGGCGGCGGCTGCCGGTCTTCCCGTTCCCCGAGAGCGCCGTACGGGCGCTGGCACACGCAGTCCGGTACGCCGAGTGGCGGGCTCGTCCGCAGGGCGCCGTACCGGAGCTTGCCCGGGTCGATGCCGCCGGTGCGCGAGCCGTGGTTCGCGGCTTCCTCGACGAGTGTCCTGAGGGTGGCTGGATGGATCAGGTGCGAGTGGGACAGCTGCTGCAGAGCGCCGGAGTCAAGGCGATCCCGGTGACCGTGGCATCGACCCGGGCGGATGCGATCCGGGTGGCGAAGTCGATCGGCTACCCGGTCGCGCTGAAGACCGCGTCGCGGACTGTCCTGCACAAGACCGACATCGGGGGAGTGCGGATTGGGCTGGCCGACCAGCTGCAGCTGGCTGCCGCGTACGACGAGGTCACCACGGCGGCTCAGGACCCGGACGTGGTGATCCAGGCGATGGCCCCCGCTGGAACCGAATTGGTCATCGGCGTCGTCCGGGATCCGCTCTTCGGCCCGCTGGTGATGGCCGGAAGCGGTGGCGTGCTGACAGACCTGCTGGCCGATCGCCAGTGGCGCGGCCTGCCGCTGACGGACCTGGACGCGGCGGACATGGTGCGATCACTGCGGTGCGCAGTGCTGCTCGCCGGCTACCGAGGCGCGGAAGCCGCCGACCAGACGGCCGTGCTGGACGTGATCCACCGGATCGCGTGGCTGGCCGAGCAGGTCCCCGAGCTGGCCGAGCTCGACATCAACCCGCTGATCGCCGGCGCGACCGGCGTGTTCGCGGTCGACGTCCGCATGCGCCTCGCCCCGGCGAGCCCCGAGCCCGACTGGTACGCCCGCCGGCTGCGTTCCTGATCAGACTTTGACTCGCTCGAGGTGGCCGGGGGTCACGGCGGTCCAGTCGAGCTCGTCCTGGATTCGGTCGGCGAGCTCGGCGCGGGCGTGGTCCTCACCGTGGACGACGTACACGACCTCGGGCGGCTGCGGCGCCGCGGAGAGCCACTGCACCAGCTCGTCGGCGTCGGCGTGCGCGGAGAACTCGGGCAGCCCGACGACCCGGGCCCGCACCGGGACATACCGCCCGTGGATCTTGACCGAGCGGGCGCCGTCGAGCAGCGCCCGGCCACGGGTTCCGGGGACTTGGAAGCCGGGGAGCACGACGGTGTTCCGTGCCCCGGGCAGCAGCCTGGCGAGGTGGTGCAGCACGCGGCCGCCGGTCGCCATCCCGGACGCCGAGATCACCACCGACGGGCGACCGGGATCACTGATCCGGATGGATTCCTCCACCGAGTGGACCAGGCGCAGATCGCCGGGGTCGAACGGATCCGGGCCGCCGACGACCTCGGGCCGCAACTCGGGAGCCTTGCTGCTGACGGCCGAGCGGTAGACGTTCAGTGCGGCGAGTGCCATCGGGCTGTTGACGTAGACGGGCAGCCTGGGCATCAGGCCCTCCCGGGCCAGGCCGGTGAGCTCATGCAGCAGGACCGCCGTACGGTCGATCGCGAAGGCCGGGATCAGCACGACGCCGCCGCGTTCGGCTGTGGAGCTGATCAGCCGTCCGAGCCGGGCGTGGTCGAGCGGCTGGTGGAGCCGGTCGCCGTACGTCGCCTCGACCAGGACGGTGTCGACCGCCGGAGGAGTCTCGGGTGGCAGCAGCAACGGATGGTCCTGGCGGCCGAGGTCCCCGCTGACCAGGAGCCGACGCCCGTCCAGGTCGAGCTCGGCGAACGCGGAGCCGAGGATGTGCCCGGCCCGATGCAGGGCGACAGTGATGCCGCCGGGAAGCTCGACCCGGTCGGCAGTGGGCCGGAACAGGCGGATCGCTCGTTCGGCGTCATCTGTGTCGAACAACGGCAGTGGCGGATCATGTCGCGAGTAGCCCTCGAGCCGCGCGTGCTGTGCGTCCTCCACCTGCAGGTGGGCCGCATCGCGGAGCACGATTGCCGCGACGTCCGCCGTCCCCGGGGTGCAGATCACCGGGCCGCGGAAGCCCTGCCTGACCAGGCCGGGCAGGTATCCGCAGTGGTCCAGGTGGGCGTGCGTCAGGACGACGGCGGAGATGGTTGCCGGATCGACCGGGAACGGGTCCCAGTTGCGCCGGCGCCAGCGCGCGTCGCCCTGGAAGAGGCCGCAGTCGACCAGAACGCGGTGCCGGTCCTGCTCGAGCAGGAACTTGCTGCCGGTCACCGTCCCGGCCGCGCCGAGGAAGGTGAGGGTGGTCATCGGGCGGTTTCGAGGGATTGGTCGAAGCGGTAGGCGACGTGTCCGAGGGCCCGGAGGGCGGCGAGGGTCTCGGCGACGTGGTGGTGCGAGTCGGCTGGGTGGACGGTTCTGTAGAGGTGGTCGCGGAGGTCTTCGAGCCGGTCGAGCAGGTGGATGATCTCGTCGGCGACGATCGCGTCGTACTGCTGGCGGAAGGCGAACAGCGGCAGGATGCGGCTGCGGTACGCGGTGAGGGTGTACTGCGCTTCGGTCAGGCGGCGCTCCTCGACGAGCCAGTTGTCGGACGCGCTGGTCTCGGCGATGCGCTCGAGCTCGGCCTCCCAGCTCTCGATCTCACGCTGCAGTGAGGTGGTCATGACTGCTCCTTGTCGAGGAAGTCGGCGACGGGCCGGCGTGCGGTGCCTTCGGCCGGACGGCCGCGGCCGAAGCGGATGATCATGTGGGCGTGTCCCGGCTGCCGCGTGAGGCGCTGCACTTTCCTGCGCAGGTCGTCGTACTCCAGCGGTTGATTGAGGAAGGACGCGTTGACGCCGTCCCGGGTCGCGGTGAGCAGCACGCGTTCGAGCGCGAGTCCCGCGGCGACCTGGTCGGCGGGTTCGTCGGTTGCGGTGGACAGTACGGCGAGGTCCGGATGAGCCTCGAAGGTCGTCTCCTGACGCATCCGGTCGGTCGGCCGCGTGCCCATGTCGCGGACCGCTGCCGGATAGCTGGCGGAGCGTGGTCCGAGCGCGGAACTGGGCACGCCCTCGGAAGGTCGCTCGCCACCGACCCAGTGGGCGCGTTCGGCCCGGCGATGCCAGTCGTGGATCTCGCGCAGATCGGTCTCGACGACCAGGTCGAGGACGGTGCGGACCTCGGGCTCGTCGAGCCAGGTCAGCTCGGCGCCTTCGGCGTACGCCGCCTGGACGAGCGCCACCCGCGTACTCTGCGCGAGTGGGTCGGCGCCGGAGGGGCGGCGATCGGTGTGGCGCTTCGGGATCTGCCCGGCCAGGTCACTCAGTTCCTCGTCGGGTGTGCTGGTGGGCTCGACGACGATCCTGGCCAGCAGGTCGGGTTCCTCCGGGTACGGCGCGAGTCCGAGCCAGGTGCCGTAGCCGAGCGACTCGGCGGCGCAGCGCAGGTTGAACGTCGCGGCGCCGGCCGCGATCCGCATCGCCCGGCCGGTCGGGTCTTCGGCGGGCAGGGTCCGTGAGCCGTCGAGGAAGACGTCGATCACGCGGCCCTTCACCGCGAAGCGCCAAGGCTGGGTGTTGTGCATGCTCGGGGCCGCGACGGCCGCCGCGAGCAGGATGTCGACGTCCTTCGCCGGCAGTTGCTGGTCAGACACTGGAGGCTCCTCCCACTGGCTCCTACTCCAGCCTGACCCGTGCGAGGAGGGCCCCGCTGCGGTCAAGAGTCCCGACTTGGCAGGCCGTTCGGCTTGTCAGTCGCCGTTGAGCGGGGCGCGCAGCTCGACCACCGTGCCGTGCGGGTCGTTGTCGGTGATCTGGACAGTTCCGCCGAGGGCGTGCGCCCGTTCGGTCAGGTTGCGCAGGCCGCTCGATCGACGGGAGTTCCCGATGCCGACTCCATCGTCGGCGACTCGGGCGAGCACGTGGTGGGAGTCGACCGCGATCTCGACGGTGACATGCGACGCCTGGGCGTGGCGGACCACGTTGGACAGCGATTCGCGAACGGTGGCGAGGATCTGCGGCCGGACGGCCTCCGGTACGACGGTGTCGATCGGGCCGGTGCAGGTGAGTTGGGGCCGGAAGCCGAGTGGGTCGGTGTACTCCGCGACCAGGGCGTGGATGTCACCGCGCAGCGACGTGGCGTCGGGGGCCTGCTGGAGCTCGAAGATCGCGGCCCGGAGGTCGTGGATGGTGGTGTCGATGTCCTCGACCGCGCGATGCAGTCGTTGCTGGTGCTCGGGCCGGGCGAGCCGCTGCATGCCCTGAAGCTGCAGTCCGGTCGCGAACAGCCGCTGGATGACCAGGTCGTGCAGGTCCCGGGCGATCCGGTCGCGATCTTCGAGGACGGCCAGCATGTCGCGGTCGCGCTGGGCCTGGGCCCGCTCGAGTGCCAGAGTGGCCTGGCCGGCGAACAGTTGGACCAGGGCGGCGCCGTCGGAGACCCGGAAGGTCGCTCCCTGCTCGGCCGCCACCACGAGCAGGCCGCCCGTGCCGGTACTGCCGGCCGGTAGCGGTGCGATCGTCGTACGGCCTAGATTTGCGCCTTCCGGGAACTCGGTCAGGCCACCGGCGTCCTTGAGGAGTTGCGCGAGATCCTCGATCACGACCTGCTCGCCGCTGCCCGAGGCGGCCCGGCTGATCACCGGGAGATCGGCGGGGAGGCGGCGGCCCAGGAAAGGCTGGAACTCGGCCGGGCCGTCGATGGCACGCACCACGAGGTCCTGTTCGTCGTCGGCGAGCAGCACGGCCGCGACCTGCGCGCCGGACACCTCGCGGGCTCTCCGTGCGATCAGGTGGAGTGCCTCGTCGGAGTCGAACTGGCCCAGCATCAGCTGCGTGATCTCGGCGTTCGCCTCGTGCCATCGGCGGCGCTGCTCGGTGTCGGCGTAGAGCCTGGCGTTGTCGATCACGACACCCGCCGCGGCCGCCAGCGCGGTGACCGTGCGCTCGTCGTCCTCGGTGAAGGCGGCACCGCCGGTCTTCTCGGTCAGGTACAGGTTGCCGAAGGCGAGTTCCCTGGTGCGGATCGGCACGCCGAGGAACGTCTTCATCGGCGGATGGTTGGCCGGAAAGCCGTATGACCGCGGGTGCTCGGCCAGATCGGCCAGGCGGATCGGCTCGGGGTGGTCGATCAGCAGGCCGAGGATGCCGTGGCCCTCGGGATACGGGCCGATCGCGGCGATCTGCTCGTCGGTGACGCCGTACGTGATGAACCGGACCAGTCGTTTGCCGTCCGGTCCGACGACGCCGAGTGCGCCGTACCGGGCGCTGGCCAGTTCGCAGGCGGCGGTGACGATCCGGTCGAGGGTGCTGTTCAGGTCGAGGTCCGCGCCGATGCCGACGACCGCGTCGAGGAGGGCGCGGAGCCGCTCCTGCGACTCCATGATCTCGTCGACCCGGCCGAGCAGCTCCTGCAAAAGGGCGTCGAGGCGCACCCGGGACAGTCCGGCGAACTCGAGCGCCCCCTCGTCCCAGGTTCCCCGCCCGGTCCGTGATCCATCTGTCACGTGCCTACGTTACGAAGAATGCGCCCCGGATGTGAACCGTCACCGCGGAGATTCAAACGCCTGATCGCGGTCGCTGACCCCACGGCACCAGGCGGCGCCCGTTGACGGACTCGATGCCGAGACGGACGAGGTGTGGGTCGTCCATCGGCAGCCAGGAATGCAGCGGCAGGGTCCGCCGGAGCGCGGCCGCCTCGTCCGCGGTGACCACAGACAGGTGGCCGACAGCTGTCACGGTCCAGCCCAGGTGCCGCTCGGCGTCCACCACGTCGGTCTCGAACGCGACCACATCGCCCCGTTCCGCTGCCCGGAGCTTGTCACCCGGTCCGGAGTCGAACACGATCGTGTCGTCGTCGACGAGGAAGTTGACCAGGCGAACCGCGGGAAGGCCGCCGTAGGTGTAGACGAGCTGGCCGAGCGGTACGGACCGCATCAGCCGCAGGCACTCCGCGGGACTGATGATCTGCAAGCGGGAGTGGTCGAAGTCGGGCATGGCGGTCACGGTCTCCTCCTGGACAGAAACGACGTCGTCCATCCGTCAACCATCCCCCCGCCGCCGACGCCTCAGTAGGGTCGAAGGTCCCTGACCCCAACCCTCGAACAGCCTGGACACCATGAGCAGACGACCTTCCGGACCTTCGGGGGTCAATGGAAAGGACTTCGGCCCTGGGACGGCGGCCACCGGCGGCGTTCGGTGGAAGTGGGAGGACACCTCGAGTCCTGGAGGTGAGGACCATGTCCAACCCGGTGATCCACTTCGAGGTCGGCGGACGCGACCTCGCGCAACTGACGTCGTTCTACGGTGCGTTGTTCGGCTGGCAACTGCAGCCGGCCGGTCCGGACTACACGTTGGTCGCGGCCGGCGACGCCGGTCCCGGCATCGGCGGCGGCCTGATGCAGACGCGCGGCGAGATGCCGCCGTACGTCACCGTCTACGTGGCCGTGGACGACCTGAAGGCGACCCTCGACCGGGCCGGCGAGCTCGGCGCGAAGACCGTCGTCGAACCGACGGACATCCCCGGAATCGGTCAGTTCGCCATGTTCGCCGACCCCGACGGAAACATCATCGGCCTGATGCACCAGCAAGCCATGACCGAGCAGGCAGGAGCGGGCGATGAGGCATCTGCTGACCGTCGCTGACGTGATGACGCCGGACGTCGTCGCGGTGCCCGAGGACACGCCGTACAAGGTCATCGTGACCTTGCTGGCCGAGCACCACATCAGCGCCGTGCCGGTGGTCAACCGGTACGGCGGCATCGGGGGAGTCGTCTCGGAGACCGATCTGATGCGCAAGGAGGAGTTCCAGCGCACCGCGCGGCCGCCCAAGGTGTTGCGGTGGTGGCGGCGCCGGGCCCGGTCCCGGGCCGCCGGGCTGCGGGCGGGCGACCTGATGTCGCACCCGGCCGTGACGATCGGACCGGAGGCGACGATTCCCGAGGCGGCGCGGTTGATGGCGACCCGGGGGATCACGCGGCTGATCGTGACCGACGGGGACTTCCTGACCGGCATCGTCACCCGGTCGGACCTGCTGAAGGCCTTCCTGGCGCCCGACGACCGGATCGCGCAGCGAGTACGGCGCGATGTCGTCGACCACGTGCTCTGGGACGACCCGATCGGTCTCGAGATCAGTGTGCAGGACGGCGTCGTCACGCTCTCCGGAGAGGTCGATCGCCGCAGCACGGCCGAGGTCGCCGGGAAACTGACGGCCGAGGTCGACGGAGTGGTCGGCGTCGTCAACAGATTGTCCTGGGCCTTCGACGACACCGCCCCTGTGACGGTCCCGTGACCGCCGGCCGGCGCCGTACTCAACCGGTGCGGCGCCGGATTCGGCGGGTGTGGGACTCCGCGCGGAGTGAGAGGTAGCACAGGCCGGCCACCGGGACGGGGGCCCAGAACTGGACGAGGCGCCAGGAGATGACGCCGAGTACTGCGGCGTCGGCCGGCACCCCGAAGCCGAGCAGCATGGAGATCAGGACGCCTTCCACGACTCCGAGGCCGCCCGGAGTGATCGGGACTATCGCGGCCAGGCTCGCCGCGCAGTAGGCCACCAGCAGCATGACGGGATGGACGCGCTCACCGTAGGCGGCCAGAAAGACCCACAACGCGGCAGCATCGAGCACCCAGTTGGCCGTTGCCCACCCCAAGAAGGCCTTGCGCACCTCGGGGTCGGCGAGCAGGTCCCGCAGACGCAGTGCAACGGAGGCGGTCCACGGCCGGACCCGCTGGGGGAGCCGGTGAAGCGTCCAGCGCAGCAGCCGGCCCGCCAGCCGCTCGACCGCCGACCGCTCCCGTACGGCAAGCAGCCCGCAAGCGATCGCGACCGTGCCGACGAGGAACGCCACGAGGTAGGCCGCCGTCGCATCGAGCAGCAGCGCGGCCCCTGCGCTCACCCACGCGACGAGGACCAGCGCGAGCCAGGTGCCGACCCCTTCCGCCGCGACGGCGGCGGTCACCTCGGGCGTGCGAGCGCCGCCGGAGACCAGCAACCGGAACCGGATGGCGGTCGCCGTGGCACCGCCCCCCGGCAGAACGTGACTGGCTCCGAAGCCGGTCAGGTCCGAGCGCAGGATCCAGGAGAAGCGGATCGGGCTGGTCCGCAACAGCGCGCGGGTGAACAGCGAGTAGCACAGCAGGCTGAAGGCTTCCAGCCCGACACCGAGAACCACCCAGCCGGGCCGGATCTCGGCGAGCAGGTGCAGCGAGTCCTCCGCACCGGCCAGCTTCGGGAACACCACGTACCGGATCAGGACGACCAGGATCAGGAACGTGGCCGCCGACCGAAGCAGCGCGGGCCACGTCCTCCGCGGCTCCGCCGGAGTGAGCACGGCTGCCCGGCTCAGCGGTCGCGCGGTTGGTGCTCGTTCAGATGGGTGCCTTCGACGACCAGCCAGTCGCCTGCTGATGCTCGCATGGCGGTTTCCTTCCTCTCACTTGCAGGCTGGCAGTTCGGGCGACCGCGGTGCAGATCCGTTCGGCTCCGAAATCGGGACGTTGGGCCCTGCTGCCAGGAGGCCCCGGATCGGGATGCTCGATGCGGAGGTGGTCATGCCCAGCTCGCAGGAAACCCTGATTGCCCGAGGTCTGTCGGCGGCAGCGGCTGCCCAGCGACTCGCGGCCGACGGGCCGAACCAACTGCCGCCACCCCGGCGAACACCGGCGTGGCGACTGCTTGCCGGGCAGTTGACCCACCTGTTCGCCGTCATGCTGTGGGTCGCCGCCGCGCTGGCACTGGCGGCCGACCTCGCGCCGCTGGCCGCGGCGATCGTGGTGATCATCGTTCTCAACGGGGTCTTCGCCTTCGCTCAGGAGTACCGCGCGGACCGTGCGGCCGAACGGCTGCGCGACCTGCTTCCCGCCCGGGTTCAGGTCATCCGCGACGGGCAGGTGACGAGTGTCGACTCGGCCGGACTGGTCCGCGACGATCTCGTCCTGCTGAGCGCAGGCGATCGGGTGTCGGCCGATCTGCGTCTCGTCGCGGTGCACGGCCTGGCCGTGGACGAGTCGATGCTCACCGGCGAGTCGGTACCGGTCCGCCCGGCGGCCGGGGGTGACGTTTTCGCCGGGACGTACGTCGTACAAGGCGAGGCCGAGGCGGTCGTGACCGGCGTGGCCGGCGACACCCGGCTGGCCGGGATTCAGTCGCTGACCGAGAGCGCGGACCGGCCGCCGAGCCCGCTGACCCTCGAGCTGCATCGGTTGATCCGGATCATCGCGATGATCGCGGTGGCGGTCGGCGTCACGCTTGCCGCCGTGTCGCTCGTCCTCGGCCTGGGCTTCACCGAGGCGCTGCTGTTCGGCGTGGGCGTGACGGTCGCTCTGGTGCCGGAGGGCCTGCTGCCGACGGTGACGCTGTCACTGGCGCGTGGCGCACAGCGGATGGCTCACGGGAACGCCCTGGTCCGTCGGCTGGACGCGGTCGAGACTCTCGGCGCGACGACGTACGTCTGCACGGACAAGACCGGCACCCTGACGATGAACCAGATGGAGGTCCTCGACGTCTGGACCCCGCAGGGAACCGTTGCGATGTACGGCGACGGCTACGACCCGGTCGGCTCGGCCGAAGGGGATCCGACGGCGATCGCTGCGGCCGCCCGCGCAGTCTCAGCGGCCTTGGCCTGCGTCCGCGGCCGAGCAGTGAGCCTGGAGGGTCGTTGGGTCGCCGAGGGCGATCCGATGGAGGTCGCTCTCGACGTGCTCGCCCGGCGGCTCGGCGTTCCGGCCCTCGATCCAGGCACGATCAGCCATCGCGTCACTTTCACCAGTGAGACCAGGTACAGCGCGGCGGTGGCCGACGGCGACACGATCGTGCTCGGCGCGCCCGACGCGCTGCTGCCGTACTGCCGCGTCGACGGTGGGCCGGACGCGACCGCCGCGGTCGAGCGGTTGGCCGGCCGGGGACACCGCGTGCTCGCGGTGGCGGAGGCGAAGGGCGTGCTGGTTCAGCACGGCCGGCTGGAACTCCGCCCGGACGCGCTGGAACTGCTGGCCGTGTTCGGCTTGGAGGACCCACCCCGGACGGACGTGCACGAGGCCTTGACCACCTGCCGGCAGGCCGGCGTGCGGATCGCCGTGGTCACCGGCGATCATGCGGCCACGGCAGCGGTGATCGCCCGCGAGGTCGGGCTGCTGGGCTCCAGGGGAATCGTTGTGACGGGCAACGAGTTGCCGGCCGACGACGAGCAGCTCGGCGAACTGCTCGACCGGGACGACGGGGTGGTCGTCGCCCGAGTGACGCCGGCGGACAAGCTGCGGATCGCGCGGGCGTTGCGGGCCCGGGGGCACGTCGTGGCGATGACCGGCGACGGGGTCAACGACGCACCCGCGCTGCGTGAGGCGGACGTCGGTGTCGCCATGGGGGCGTCGGGCAGTGACGTGGCCCGGGCGGCGGCCGACCTGGTGCTGCTCGACGATCACTTCGCCAGCATCGTCACCGCGATCCGGCTCGGCCGGGCCACGTTCTCCAACGTACGGCGTTTCCTCACTTATCACCTCACCGACAACGTCGCCGAGCTGACACCGTTCGCGGTGTGGGCGCTGTCCGGTGGATCGATCCCACTCGCGATCGGCGTTCTGCAAGTGCTTGCCCTGGACATCGGCACCGACATGCTCCCGGCGCTCGGACTCGGTGTCGAGCCACCGGGCCGGCGCACACTGGACGGCCCGGCGAGGCATCGCCGGATCGTCGACCGCGCCTTGCTCGTGCGAGCGTTCGGGATCCTCGGACCGGTCGAGGCACTGCTCGCGATGGCCGCCTTCCTGATCGTGCTGACCGGCCACGGCTGGCAGCTCGGCGCGGAGCCGACGAGCGCCGGACTCGCGATCGCCTCTGGCACTGCGTTCGCCGTCATCGGCCTCGCCCAGCTGGCGAACGCGTTCGCCTGCCGCAGCGAGCGAAGCACCGTGTTCGAGATCCCGCCGGCCCGCAACCGCGCCCTGATCGTTGCCGTGCTCGCCGAGCTGGTCCTGCTGGCCGTCTTCCTCGGCGTGCCGCAACTGTCCGCCTTGCTCGGGGGCGACTGGCCGTCGTACCAGGGCTGGCTGTTCGCCGGCGCCGCCGCGATCGTCCTCCTGCTCACCGATACAACCGCCAAACTCCTGCGCCGCAGGATGACCCGGCACCCCTGAGGTCAAGCTGTGCCGGATCCTTCCCTGAGCTGGCGGCGGAGCCGGTCAGTGGCTGCGTCGGTGGCTTCGGTCAGGGTCGGCCCTTTCGCGTGGACGTGGATCGGCGTCCCGTCGACGATGGCCTCGACCTCGATCCCGGCCGCCTCCTCGTGCTTCTCGTTCGCCAGGGTGACGACGACGTGCAGGTGCTGGACGCGGTCCGGTGTCCAGTTCAGGACGTGGTCGATCTTCGCGGTGGCGTAGGTCGCGATGTCGCGCGGCACCGGGCCGCGCACGGTGAGCTGAACGCGACTGCCGGACTGCTCCGGTGTGGTGTTCGGTTGGGCCTTCATGGTGGGCTCCTCCTCAGTGCCGGCGCGGGATCGGGAAGGTCGTGTGTTCGGCGAGTTCGACCGCCCAGATGACGATGACCAGGGCAACGAAGACGGCGAGCAGGACACCGGCGACCGACGAGCCGGTGAGGCCGAGTGCCAGGAAGCCGGCCAGCGCGCAGGTGCCGGCCAGCGTCACGACGAACCACCCCAGTGCGTCGTACTGCTCGGCGCTCACCAGCACGTAGATGACGGCTCCGCCGGGGATCAGCGCGGCGGCGGTCATGTCCCGGGTGGTGTCGATCAACGGCAGTTCCCCCACCGCCAGGTAGGCGAGATAGGGCAGGACGAGGGCCAGAACCAGTCCCGTGGCCAGCAGATCCCGCAGTCTGACCTGCATCTCCACCCCCTCCGTCATCTCTGACGGTAGGAGCCGGGCGATCGCCCGGTCAGGGCCGAAGGTCCGTTCCCGATGGTGCCTAGTTCCCTGGGACAGGGCGATCAGGCGAGCTGTGGTGGAGGTAGGAGGAAGTACAGCAGAGAGGAGAGACTATGACGACACTCCAGCACCGGGACAACCGGCGCCAGTTCGTGGACCTGTTCGACTGGGCCGAGAGCCTGCCGAGCATGTTCGCCTGGCCGGGCACGTTGCGTGGCGTCCGGATCGAGGAGTTCACCGAGGACGGCAAGTACGTCGTCCGCGCCGAGCTGCCCGGGATGGACCCGGCGAAGGACATCAAGGTCGAGGTCGCGAACGGCATGCTGACCATCGCGGCGACTCGTCAACAGGAGGAGCACGACGGATCCCGGTCGGAGTTCCACTACGGCTCACTGATCCGCCGGGTCATGCTGCCGGACGGAGCCGACGAGGGCGCGGTCGTGGCCAAGTACGCGGCCGGCATCCTCGAGGTGACAGTGCCGATCACGGCGAAGACCGCCGAGGCGCGCACGATCACCATCGACCAGACCGAGTGACTCCACTGCAACCGGCCCGGCCGGGGCGCCCCGGCCGGGCCCGTCGGCGGGCGTGTCCGCCACCGTGTGCGTAGGGGGCCCGACCATGGGCTGCCGCGAGGTCTACCTGGACAACCTCAAGGTCGTCGTCATCGCCGTGATCATCGCCGGTTCCGGCGCCGGCCGAAGTGAAGCGCTACTACTGGCCGGCGGGGAATCTGGGGCTCGTTCGCGTTCGCCCGGCTGCTGATCGCCCGGGTGCCCGGAGTCGGCCGGGTGCTCTGATCAGTACCCGAAGTCCCGGCGGGCGAGGCCTAGGAAGCCGATGACGAGGCCGGCCGCCGCCACGGCGCCTACGACCACGAGGGGGGTCGCGGTGACGGTGTCCAGTGGGGCGTTCGGGAGACGGACGAACGGTGAGGCCTGACGTGACCAGGTGGGCAGACGGAACGACTCGGCGAAGACCGCGACCACCGCGCAGTAGCCGACCACTGTCCACGCCACCACTCCTGCAGCTCGCGGTATCCAGCCGATGGCCAGTACGGCGATCGCGACGACGAGCCAGACGGCGGGCAGTTGCACGAGGGCGACTCCGGTCAGTCGGACGAGCTGTCCAGGATCGGAGATTGCGACTCCGTAGGCCAGGCCATGACCGAGGCCGGCCGCGGCCAGGGCGATTGTGCCGCCGATCAGGGCGACGACGACATGACCGCCGAGCCAGGACCAACGGCTGACCTTGGTGGCCAGTACCGGCTCGGCCCGTCCGGACGTCTCTTCGTGCCGAGCCCGCATCGCGCCTGCCACGGCAGACGCCGACGCGAGCAGTGCGCAGAACAGGATCACCAGAGCGAGGTAGGAGTTCACTACGTCGACCGCACCGCCCGGCAGGAACTCGGCGATCTCGGGGTTGTTGGTGACATAGTCCTGGATGGAGTCGGTGAACGACCCGTACGCGACGCCGAGCACGAGCAGGCCCGCCGTCCAGCCGATGATCGAACCGCGCTGAAGGCGCCAGGCCAGTCCGAGCGGCGAGCCCAGTGCCCAGGAGGCTGTGGCCCGGCCTTGCCGGTAGGGCAGCAAGCCGTCTCCGAAGTCGCGGCGTTCCAGCAAGGCCACTGCAACCGACACGAGGGCTGCGCCGGCGATCACCGGTACCGCGAGAGGCCACCACCGGTCGCCGGTGTAGGGAAAGGTGCGCTGCCCCCAGCCGATAGGGGACAACCAGGACCAGATGGGGTTGCCGACGTCCCCCGCGGCTCGCAACCCGAAGGCGGTGCCGATCGCGACACCGACCGCGCCGTACACCGACCGGGGATTCTCGAACACTTGCGCGGCCACCGCGGTCAGACCCGCGAAGGCGATTCCGACTCCTGCACCCGCGGCCGCGACCAGCACGGAACCGGCGAATGGCAGACCGGTGCCGGCGGCCGCGACGAAGAGCACCAGTGCGACGGCCAGGTCGGCCAGTACGGCGAGGCACAGCGCGGACGCCAGCGGGGCGCGCCGGCCGATCCGGGTCGATCGGATCAGCTCGCCACGACCGGTTTCCTCGTCGGTCCGGGTGTGCCGCCCGACCAGGAACATGTTCATCAACGCGATCACGACCGCGAGGAACGCGAACACCTCGAAGACGACTTCACCGCCGATCGTGCCGAGCAGCCGTTCGGGACCGCTCATCGCGAGAATCGCCGTGTTCCCGGTCATCGTCTGCCGCAGGGCGGCGAGCTTCTCCGGGGTGTTGTACAGGTCCTGGCTGCCGACCGACTGGAAGGCCAGCAGCGCGCCCGCGCCGAGCAGCCACCACGGGAGGCTGCGGCGTTCCTGCCACAGCATGAAGCGCAGGAGAGTGCCGGTTCCCGCCGCCGTGCTCACGACGTGGTCTCGCTGTCGTAGTGACGGAGGAAAAGCTCCTCGAGCGTCGGCGGCGTACTGGTCAAGCTGCGGACGCCGAGGACGGACAGCTGCCGGATGGTCTCGTCGAGGTGCGCGCTGTCGACGTCGAAGGCCGCCCGGTTGCCGTTGACCGCCAGGTCGTGCACACCGGGCAGCGTCGTGAGCCCGTCGAGCGGACGCTCCGTCTCGACCGAGATCGAGGTGCGGGTGAGGTGCCGTAGCTCGGTCAGCGTGCCGCTCTCCACGGTCCGGCCGAGCCTGATCAGGCTGACCCGGTCGCACAGCGCCTCGACCTCGGCCAGGATGTGGCTGGACAGCAGCACGGTGCGGCCTTCGGCCTTCACCTCCTCGATGCAGCGCTGGAACTCCGACGCCATCAGCGGATCCAGGCCGGAGGTCGGCTCGTCGAGCAGCAGCAGTTCCGCGTCCGAGGTGAGCGCGGCGATCAGCCCGACCTTCTGCCGGTTGCCCTTGGAGTAGGTGCCGGCCTTCTTCCGCGGATCCAGGTCGAACCGCTCGAGCAGGTCGTCGCGACGGCGCCGGTCCAGCCGGCCGCGCAGCCTCCCCATCAGGTCGATCACCTCGCCGCCGGTGATCCCCGGCCACAGGGTCACGTCGCCCGGAACGTAGGCCAGCCGAGCCCGCAGCGCGACGCCGTCGGTCCAGGGGTCGCCGCCGAGCAGCCGGACCGTGCCGGCGTCCGCACGCAGCAGGCCGAGCAGGATCCGGATCGTGGTCGTCTTGCCGGAGCCGTTCGGCCCGAGGAAACCGTGGACCTCGCCGGTCGTCACCTCCAGGTCCAGTCCGTCCAGCGCCCGCGTCGGCCCGAACGTCTTCACCAGCCCCGTTACCGAGATCGCCGAGGTCATCCACGCCTCCCCAGAGTGCCTGCCTACGAGTTGCCGATCAGTACGACGATGCGCCGTGGCCCGTGCCGCCGCAAGGGGGGCTCGCGCCGACGAGGTCCAGCCAGGAGCGGAGTACGACGGGATCGGCCGGCCCGCTGTGCAGGCCGACGTACCCGTCGGGGCGGACCGCGACGAGGTCGCCTCCGGGCCGGCTGGTCAGGCGATGAACGTGGACTCGCGGGCCGAGGGGGTCCGGCTGCTCGGTGTCGCGGGAGAGCAGGAGATGGATTCCGGGGCTGGCTGTCAGTTCGTGCAACCGGACTGTGCGGCCGTCACAGGTCACCGTTGCGTCCGGCAACCGATCACCCGGCTGGAGCTGCCGGTCCGCCGGAGCTGTACCGACCTGTGAGAGTGGGCTGCCGTGGTAGTTCACTCGGAGCTGGGACAGTGTGCGGACGCCTTCAGCCAGCAGCCGTCGCTGCCGCATCAGCAAGGGCGCCGCGGGGGCAGCCAGCGGAGCCAGCGTCCCGCGCAGGAACGCCGGCAGCGGGTGCGTCGACGCCTCGGCGAAGAAGATGAGATGCGTCATCGCCAGCACCTTGCGGGCGACCGGCCGCCGCTCCCGGCCGTACGAGTCGAGCAACTCGGAGCATCGTTCGCGGTCGGCGGCGTACGCGAGCTTCCAGCCGAGGTTGACCGCGTCCTGGATCCCGGTGTTCATGCCCTGCCCGCCGGCCGGCGAATGCGTGTGCGCGGCGTCGCCGGCGAGGAACAGGCGACCGTACCGGTATGCCGCGGCCAGCCGGTGCTGCAGCCGGACCTTGGCGGACCATCTGACCTCCGCGATGGTGGCAGCCAGCCCCGAGTCGGCGATCAGCCGCTGGAGCTCCGGTGTCGGCACGTCCCCACCCGGCTGGCCGAATGCTGCGTCCGGCGCGCCACGGACCGGGCGGGTCGCGAGCAGACGCCAGGTCGCGCCCTCGCCGAGCGAGAACACGAATAGCAGCCCGTTGCGTCCGGCAGCGACATGGACGACGCCGGGGGAGAGGTCACCGGTCAGTTCGACGTCGGCGAGAACGACCTCCTGGCGGTACGACGCACCTCGCCAGCCGATCCCGGCGAGGCGCCGTACCGTGCTGTCCGGGCCGTCGCAGCCGGCCACGAACCGGCACGTCGTGTCCTCGATGCCGGCCGCCGAGCGGAGCGTCGCCCGTACCAGGCCGCCGCCGTACCCGGTGAACGCGGCGTCGGTCAGCTCGACTCCTCGCTCGATCGTCACGCCGCGCCGGGCCAGCGCTTGCGCCAGGACTTCCTCGACATCGGCCTGCCGTACCAACGTGAGATGCGGGAAGGCCGTGTCGGGCAGGTCGAGGCCGGACAGCTCGACCGATACCCGCCGGTGGCCCAGGTGGAGCTCGGCGCGGGGCGCGATGTCGCCGCGGTCGAGCAGTTCGCCGGTCACGCCGAGCGGCCGGAGGCACTCGAGCGTCCGCGGGTGCACGATCAGGGCACGCGACGGCCGGAACGCGTCCGGTCGTCGTTCCACCACGCGAACACTCGCGCCGTGCGCAACAGCCTGCAGGGCAGTGGTGAGCCCGGCCGGCCCGGCACCGACCACCAGGACGTCGGTCATGACAGAGCGGATGCGATCTCGTCGGACCAGGTGCGGATCTGCGGCCAGTCGCGGGCGTCGCCGACCATGGTGTCGACCCGGGCCCGGTGCGCGAGGCGCCCGGCCGCGGTGTCCGGCTGGAGGTTCCCGGAGAAGGTCTTCACCGGCGGCGCGCCGATCTTCGCGGCCAGCCGCGCGACGTCGGACGGGACCTTCTGCGCCGCATCCCGGCCAGGCCCGATCGGCCCGCTGTGGAACAACCAGACCGGCCGGCTGCCCAGCTCCCGTGCGTGGCTGCGGAGGAACCGCACGGCCTCGGGGCGCCAACGGCCGAAGTAGAGCGCGCTGCCCAGTACGACGGCGCCGTACTCGCTGACCGCCTTGACATCAGTGACCTCATGGACCTCCACCTCGTGACCGGCCCTGCGCAGCTCGGCGCCGATCGCCGCCGCAATGGTGGCGGTCGCCCCCATCCTGGTGGCGTAAGCCACCAGCACCTTCTCGGACATCAGCCTTCTCCTCCTTCAGCAGCGAGCATTGCCCCTAAGTTCATCGTGGGCACGTCGGCTCGCCTCCGCTGCGGCTGGATGGCCTTGAAAGACAGGGACTCTCGGCCCGGGTCAGCGGACGACGGCGACCGGGCAGCGGGCATGGTGCAGGAGGTCGCGGCTGACCGAGCCGAGCAACAGGCCGCGGACAGCGCCGCGTCCGCGTGAGCCGACGACCACCAACTGGGCGGTTCTCGAGGCATCCAACAGTGCGTCGGCGGCGGCCGCGTGGACGACCCTTTCCGTCACCTTGATGTCCGGGTGGTCGGCCAGGTGCCCACTGAGGGTCTCGGCGAGGACCAGTGCGCTGTCCCTCTCGAGGGCATCGAGGTCGTAGACCACGGGCACCATGTCGCCAGGGCCGGTGCTCACCGGGTCGTGCCAAGCCAGCAGTGCCGTCAGCCGGGCGCCGCTCTGCTCGACGTGCCGGAACGCGAAGTCGATCGCTGCCGTGGACCGCTCCGACCCGTCGACCCCGACAACGACCTCGCCGTCTGGCTCCGGCGTCCAGCCGGCGGGTACGGCGACCACCGGGCAGTGCGCGTGGGTCGCGACGTGGGTCGTGACCGAGCCGGTTGCGAACTCACGGAACTCTCCGAGTCCCGTGGACCCGAGCACGAGCATCGCCGCATCCGCGGCCTCCCGCAACAGAACGGGCCCGGTGTCTCCGAACACCACCTCGACCTCGACGGTCAGACCGGGATACGCGGACCGGACGGACCGGCACGCCTGGTCGAGCAGACGTTCCGCGGCGGTGCGGATGCTGTCCTGCCGCAGCATCACCGCGGCGCCGGTCACGCTCCGGACGATCGGCCACGGCGCCACGTGCAGCACGCGGAGCGGCACGAGTTGCCGCCGGGCCTCGGCGGCGGCCCAGCGGAGTGCGGCGAGGCTCGCGGCTGATCCGTCGTACCCGATGAGTATGGGCTGGGTCATGTCGTCACCACCGTGATTGCTGCGAAGTAGATCGCGATCGAGAGCAGGTCCTGGATGACCGTCGCCAGGGGTCCGGATCCGAAGGCGGGATCGGCGCCGAGGCGGGCGAACAACCAGGGCAACGCCATCGCGACCAGCGTTGCGATGGAGGACGCGGCGAAGACGGCCAGGCCGACCGCCACGGCGACGTCGACGTCGTTCCACAGCAGCCAGATCGCCGGCGCCGCCACGACGCCGAGCAGCGCGCCGACGAGTACGCCGGTCAGTGTCTCGCGGACGACGATCCGCCGGATCCCCACCCCGACGGACAGTCCGCGAATCACCAGTGCCTCGGTCTGGGTGCCGACGGCGTCGGCGATGTACACGACGCCGGGCACGAAGAACGCCACCAGTACTGCGCGTTCCAGCGCCTGCTCGAAGGCGCCGACGATTCCGGCGGCGGCGAGTGCGCCGGCGAGGCCGAGCAGCAGCCAGGGCAGCCGGTGCCACAACCGGTGGGGGACCGGCTCGGTGCTGGCGGTACGTGCTTCGGCCGTGGTGTGGAGGTAGCCGCCGAGCCGGGCCATGTCCTCGTCGTGCTCGGCCAGCAGGACTGCCAGTAGCCGCTGTGGTGCGATGAGGCCGCGGAAGCGACCGGTGCTGTCGACGACCGCGAGCCCGGGTTCGCCGTGCTTCACGGCCTGCCAGGCAGCGCGTTCCTGATCAGTGCCGGGGGCAACAATGGGAGGGGCGGGATCCATCACTGCCCGCATGGAGAGATCGGGATCGGCGGCCAGCAGCCGTTCGATGGTCACCACGCCGGAGAGCCGGTCGTCGGCACAGACCGCGACGACCGCGGCGGTGTCGAACTGACGGCCGGCCATCCCGCGCAGCACCTCGCCGACGGTGTCGTCGGGCGCGGCGACCGGCACGGAGGCGGACGCGTGCTGCGCCGCGGTCTCCAGCAGGTGATCCGGCATGCGCGGGCCCGCACTCGCTACCGTGGCACGACGGCCGGCTGATTGCGTTCTCACTGCTCCAGCCTGCCCCGGGACCGAGCCCGATCGTAGGGGCGAAGGTACGGCGCAACCCGGGCCGAAGGCCCTGCCCGGGGCTTCGATCCGGAGACTCAGTGCGGAGGTGTCCAGGTGTGGGTCTCGCCTGGGCGTAGAAGGCGGGTGCGCCCGTAGCAGCGGGCGGCGATCGCGGGGCCGGGTTCGGGGTCGACCGTCAGGGTGACGCTCTTGGTCGAGATCTCGGCGACCACCCGATGACCGCGATAGCGCAGCACCATCCGGAGCGTCCCCAGCTTGGCCGGCCACCGCGGACCGAACCGCAGTACGTCGTTGGTCGTGGTCAGCCCGGTGAAGCAGCGCTGGACGATGTCGGCGCTGCCGGCCATCGCCGCGAGGTGGATGCCTTCGGCAGTGGTCCCGGTCCGCGTCGCGTCACCGGAGTCACTGTGCAGAGCCTGCTCGAGAAAGGCGAGCGCGCGGTCCGGATCGAGGGTCGCGAGGCCCCAGGCGTGGACGACGGCGCTGAGGGACGAGCCGTGGCAGGTCCGAGCCAGGTAGTACTCGACTGTCGAGCGCAGGATGCCGGACGACAGCGGGTACCCGAGCCGGTCCATCAGGCTGTACAGGTCCCGGCGCGGCAGTAGGTAGAGCAGCATCAGGACGTCGGCCTGCTTGGACACCTGGTACGACGTCACGTCGCGCCCCTCGGCCTCGAGGATCCGGTCCAGCCGCCGGATGTCGCCGTACTTGCGCCGGTAGTGCGGCCAGTCCAGCTCCTCGAGTCGTTCGTAGCCCTCGAACTGGCTGATCACGCCGTCGTGGAACGGCACGTACATGCGACGGGTCAGCTCGTCCCACCGGTTGCGTTCAGCCTGAGTGAGCCCGAGCGACTCGATGAGTTCGGTACGGCGCCAGGGCGGCAGCCGGTCGAGCGCGTGGGCCGCGGCGTCGAACAGCCAGACCGCCAGCACGTTGGTGTAGGCGTTGTTGTCGACACCGGGATCCGCCCGGCCGGGATACCCGGTGTGGAACTCGTCCGGGCCGACTACGCCCCTGATCACGTAGCGGTCGCGGCCGGCGTCGTACTCGGCCAGCGCGGCGAAGAACCTCGCGACCTCCACGATGACTTCGGCGCCGTAGTCACTCAGGAATCCGACGTCGCCGGTGGTCTCGACGTACTGCCACATGGTGTAGGCGACCGCGAGACCGACGTGCCGCTGGCGGAAGGTCGCGTCCTCGGTCCAGCGCCCGGACAGCGGGTTGAGATGCAGTCGCTGGCTCTCCTCACGGCCGTCGCTGCCGGACTGCCACGGAAACATCGCGCCCGGGTATCCGCTCTGCCGCGCCGCCAGCCGCGCGGCGGGAAGCCGGCGGCACCGATACTGCAGCAGTGCACGGGTCAGCTCGGGGATCCTCAGGGTGATGACCGGGAACACGAACAGCTCGTCCCAGAAGACATGCCCCCGGTACGCCTCTCCGTGCAGGCCACGCGCCGGTACGCCGGCATCCGCGTCGATGCTGTGCGGCGACACGGTCTGCAGCAGGTGGAAGAGGTTCAGCCGGAGTGCGGCCAGCGTTCCGTCGAACGGCTCCTCGAGATCGATGGAGAAGCGTCGCCACAGCTGCGACCAGGCCAGGGCGTGGGCTTCGGTCAGCTGCTCGAATCCCGGGGCGTTGTCCAGCGCGATCCGGGTGGCCAGCTCCGGCTCCGAGATCCCGGCGTCGCGCGATCCGTGGATCGCGACGACCTTCTCCGCACTGACGACGTCGCCCGCCGTCACCTCGACGCTGAGCTCGGCGTACGCCGACGTGCTGTCGGTGCGCGTGGCCCAGTCGAAAACGTCGCCGTTGTGGAGGGCAACCGTTTTGGTGCCGACGGCCACGCGATGGTGGGACTGACAGGTGGTGGCGGTCACGATGAGTTTGTCATCGGCAACCACCGGGGTGAGGTCGGTGAGATGCCGGCCGGCGAGTTTGCGGTAGCGCTCGACCCCGGAGTTGGTGACGCCGCCGCGCACCGCGGAGCCGATCCGGATCCGGCCCGACCAGTTGACGGCGGTGACGGCGAGCGTCTGTCCGCCGAGATGGGCGTCGGCCATGCTCGCGAGGCGGCGTTCGATCCCGCGCACCTCCCGGCCGTGCCGGTCGCGCAGGAGGAAACGGCGGGTCAGGACACCCCGGCGGAGGTCGAGCTCCACGTCGTGCTCGAGGACGTCGGAATTGTCCGGGGTCAGCCACTCGCCGTTGTCGATGGCAACAGTGAGGGGGAGCCAGTCGGGCAGGTTGACCAGGCTCTCGTTCTCGACGTCGGCCTGGCCGATCCGGTCGGTCAGCCGGTTGAAGTAACCGGCCAGGTACGTGCCTGGGTAGTGCCGGTCCCCGGCCGCGGAACCGGCCCAGGCGCCGCGGCTGGCGAAGTACCCGTTGCCGACCGCGCACAGCGCCTCGCGCCGGCGCTCGTCCGCCGGGTCGTATCCGTCGAAACGAAGGAGCCAGTCGGTCACAGCGCCGTGGACCGGCGAAGCGGACACGGATGTCATGGCTCGACTCTGCGCGCCGGCCGGTGGTGCCCACCAGAGCCGAAGGTCCTGTTCGAACAGGCCGGGGCTTTCGGCGTGCCACAGCCGTGACAACCGCCTCTGCCGAGGTCATGCCCCCGGCCGGACGATCGAGATGAGAACGAAGGAGAGGCATCTGCTATGAGCACTGCACCTGTCAGACCGGTCATCCACGTCGGACTCGACGCTTCATGGCGCACCAGCGGCGCACTGGAATGGGCACTGCAGGAGGCCGAGCTGCGGCACGAGCCACTGGACTCGGTCCACGTGATCGACGAGCGGGTACGGCGGACGCCGTACTGGGAACCGAACGTCATCGACGACGCGGCGATGGACCTGGCCGGCGAGGTCCAGGCTTACCTCGACAGCGGCCCGAGCACACTCGACCACGAGATGGATCTGGTCGTCGGGCCACCGGCTGAAACCCTGGTCAAGAGGGCCGCCGGCAGCCGGATGCTGGTCGTCGGCCGGCGCGGAATCGGCGCCTTCCGGCGGCTGCTGATCGGATCGACGTCGGAGGCCGTGACGGCGGCGGCGACGGTGCCGGTCGTCGTCGTTCCGGATCGGTGGAAGGCTGCGGACCACAACGGGCCGGTCGTCATCGCGGTGGACGAGTCGGGTGATGATCAGGCAGCGATGGAGTTCGGGGTCATGGAGGCGACCGAGCGGAATGTGCCGCTGCGGCTGCTGCACGTCTGGGACCTGCCGAACATGTACAGCTGGGAGGCGGTGAACTCGTCAGGCCTGGCCGCGGAGTGGGAAGCGGATGTCCGCAGGACGTTCCAGCAGATCGCGGAGCAGTGGCGCGCCAAGTACCCGGATGTCTTGATCGACGTCGACGTGTGGCGCGGCCACCCGGTCGACTGCATCGTCCGGGCGGCGGAGCGCCACGATGCCCAACTAGTTGTCGTCGGCAGTCAGCGGCGCCGCCGACTGCCCGCCATGCGGCTCGGCTCGGTCGCGCGCGGTGTGGTGCAGCACGCAACCCGCCCGGTCGCCGTCGTACACGAACCTGCAGGCCGCTGACAGCGTCAGGTGCTGGCCACTGGATCGTGAGGGACGACCGCCGCGGGGGTGAACGGTTGGACGACCTCGGTCCGCCAGAACTGTGGGTCGTCGGTCGGCGGGTCGTGGTAGACCTCCCAGGCATCACCGGTGCGGACGCCGTCCTGGGCTTTCAGCCACTCGTCCACGGCCTCGTAGGTCTCGCCCAGTCGCTCGTACGGGCCGATGTGCCAGGCGACCACGACGCGACCGCCCGGAAGGACGGAAGGCTCAACGTGTTCGTCACCCGCGACGGGCGCGTCGACGGGGAACCCGACCTCCACGTCGAACCTGTGGTCGGGCAACAGGTGGTACCTGGCGACCGGCATACCGCGCGGGGCGATGCCGATGGCACGCAGGTAGGCGACGACCCGGTCGAACGCGGCCGGGATCCAGGAACCCAGCTCCTCGCGATCCAGCGTCGCCTTCATGACTGCAATGTGCTGTGCGGGAACAGTCCGCGACTCGATACGCATGGTTTCCTCCACCTTCAGGCTGTGCCGACCGGCCCACCTGAGGCAGCGGCAGCGGTCCCGACCCGGCAGGGTCCTTCGGCGGGAATGGTCAGTTCTCGGTGCCGGTGAGGGCGAAGCGCTCGACGCGCTGGAGATGTCCACCGGTGAACGCGACGATGGTCAGGGCCGGATCGGTCGCGCCGCGGAAGCTGACGCTCGTCGACCACGGCTGGTTCTCGCCGCCGGCGGGTAGGGCGGGGGCCCGGCCGATCGGTTGCTCGCTCGACGGCTGCCGCACCTCGACCACGATCGACTCGTCGACCCCGGTGATCCGGCCGCCGACGGTGATCGGTGAGGTCACCTTCGCGCCGTACGCCGGCCGCTCCACGGTCAGCGTGGTGTCGCGGCTGCCGACGACCTCCCACGGTGCGTCGGCACCGGTCCCGATCCGGGCCAGATGCAGGACGGCGGCCACGCTGAGCTGCCCGTTCGGATCGCGGTACCCGACCGCCACCCAGGCCTCGGAGCCTCGCACCGACCGGGACACCACCCGATCGATCTCGGTGAAGCCGAGGTAGCCGGTGGTGGAGGCCAGCGCGGTCCGGCCGGCGTCCAGGTGCCAGGGTTGATGGCCACCCGACCGATACGCCTCCTGCCAGGCCTGCGCCTCGGCCATCGAAGCGAACGGCCACAGCGGCTGGTACTCGAACGTGACCGGGGTGGAGCTCGTCGGCGCCGGAGTGCTCGGCGTGGCACTCGGTGTCGCGCTCGGTGTCCTGCTGGTCGTCACGGTGGGCGCCGGAGAGGCTGTCCCCGTTGGCGGCCCACCCGGCTGCACGGTTTCGTCACCACGAAGCAGAACGATCGCCAGGGCGGCCACCAGGACGGCCGTCGTACTGATCGCGACAGCCGCAATGGTCCGCAGCCGCCGTAGCCTCCGCTCATCGGGCCCAGGAGAGGATCCACCTGACCCGGTGCTGGCTGTTGTCATCTTCTCCTCCTGCCAGTCGGATCGCTTGCTCAGGCGATGTGTACGGCGACGACGCCGCGGACGGAGTCGGCGACGGCCCTGGCTTGGCGGCGGTCGTGGTCGGTCGCGGGGCCGGTGACCTTGACGACTCCGCCGTCGACTTCCGCGTGCCAGCTGGGATTCCGCTGGCTCAGGGCCTGGTTGACGTCGGCGCTGATCCGGTCCTCGCGGGTCGCCAGGAGGTGGATGATGTCGCTTCGGCTGACCACGCCGACCACCCTGCCCGCCTCCTCGACCGGCAGGCTCTTCACCATCGTCGATCGCATCAGGTCGATCGCGTCGTCCAGCTCGTCGTCGGGGTGCACGCTCATCACCAGGTGGGCCATCACATCGACGACCCGGCGCCGCCGGCTGGCGGCCGACACCGTGATCGGAGCAGACGGCAACCGGTCGGACAGCAGCAACGCGTCCTGCATCAGGTCGGCCTCGCTCAGCAGACCGATCAGTGCGCCGTTGCGGTCGACCACCGGCACTGAGGTGATCTTGTTCTGGTCCAGCAGCCGCAAGGCTTCGCTGACCGGTGTCTCGCTCAGCACCGTGACCGCAGGTGTGGTCATCAGGTCCCTGATCAGCATTGTTCTCACCTTCTCCTTCGCTTACCTCCATTGCAGGCCGACTGCGCGGTGCCGGTCAGAGCCGAAGGTCCTCACCGCCGGGGGACCAGCAGGCGACCGGCTGCCGGCCCGTCCGCTACCGGCGTGAGGACGCTCAAAGGACGACCAAGGTCCTGGTTCTGCTGTGCGTTTCGCCCCTGGCCGGACCCCGTTGCCGACGGTCATCGTCACGCGTGACGGCACGAGCCTGAGCGGAGGCAGCCGACATGACGGTGGGACTGGGCGAGCAGGAGCGCGACGAGCTGCTTCGGGCAGCGGTCGCGGCTCCGTCCCTGCACAACTCCCAGCCGTGGAAGTTCCGCTTCCGGGGCTGGGAGGTGGAGGTCCACCGGGACCGGGCGCGCGAGCAGCCGGCAGAGGACCCGGATGGCCGGATGCTGTTCCTCGCCCTGGGCGCGGCGATCTTCAACCTCCGGGTGGCCGCCGCCCGGCTGGGCCTGACCGCCGTGGTCCGCAGCGTGAGCGACCGGCATCGCCCGGACCTGGTCGCCGAGCTCGACCTCTCTCCGGGCGGTCCGGACGTCGAGCAGCTGGGGCCGCTCGCGCCGTACGTCGTGCGGCGCCGGACCAACCGGGAGCCGTACGACGAGCGGCGGCTCCCGGGCGACGTGCGCACACTGCTGGAGTTCAGCGCGCGGCTCGAGGGTGCCGAGCTGGACTGGCTGAACCAGCCCGCGCGGCTGAAGTGGTTGCGACTGGCTACAAAGGTGGAAAGCTCCGCCGACGCCACCAGGAGGATGCTGGCGACGTTCGAGCACGACCCACAGCTCGCGGTGCTGTCCACCCGGTACGACGGCCCCGACGAGTGGCTGCGAGCGGGGCAGGCGATGCAGCGGATTCTGCTCGAGGCGACCGGTCGCGGTGTCTCGACCTCGGTCCTGAACCAGGCGATCGAGCACGAAGTGCTCCGCTGGCTCATCAACGACCCGCTGGGTACCTGGCGGCGGCCCCAAGCGGTGATCAGTCTCGGCTACGGCCCGCCGACCCCGCCGGTTCCGCGCCGGCCGATCAGCGACGTCCTGCTGGACTGAGCCTCGCGCTGCGCCACGGGCGGCCAGGGACCTTCGGCACTGCCGCTGGTGACTCCGGCCCCTGCCGGACGCGCGGCGCCGACGCCACGATCGAGGTGTTTCCCGACCGAAAGGAAGCGATCATGACCGCCAGTTTCGCTCGGCGCACGCCGTGGGTGCGGTGATCGGCATGAACAGTGCGATCTATGTCGGGGTGGACCACTCGTGGCGCGACACCGGGGCGTTCGAGTGGGCTCTGCAGGAGTCGAACCTCCGGCGCGAGCCCCTCCGAGCGATCCACGTCTTCGACGAACGGTTGCGGCCGACGTCGTACTGGGAGCCGGCTGTGGTCGACGCGCAGACGACGGAGCTGATCGAAGACGTCCGGCGCGAGCTGAAGTCCAGAGGTGGCGACCTGGACGTCGACGCGGACCTGACGGCCGGGTCGCCGGCCAAGCGGTTGGCCGAGGCGGGGGCAGACGGCTCGATGATCGTCGTCGGCCGCCGGGGGATGGGTACGTTCCAGCGCCTCCTGGTCGGTTCGACCTCCGAGGCACTGGTCCATGCGGCGACGGTTCCGGTGGTGGTCGTGCCCGCCGACTGGAAGACGCAGGAGCGGACCGGTCCAGTCGTGGTCGCCATCGGCAAGGCAGACGAGCAGCACGCCGCGATCGAGTTCGCGGCGACGGCGGCTGTCGAGCGGCACATTCCGCTGCGGATGGTGCACGCCTGGGACCTGCCGAACATCTACAGCTCGGACGCGGCGGTGGTCGCCCGGATCGAGGACGAATGGGCTGACGGCGCCCGGCGGGTGGTGAACGCTGCCGCCGACCACTGGCGGCGGCTGTATCCCGACCTCGCGATCGAGACCGTGGCCGTTCGCGGGCATCCGGTCGGCCGCGTCGTCGCTGCGGCCGAGCAGTCTCACGCACCGCTGCTGGTGGTGGGTGGTCACCGCCGGCACCGGATGTCACCGATGCTGCTGGGATCGGTCGCACGCGGTGTTCTTCACCACGCGAGCTGCCCGGTGGCGGTGGTTCACGACTCCTGATCCGCTGGAGAAGAGCGTTGAGGGGCGCGCATCTCCAGCCGAAGGTGCCGTGCGGCCGTGACCTCACCGGCCGCACGGCACCGACTCCTGTCTCGGGACGATCGGAGTCGGCTGCGGGCCCGGACAGAGCGGGACCTAGGGCCCCCGCGGCGGGGCCGGCCGCGGGTCCTGGGGCCTGGCGAGTTGGGGCCCGATGACTGTGTCCTGCGTCACTCCCTGAGCGGAAGACTCGGTCTCATGATCGACCGACGGGAGAGGGCGATGAACAGCATCGAGCAGGACGCAACCGACAGGGCGCAGCACCCGGCCATCGTGGTTCGTGAGCTGTCGGTGCACGGAGTCGAGCTCGACGAGCTTCGGGTTCGCCGCGGCGAGATCGTCGCCCTGCTGGGCGCCAACGGCACCGGCAAGAGCACGGTGAGCCGGGTGCTGGTCGGTGCGACAACGGCCGCCGGGACCGCCCGAGTGCTGGGCCTGGACCCTGTGGACGATCACGCTGAGCTGAAGTGCCGGATCGGCTTCCTGATCCAGGACCTGGAGACGATGGGCTCGCTGAGCTCGCGCGACGTGCTCGACATCTGTGCCGCGGTGCGGGGCTGCTCGGCGTCGTACGCCGTGGAGCTGGCCGAACGGATCGGCCTGGACCTGGACCGGCCGATGGGCCAGTTGTGCCGGGGACAGCTGCGCAGGCTGGGCGTCGTACAAGCGCTGATGCACCGTCCGGAAGTGGTCGTGCTGGACGACCCTACTGCCGAGCTCGACGCGCCCGGCCGGCTGGCGCTGGGGAAGCTGCTGCGCGAGGCAGCGGCCTGGGGCGCGGCGGTCCTGATCACTGTGACCACTGCGGCCGAGGCCGCGGAGTACGCCGACCGCACCACGACCTTCGCCCGCCGGTCCACCCCCGCCCCCGCTTCGGAGCCGACCGCTGACTGTGGTGCTTCGCCCTCGCAGAGCACAGACCGAGTGACTCATGTCCGGTACGGCGTCGCGGTGCACCGAAGCGCCACGACGTTCGCGTGCTGGAGCCCTCCGTCCTGCGGTGGGATCGAGGTCCTGCTGCCGGCCCGGTGGCGGTTGGCGTTGTCCGGTAGGTCGGTCTTCGGCGGCGTCGAGGACCTGAGCGGATCAGTGGACCGCCTGCCGGCCGACGCCGCTCGCCTGAACCTCCACGCGGTCGCGGTCTTCGGCGGCGTGACGGTGGCGAACGAACCGGGTGTGGCCGCCCGCCGGAAGGCTGCGGCCAGGAGCCGGGGCGCCGGACCCGAGTTCGTCGCAGCGTCCTCTGCCTGATCATGCGGGGGTCGTTCGCGGCGCGAACGCGGACCTTCGGCCCTGCTTGCCGGATGCCTGCGGGCGGACGGTGAAGGTGCGGGAAGGAGGTGAGGTTGATGAAGCTGAAGGCGAGAGATCTTGTGGCGACGCTGCTGGTCGTCGCTATCGGCATCCCGTACGTCGGTTACCTGATCGACGGCGACATGCCGTTCGTGGAGGATGCCCGTGGTATGGCCGCGGTTGGGCTGCTGCTGGGCGTCCTGGCGTTCGGGGTGCTGCTGAGCGGCACCAAGCAGGATCGGCTCGGCAAGATCGAGATCGGGATCGCGGCGGTGTCCATCGGACTGGGCGTCGTCGCACTGGCCCTTGCGGAGACCGCCGCGGCGGAGGTGCTGCTGGCGATCTTCATGGGGTCGATCCTGGTCGTTCTGGCCATTGAGCTGATCGACCACGCCGGCTGGTTGGACCGCGCCGGCCACCCGGTCTGATCCAGCCGTGCCCCGCAACGGCCGGTGCGACGCGACGCCGCCGCACCGGCCGGACCTCGTGGGAACCGGAGGTGTCATGGCTGCGCACCTCGAAGGGCAGACATCCTCGCGGGACCGCGTCTCGCTCGAGGACTGGACATCTACGCGCCGGCCGTACCTCGACAATCTCAAGGTCGCACTGATCACCGCGATCATCGTCATCCACGCGGTGCTCGGTTACTCGACCCTGGAGGCGTGGACCTACACGGAGCTGCGGGAGGTCACCCTCGCGCCGGTGACCGAGATCGTGCTGCTCGTGCTGTTGAGTCCGTTCGCGTTCTTCCTGATCGCGCTCCTGTTCCTGGTTGCCGGACTCCTCACGGCGCCGTCGCTCGAGCGCAAGGGGACGGCACGATTCGTCCGCGACAGGTTGCTGCGCCTGGGAGTGCCCTTCGGGCTGTACGTCCTCCTCGTGCAGCCCGCACTCGCCTATGCACTGCGCCACCCGCTGGGTAGTGCACCGGGATCGTTCTGGGCGGAGTACCTGGCCGCCGGCCGACTCGACACCGGGCCGCTGTGGTTCGTCGGCGTACTCCTGATCTTCTCCCTCGGGTACGCCGGCTGGGCCGGCCGGCGCCGTGGCCATGGCCATGGTCAGGGCCACCGTCGCATCACCCTGCGCACGTTGCTGCTGGCAACTGGTGTCGTGGCGCCGGCCTCCTTCGCGATCAGGCTGATCTATCCCTACGGCTCGGAGAGCGGCGTCACGGACCTGAATTTCTGGGAGTGGCCGGTCTGCATCACCGCCTTCGCCGTCGGTGTTGCCGCCTCGGGTCAGGGGTGGTTGACCGCGGTTCCGGAACAGCTTGCCGGCCGATGCCGGACGCTGACCCTGGCGGGCGTGGTGGCGATGGCGGCGCTGCTGGCGACAGTCTCCGCCGGTCGGCCTGTCGACGAGGTGCTGGGCGGTTGGCACTGGCCTGCCGCGGTGTTCGCTGTCGTCGACGCCGTACTGACTGTCTTCGGGTCGGTCTGGCTGCTCAGCGTGGCGCAACACCGGCTGAATCGCCCGTATCGCTGGGGTCAGCGTCTGAGCCGCAGCGCCTACGGCGCCTTCATGCTCCAGACACTCTTCCTGCTGGGACTGGCACTCGCGCTGCGCCCGCTCGACCTGCCCGCCGAGGCCAAGGCGCTGATTGTCGCCCTCGGCGCCGTGACCGGCTCGTACCTGGCGGCCTGGTTCCTGATCAGCCGAGCTCCCGGCGTCGCCAAGGTACTGTGAGGCCGGCGGCAGGCGAGCGACGGTCGGCGGTTCGGTCTATCGGTTTGGCTGCGGGGTGCGGAACTCGTGGACCATCGCGGGTACGGCGAAGCAGAGCGCCGGCACGGACCACAGCCAGAAACCCCAGCCGAACAGCATCAGCGCGACGTGGAAGACGACCACGGCGACGTAGCCGATGCGCCGCGAGCGAACAAGGAGTACGGCGACGAGGAGCTCACCGGTGCCCAGCAGCAGCGCCCACAGGGTCGGTGAGGCCAGGAAGACGTTCTGCCAGGCGTCGTACACCCAGCCGAACAGTGCCTCGTCGGCGAACGGCTCGTAGGACTCGGGGCTGAACAGCGCGAGCCCGATGTGGACGAACGCGCCCACGCCGAACAACGCGACGAAGCCCCAGTAGATCGCTCGCCAAGCCATCGCGGCGTTGGTCTCTTCGGTCTGCGGAGTTGTTGCCATCACGATCAGCCTCCCAGTTTCACCGTCATCCGATCGTGGGCCGGCCTGCAGGTCCCAATGTCCCGAAGACCGGGACATTGGTCCCTGCTCGGCCTGTGTCCACGCGGTCATGCTGGACACGCACGAGTCGCCTGAGGAGGTATGTGATGGCCGAACAAGGTCCGTTGCCCCGGGCCACCGCCTTCGGGCGGGTCGCGCGCTGTGTCGCGTCCACCGTCGTGCTGCTGGCGCGACGGCGAGTCCACCTGCCGCACGAGAACCTCGATCGGCGGCTGACCTTCGCCGACGGATCGCATGGCCGGGTCTACCGCGAGACGGTGGTCGAGCGGCCGGTTGCCGATCCGTGCGTCCTCGTGGTCACGTTCCGGCTGCGAGGCGTGCGCGGCTGGGGACACACCGCGTTCCGGTGGGAGTCCTGGTTGAACACTCCGCTGTTCGTCGGCTTCGACGGATTCGTCTCCAAGCTGTGGCTGGCCCACGACGAGTCCGGGGCGTACCGCGGTCTCTACGAATGGGACGGCCCGGACCGAGCGGAAGCCTATGCCCGCGCGCTGTGGCGGATTCTCGAGCTCGTCTCCGTGAAGGGCTCGATCCACTACAAGGTGGTCCCGGGCCTGCGACGAGACGAACTGTTCGCCGACCCCGGCGTCCTGACTGCGGTCGAGCCGACTGACCAGGAACCCTGGTGGCAGGTGGCCGCCACGACCTGACCAAGGATCCCGCCGGATCCGCGGGTCGGTTGCGGTGACAGACGGGACCTTGGGCCCTGGGAACACCCACCGGAACGCGGTGACGATCGTGCTAGGCCGGCCACTCGAACAACCGGATGGGGGGATGGCTGTGAGCGTCATGCTGGACCGCTTGCGTCGCTTTCGTCCCGTCGGCACACCGGGCGGTGCGGGGCCGGTCGGCGTCCCTGCGGACGACCCCTCCGGCGTGCCCGCCGAACTCGTCGCCGTCTTCGCCGCTCTCGACGAGGTGATCATCGAGTGCCAGGAGATCCGCACCCGCGCCGCGCAGCAGGCGGCTGACATCGCCGGGGGCGCGGAGCGTGACGCGGCCGGGTCGATTGCGGACGCCCGAACCCGGGCAGCGGGTGAGCGAGCCGACGCGGCTGCGGCTGTTCGGGCCCGAGGGGACGCCGCAGTGGACCAGACGCTCGCGGCGGCGTCGGCGGAAGCGGATCTGGTCTCCAGACAAGGGCTGCAGCGCATGGACGGCGTGGTGGCCCTGGTCGTCGACCGGATCCTGGCCGATGCGGACGCTGCTGGAGCCGGCTGATGAGCGCGGGCTGGGTCGCCGCCACCGTCCGGGCGAAGGCGATGGCACGTCGGCGGATCGGAGCCGGCGCCGCCCGGCGCATCGCGCTCGCGCCCAGCTTCGCCGATGCCCTCGGCCTGCTCGACGGCACGGCGTACGCCCGGGCGGCCGCTCCCGGCACGTCGTTGCCGGACGCCGAGTGGCTGATCACGGCCGCGGAGTTGTGGCAACTGCGGGTCCTGTCGGGCTGGTTGCCCAGGTCGGCGGTCGGTCTGGCGCGGGCGCTGGGCGGCCGGTACGAGTGCGCGAACATCGAGGTCCATGCACGAGCTCTCGCCGAGCCCGGCCGGCCGCAGCGGTACTACGAGCTCGGCAGCCTCGCGTTGTCCTGGCCGAGAATCGCGGCAACGACATCGGCAATCGAGCTCGGTTCGGCGCTCGGAGCTTCGCCGTGGGGTGACCCCGGTGACGGTTCGCTGCAGGCGCTGCACGACATGCTCACCCTGAGGTGGTTGCGGATGGTCGCGGCGGAGGCTCCGGCAGCCCTCGAATGGGCGACCGGTGCTGCGGCCCTGGTGGTCGCCAAGCAGTTGCTTGTGGCAACGACTGGTCCGGTCGAGTGGCTGGTTCGATCCGCGGCGCCGCTGCTTGGGCCGGACTGGACGCAGGCTCGATCGGTGTCCGCTCTGCGCGCAGCGTTGCCGGTCGCTGGACGCTGGGCTCTGGACGGAGTCGACTCCCCGGTGAGCCTGTGGCGGGCGGAGACCGGTCTGGCGCTTCGGATCGAGTCGGACGGCTTCCGCCTGTTACGGCGCGGGACGCCTGGCGTGGACCCGTTCCTGGGGGCTGTGGCTGTCCTCGCGGTCGATGGCTGGCGGGCACGTGTCGCTCTCGGCGACGCGGCGTACGGCGGCGGCCCGGGGGAGGTGCTCGATGTCCTGGCGTGACGCCGTACGGCCGGTCCGGATGCAGCGGGTCGCGCTGGTCGTACCGGTCGACCAGCTTCGCGAACTGCTGGAGCAGGTCAGTTCGTCCGGACTGGTCGAGCTGGACCCGGTCCGGTCCGAGGTCGATCTCGCGGTCGTCGGGAATCGGCAGCCGGACTGGTCGGCCCGCGAACTGGAACTGCGCCGGCGCACCGCGCAAGCGGTCGAACACGGTCCTGTGACGGCCATGCTGGGCTGGACACCGGCGGCGGCGTTGCCGGACCTGACGGATGCGGTCGTCGCAGTCGGCGGGGCCGCCGTACCGCTGCCACCCCCGCCCGGCGTCCAGCCACCGACGCTGTTGCGGCAGAAGGGCACGGGCCGGTCGTTCGAGCTGATCGTGCAGACCTACACCACGGTCCCGTACGCCGACGTCGACCCGTCGCTGGTCGCCGGAGTCGCGTACGTGGCGATGTTCGGCATGATGTTCGGTGACGTCGGCCATGGTCTGCTCCTGCTGCTCGGCGCGCTGCTCGTCCGGAGCGGCCGTGTCGCGCGGCTCGCGAAGCTCCGGCCGGCCTGGCCGTTCCTCGCCGGCGCCGGTGCCACGAGCGTGGTCTTCGGTTTCCTGTACGGCGAGATGTTCGGGCCGACCGGTCTGGTGCCCGTGGTGTGGTTGTCGCCGGTGGATGACGTGACCACCCTGCTGTTGACCGCGCTCGGAGTCGGGGCCGCGTTGCTCGGCGGCGCGTACGGACTGGGCATCGTGAACCGGTTCCGCGAGGGCGGCTGGGGATACGCCCTCTACGCGCGCACCGGAGTTGCGGGCAGCCTGCTGTTCATCGCATTGGCCGGGACTGTCGGCGGAGTCTACTTCGATAACGGCGGACTGCTGATCGCCGCAGTCCTGCTGGCGATCGCCGGCCTGGTGCTCACCTTCGCCGGACTGCTGGCCGCGTCCGGTGGCGGCGCGGCCGGTGTATTGCAGGCAACGGTCGAACTGTTCGACGTGGTCGTCCGGCTCGGCTCCAACGTCGTCTCCTTCGCCCGGCTGGCCGCCTTCGGCCTGACGCATGCCGCGCTCGGTGGGATCGTCTGGCTGGGCGCGGTCGCCTTGTGGGACAGCGGGTCGGCGTCCGGCCGGCTGGGTGCGGGACTGGTCCTGGTCGTGGGTACCGCCGTTGCGTTCACGCTGGAGGCGCTGGTGGCAGGCATTCAGGCGCTTCGTCTGGAGTACTACGAGCTGTTCTCCCGGGTCTTCGAGGCGGACGGGCGGCCCTTCCGTCCGTGGCGGCTGCCCGCGGAGGAACTGGAGGTGACATCGTGAGGGACTTCCTTCGCCGCCATCCATGGTCGGCCGTTCTGCTGACTGTGGCGAACATCGTGCTGCTCACCGTCGCAGTGGTCCTGCTGATCGCGATCGTGACCGCGGACTGGGGGTTCGCCGCAGGCGCTCCTGAGGTGGCTGGCGCGCCGCGGGCCGCAGCGCAGACGGCCAACGGATCCGCGCTGCTCGGCGCCGCGATCGCTGTGGCCGGGTCGGCGATCGGCGCCGGCGTCGCGGTCGCCTACACCGGTGCCGCCGCGCTGGCCGCGATGAGCGAACGTCCGGAGCTGTTCGGTCGCGCGATGGTGGTGGTCGGACTCGCCGAAGGGATCGCGATCTACGGCCTGATCGTCGCCATCATTCTGGTAGGCGAGGCGCGATGACACAGATCGCTGTCCTCGGAGAGCCGATTCGCACGTCGGGCTACGGGCTGGTGGGTGTGCGGTTGCTCACGGCCACTACACGGGCCGAGGTGCGTCGGCAGTGGCACGAGCTGCCCGCCGACGTGGGCGTCGTGTTGCTCACCCCGGCGGCGGCCGAAGCGCTCGGTCCGCCCTCGCTGACGTCGGCTTCGGTGCTGACTGTGGTGCTGCCGCCATGAGCCGACCGCTGCCCCCGATCGCCGACCACGCGCTGGATCCCGTCCGCGACGCGTTGCGGGCCGCGGCGCGCGCGGATGCAGCCGCGGTCCTGCGAGGTGCCGAGGACCGCCGGGACGCAATGCTCGCGTCTGCACGACGTACGGGGGACGAACTCGTCGCTGACGCCCGTCTGGAGGGCGAGGCTGAGGCCACTGCCGTCCTCACGGCGCGGATGGCGAACAGCCGGCGGGACGCGCGCCGTACCGTGCTGGCGGCACAGCGAGAGCTGTACGTCGAGCTCCGGCGCCGTTGCCGGGTTGCCGCGGTGGCGCTGGTGGGGAGCCCGGACTACGAACGCGTCCGCAAGAGCCTGGTAGCCCACGCCGAGGAACTGCTGGGCCCGGAAGCCACGGTGACCGACAGCCCGGACGGCGGCGTGCTGGCGTCGGCGGGGAGCCGGAGGCTGGACCTCAGTCTGCCCGCCATGGCCGAACGCGTCGTCGATCGATCGGGTGCGGAGGTGGCCGCGCTGTGGTCACGATGACGTCGTCGCAGGGCCGCATCGGCCGGATCAACGGTCCGTTGGTCGAGGCGACCGACGTGGCGGGCGCGTCGATGTACGAAGTGGTCGAGTTGGGTGCGCGCCGGATCCCGGCCGAGGTGGTCGCGATCGACGGCACGGCCGTCACGCTGCAGGCGTTCGAGTACACCGGTGGCCTCACGGTCGGCGACCCGGTCCGTCGTGCCGGTGGTCCGCTGTCGGCGCGGCTCGGGCCCGGCCTCCTCGGGCAGGTCTTCGACGGATTGCTGCGGCCGTTGTCGGCGGCACCGACCTGGCTGTCCCCTCAGCTGCTGTCTCCGGACGTTGCGTCGGCGGTCCGGTGGCACTTCGTGCCCCGTGCTGTCAGCGGTGAGCAGGTCGAACCAGGGGTGGTGCTCGGTGTGGTGACCGGCGCCGGTGCGGTAGAGCATCGGGTCCTGGTTCCGCCGGGCGTGCACGGTCGGCTGAGATTCCTCGCCGGTGCGGGCAAGGTGTCGGCGGGGGAGGCGGTCGCCCGGGTGGGCGAGGTTGAGGTCGGCCTGTTCGAGCTGTGGCCGATCCGCCGTCCTCGGCCGTACAGGTACCGGGAGGAGACGTTCGTGCCGTTGCACACGGGACAGCGCATCCTGGACCTGCTGTTCCCGATCGGTGCCGGCTCGAGCACCGCCGTACCGGGTGGATTCGGCACCGGCAAGACAGTCCTGCTGCAGCAGTTGGCGAAGTGGTGCGACGCCGACGTCATCGTGTACGTCGGGTGCGGGGAGCGAGGCAACGAGATGGCCGATGTCCTCGGCGAACTGGCCGAGCTCGCGGACCCGCGCACCGGCGGGCGGATGATCGATCGCACCGTCATCCTGGCGAACACCTCGAACATGCCGATGATGGCGCGCGAGGCGAGTGTGTTCACCGCGATCACGGTGGCCGAGTACTTCCGGGACATGGGGTACGACGCGGTGGTCGTTGCCGACTCGACGTCGCGGTGGGCGGAGGCGTTGCGGGAGTTCGCCAGCCGGACCGGAGCGCTGCCCGCGGAGGAGGGCTACCCGGCCGACCTGTCCTCGGCGCTCGCCGCCTTCTACGAGCGGTCCGGAAGGGTCCGTACCGACGGCGGCCGGACGGCGTCGGTCACCGTGGTCGGCGCCGTGTCGCCGCCTGGGGGCGACCTGACGGAGCCGGTCACGACCGCGACCGCACGGTTCGTCCGGGGCGTATGGAGTCTGGATCGTGATCTCGCCTACGCGCGGCACTACCCGGCGGTCAGCTGGTCCGCGTCGTACTCCCATGACGTCGGCGCCGCCGGGGTGTGGCACGCCGCAAACGACAACGCGGGCTGGGCCTCGCGACGTGCGCGGGCGATGACACTGCTCGCCGAGGCCGCGCGGCTGACCGAGCTCGCCGAGATCGTCGGCACCAGGACGTTGCCGGGCCGGGAACGCGTGACGATCCTCGGTGGCCGGCTGCTCCGCGACGCGGTGCTGGCGCAGAGTGCACTGAGCCCGGTCGACGCCAGTTGCTCCGTCGAGCGCGGCGCCCGGCTGCTGCAACTGGTTCTGGACGTCGTCGAGCGCTGCCTGACCCTGGTCGACCGCGGTGTGACCGCGACCGAGCTCGAGGAGTTCGACTTCGGTCCGCTGGTCAGGGCGCGGGAGGAAGCCCCTGCACCAGAGGATCTGACCGATCGCCGGACGGCGGTCATGCAGGCGTTGGAGGCGCTGCCATGAGCGAGCGAGGACCCCGATGAACAGGGGTGTGGAGTACGGCGCGGTGGAGTCGCTGCGCGGGTCCCTGCTGGTCGTGCGCGAGGTGCGTGGCGTCGGCTGGGACGAGTCCGCCCTGGTCCGGCTCGACGACGGCTCCGAGCGCCACGGCGTCGTCCTCGAGGTGGCCGGCGATCTCGCCGTGCTGCAGGTGCTCGAAGGGACCGGCGGCGTGCGTCCGGGTGGGGGCCGGGTCGAGTTCACCGGCAGCCCGTTCCGGATTCCGCTGGGTCGTGGCTGGCTCGGCCGGGTCTGCGACGGTCGCGGGGAGCCGTTGGACGGCGGCCCGCCGGTTCTCGGGCCGGTATCGGCTGCGGTCAACGGGTGGCCGCTCAACCCGGTCCACCGGGAACCACCACGGGAGCCGGTGCTGACCGGGGTGTCCGGGATCGACGCGCTGACCACAGTGGTCCGCGGCCAGAAGCTGCCGATCTTCTCGGTGCCGGGTCTGCCGCACCTGCTGCTCGCCACGCAGATCGCGGCGCAGGCCACTGCGTCCGGTGACCCGTTCCTGGTGGTCTTCGCGGCGATGGGTCTGCCGCACGCCGACATCGACTTCGTCCGGGCAGCACTCGAGGCGCGCGCTGCCGAGGGGGAGTTGGTGATGTTGCTCAACACCGCCGACGACCCGGTGATCGAGCGACTGCTGACGCCGCGGATCGCGCTGACCGTTGCCGAGCATCTCGCGTTCGACGAGGGCATCCATGTGCTCGTGGTGATGTCCGACATGACCAGCTACTGCGACGCGGTCCGGGAGGTGGCGGCGGCGCGGCGGGAGATTCCGGCGCGGCGTGCGTACCCGGGCTACCTCTACAGCGATCTCGCGTCCCTGTACGAGCGGTGCGGCCGGGTCCGCGGGCGCCCGGGGTCGGTGACGATCATGCCCGTGCTCACGATGCCCGCCGGCGACCTCACCCATCCGGTCCCGGACCTGACCGGGTACATCACCGAGGGACAGATCGTGCTGGCCGAGGACCTGCACGCGCGCGGTCTCTATCCTCCGCTCGACGTTCTCGGCTCGCTCTCGCGTCTGATGCGCAGTGGCGCCGGTCCTGGCCGGACTCGGGACGACCATCTGCACATTGCCGCACAGGCCATTGCGGCGCTGGCGCGGGCCCGGCAGGCGACCGACTTGGCCGACCTGATCGGTGCGGGTGCGCTCAGCGAGACCGACCGTTCCTACCTGACCTTTGCCACCGCGCTGGAGGACTCCCTGCTGAGGCAGCGCGCCGACGAAGCACGTGGCTTCGACGACACCCTGGATCGGCTGTGGCAGGCGGTGTCGGTGTTGCCGCGGCGTGAGCTCACGATGGTGTCGGACGCCTTGGCCGCCGAGCATCTCCCGAGGGCCGCCCGATGACCGGGCCGGCCACCGGACGTGCCGCACGGCTGGCGTTGACGGCCCGACTGACCACGGCGCAGCGGGCGGTCGCCTTGCTGGACCGCAAGCAGCGTGCGCTTGCCGCGGAGGGCGAACGGCTCGAGCTGGTCGCCGTCCGGGCTGCCGAGGCGTTCGACGAGCAGGCCCGGGCAGCGTCGGGCTGGCTGCGGCGTGCTACGGCGCTGGACGGGACCCGCGCCATCAACAAATCGACGCCGAGGGCAACCACCGAGGTCGGGATCGGGTACGAGGTCACGATGGGCGTCCGGCATCCGACTCGGACCGACGTCCGGTTCGGGCCGCAGGCCGAGCCGGCCGGGAGCTCGGCCTTGGCCTATACGGCGCAGGCGCATCGTGCCGCCGTGGTCGCCGCGGTCCGGCTCGCGGCGGCACAGCGTTCGGTCAGCCTGGTCGCCGCCGAGTTGGCGCTGACTCGCCAGCAGCAGCGGGCGCTCGAGTTGCGATGGATCCCGAAGCTGGAGCTCCGGCTGGCGGAGCTGTCACAACGCCTCGACGAGACCGAGCGCGAGGAGAACGTGCGGCTGCGCTGGGCGGCGAGCCGGACCGGGACGGAGGATCGACGATGAGGCGGATGCTGGTCGTGGTGGACGACTCGGCGGCGTCGCTTCGAGCGGCGCAGCTGGCAACCGAGCTCGCGGCGGCGGTCGGTGCCGACCTCATGCTCGTCGCGGTCGTCGAAGACCATGTGCTCGACGCGAGGCTGCGGGCCGCGGCGATTCCGGAGGCGACCGAGCGGCGGGCTCGAGGCGCGGTCGCAATGCTGTCGCGGGTGGCCGCGCGGGTCGCAGACCTCGGACTCCGGACGGAGACCGAGGTCCTCTCCGGCCGTGGCGCCGAGCAGGTGCTCGCGGTCGCCGCTCGCCGTGGCGCCGAGCTGATCGTGCTGGCCCGCGAACCGCACGGGTCGGTGAACGCCCAGCATCTGCTGGAGTTCACCGACATCCCCGTGCTTCTCGTACCTCCGATCGAATGACCCGGATCCCACCCGGCTCCGTCGTCAGTTCGGCCGAGCCGGTGCCTTCGTGCGGCAGACGTAGCGTTCGACCAACTGGAACGGGCCTCCGTCGACCGAGACTTCGTTGCGCCAGATCATCTCGGTGTCGCTGGTCAGGTGCCAGAACATCCGGAGCCGGACCGGCGGCCGCCCGAGCGACTCGAAGGTGAGCAGGTCACCGTCGATCCGCCCACGGAGGACCTCGGCGTGGCCGTTGTTGTCGACCACAGTGGCGCGGTACTCCTGTGCCTGTGGGTCCCATCCGGCCACCCAGTGCAGCTGCCAGCGGGCCACGAAGGTGCCGTCGGCAAGGAACTGGTCCTGCCAGTAGTCGCCGACGATCCACAGACCGTCCTGGATGAGGTGGTGCACACCCTGGCCGGTCGCGGTCAGTTCCGGGCTGTCAGGACCGAAGACCCCCGGCCTGATCGTCCCGGTCCAGGTGACGTCGCGGTGGAAGCGTGCGAGCGCCGTCAGTTCAGGCCCGGGCTGCAGCGGCCTCGGCAGCTCGTCTGTCCGGGTGTCCATGCTGATCACACCGCCTGCCGGCCTGCCCGCGGCACGGCCAGAACGATCGCGACCACGCCGAGCACGAAGAACGCGCCGGCGCTCACGAGTACGACGATGGACAGCCAGTCGAGCGCCGGTGCAGTGGCGCCGAGGTCCATCCGGACGTCGACTCCGGCGGACGCGTCCGACGACATGACGACGATCGTCCAGCCACCGGTTTCGACCGGCCAGGTGATCGACTGCGTCCCGCTGCCATCGGCTTGCACTCGCCAGATCGACAGCTCGCCCGGCGACGTCGCCGGTGCATTGCCCCGATGGTCGACGTACTTGTCGCTGTTCGAGCCGTACCACGAGCGGACCGTCGAGTATGCGACTCCTTCGAGGTACTTGTGGACGTCGCTCGACCGGGCGATGCCGACGAACACCGGACTGCCGTCGGCAGCCTCGACGCGCAGCCGTGCGTCACCGAGCAGGCGACGCGGTACGCCGGGAGTCGCATCGATCGTCATATCCTCGCTGACCAGGGCGTAGCCGTCGGTCCGGATCGACACGGTGTCGGACGTCAGGAAGCCGGCGCCGTCGCGCTGGGTCTGGTCGAACCAGAGCATCGTGCCCCCGACGACCAGCCCGAAGGCGGACATCAACGCCACCAGGATGCCGAGGACGAGCGTGATCACCCGTCCTGCGGACCACACCTTCCGTGGATTTGTTGTCGTCGTACTCATGATGGGCCCCCTCTTGTCGGTATCAGGTGATGTCGCGCCGTACGGCGAGGGCGATGCCACACGCCGCGAACAGCACGCCGTAGCCGGCCAGCAGCAGCCCGGACTGCCAGGCGGCCAGGAACTGGATGTCGGGCTGGTAGTTGTTGATCAGCCCGTTGAACGCGCCGCCGGGGAAGTACTTGTAGTAGTCCCGGATGTGCGGCAGCACGGAGACGAACGACTCGATGACGAGCGAGTAGACGAGCAGGCCGACCACTGCGGCGACCTGGTTGCGGACCAGCGCGCCGATGCCGACACCGACGACTGTGAAGATCGCGAGACCGACGCATACGCCGACCAACGTCTGCGGGAGGCCGTTGCCGGCCAGGTCGATGTCGATGCCCTTCGCGGCCAGCCAAGGCACCGCGATCGCGACCGAGACGCCGACGGTGGCGACGCCGTATCCGAGACCGGCCAGCGCATAGGCGATCACCTTCGCGATGACGACGCGGCCGCGGCGCGGTGTGGCGAGGAAGGTCGGAGTGACAGTCCGGTGCCGGTACTCACCCGTCATCGCGATGACGCCGAGGACGGCGGTGAAGACCGAGGCGCTGCCACCGGCGCTGAAGAGGGCCCGCTGCCCTTCGGCAGAGTCCAGCGGCGGACCGGGGTTGCCTGCCTGGCCTTCCAGCCCGATCGTCAGGCTCGTGAACAGAGCGGTCATCGCGAGCGCGCCGATCAGCAGCCACAACCACAGCCTGGTGGTGAACAGCTTGGTGAACTCGGCCCGGATCAGCTTGGTCATGGTCGTGCACCCACCTCGTCCCCGGTCAGGGCGAAGAAGATCTCCTCCAGGTCGCTGCGCTGCTGCGCCAGCTCGTGCAGTTCGAGCCGTTCGAGGAAGGCGAGATGGCCGATCTCGGCTGCTCGCAACCCGGAGACCGCCAGCGCACCGTCATGACGCTGCACGTGGGCCCGGCGGCACAGCACCGACTCGAGCCCGTCCAGGTCGGGCCCGCGAACCTGCACCGTGCCACCCTGCCGATCGGCGAGCTCGGTCAGACTGCCCTGCTTGATCAAGGTGCCGTTGTCGATGATCACCACGTTGTCGACGGTCTGCTCGACCTCACTCAGGACGTGGCTGGAGATCAGGACGGTGCGACCCTCGGCGGCCATCCGGCGAAGGACGCGGCGCAGCCAGGCGATGCCTTCGGGATCGAGGCCGTTCGCGGGCTCGTCGAGCACCAGTACGCCGGGATCGCCGAGGAGCGCAGCCGCCAGGCCGAGTCGTTGGCGCATGCCGGCCGAGTAGGCGCGCACAGGGTGCTTCGCGGCGGGCATGAGACCGACCAGGTCGAGCACCTCGTCGGCACGCCGTACCGGATAGCCGTTCGCCGCGCAGAGTACTGCGAGGTGGTTCCGGCCGGTGCGCGCGGGATGGAACGTGGAAGCGTCGAGGACGGCGCCCACAGTCGACGACGGATGCGGCAGATCTACGTAGCGCAGACCGCCGATGGTCCCCGTACCGGCGGTCGGTGTGACCAGTCCGAGCAGGCACCGTAGCGTGGTCGTCTTGCCGGCGCCGTTCGGGCCGAGAAACCCTGTGACGGTCGCAGGCTCGACGACGAAGCTGAGGTTGCCGACCGCCCGCACCGGCCCGAACACCTTGGTCAGGCCCGACACCTCGATCTGACCTGCGGCACCGATCATCGCCGCGACCGCCCTCCTGCGTGTGACAGGTCCTCCTCTTGTCAGCACACAGCGATTGCCACGGCTGGGGCAGGGCGGTTATGTCCCGTTCCGACGGGACCAAAGGCCTGTCCGGGCAAGGTCCTCGGCTCGACGGAGCCGGACCGCGGTCAGCTTGTACTCCGGACAGTCGGTGATCTCGTCGCCGACGGGGGAGGTGAGGTCGTTGATGCCGGCAGCCGGGAAGTGGAACGCGCAGAACACCTGGCCGGGCGCGACGTCGTCGGTCAGGTGGACGGGAAGCGCGGTGCTGCCGTACCGGCTGGTGATCTCGACGGACTCGCCCTCGTGCAGGCCGAGCGAGGCCGCGTCGAACGGTTCGATGTCGAGGTGTTCGCCGTCCCGGAGCGAAAGATTCGGAGTGCGCCGCGTCATCTCACCCGAGTTGTAGTGCTCCGCACGCCGTCCGGTGACCAGAAGGTACGGGAAACCGGCATCCGGCTCGGCGCCAGGCGGCAGGTAAGGCTTCGCGGCCAGGCGTGCCCGCTGATCCCGGGTCGCGAACTCCTCGAGGTAGAGCGTCGGGCTGCCGGAGTCGTCACCGGACGGACAAGGCCAGTGCAGTACGGCGCCCGCGTCGAGCCGCCGATGGGAGACGCCGCCGAACAGTGGCGCGAGCGAGTTGCACTCGTCGAGCGCTTCCGCCGGCGTGGTACAGCCGAGATCGACACCGAGCCTGGTCGCGATCTCCAGGAAGACGTCCAGGTCCGGGCGCACTCCGGAAGGTGGGTCGAGTACCGGCCGGACGCGCTGGAACCGGCGGTCGAAGTTCACGAACGTACCGTCCTTCTCCAGCCAGGACGCGACCGGGAACACCACGTCCGCGGCCTGTGCGGTGGCCGACAGGAACAAGTCGTTGCAGACGACCAACGGGCACGCCTCGAGAGCGGCCCGAACGGCAGCGGTGTCCGGGTCTGTGGACATCACGTCCTCGCCGACGACCCACAGCACCTCCAGCCGCCCGGCGCGCGCTGCCTCGAACATCTGCGGGATGCGCAGCCCGCGGGTCGTCGGCAGCGGTGCCCGCCACGCCGACTCGAACCGGGCCCGGGCCTGCTGATCGCCGACCTTCTGGTAGCCGGGCAGCAGATCGGGCAGCGCGCCCATGTCGCAGGCGCCCTGCACGTTGTTCTGTCCACGCAGCGGATTCACCCCACCGCCGCGGGCGGTTCCGACGGCGCCGCGGAGGATCGCCAGGTTCGCGAGCGTCCGTACGCCGTCCGTGCCGTGCAGGTGCTCGGTGACGCCGAGCCCGTAGAAGATCGCCGGTACGGCGGCCTCGCCGTACAGGTGGGCCGCCGCGACCAGGTCGTCGACGGCGACGCCGCTGATGTCGCAGACCCGGTCGGGTGTGTAGTCGCCGACCAGGTCCTGCAACTCGTCGTACCCGGTCGCGCGGTTGCACAGGAATCCCCTGTCGACGAGGCCGTCCCGGATCAGGACGTGGGCCAGACCGTTGAAGACGGCAACGTTCGTCCCCGGCCGGGCCTGGAGATGCACGTCGGCGTGCCTGGCGGGCTCGGTACGGCGGGGATCGATCACGACCAGCCGGGCCCCGTCGATGACCCGCTGCAGGATACGGGCGCCGACGACCGGGTGGGCGTCGGTCGGGTTGGCGCCGGCGAGCAGGATCGCGTCGCAGCGGTCGAGGTCGTCGAAGGCGTTGGTCCCGCCGCCGAGTCCGAACGTGGTCGCCAGGCCGGCCGCAGACGGGGCGTGGCACAGTCGCGCGCAGTTGTCGACGTTGTTCGTGCCGATGGCCACCCGGGCGAACTTCTGGATCAGGTAGTTCTCCTCGTTCGTGGCCCGCGCGGAGGAGATGACCGCGAACCGGTCGGGGGCGGCGAGCCCTCGCAGTCGTCCGGCGACGATGTCGAACGCTTCCTCCCAGGACGCGGGGACCAGTTCGCCGTTGCGTCGTACCAGTGGTGAGCGCAACCGATCCGGTGAACTGACGAAGCTGTGCGCGAACCGGCCTTTCACACAGGCGTGGCCACGGTTCACCGTCCCGTCGACGACCGGCCGGACGGTGACGATCTCGCGGTCGCGGGTGGCCACGTCCAGGGTGCATCCGACGCCGCAGTACCCACACGTGGTGCGGGTCCACTGCTCGATCGGCCGGGGGGCGAGCAGCCCCGGCTCGGACAGCGCTCCGGTGGGACAAGTGTCGACGCAGGCACCGCAGCTGACGCAGTCCGAGTCGGACCAGAGTCCGCCGGTGCCGGGGGCGACGACTGTGTCCGGGCCGCGTCCGGTGAGCGTGATGGCGAACGAGCCCTGGATCTCGGCACAAGCACGGACGCACCGGCCGCAGGCAATGCAGAGATCGCGATCGAGCTTGACGTACGGATGTGAATGGTCGACTCCGCGAGACTCGGCCGGCAACGCCAGGGGCTCGCCCGTGACGCCGAGCTCGTGGCAACGCCGGACGAGCTCGCTGCGGTCGGCGGGGACGTCGAGAGCCCGTGCCGGGAGCCCGGCGACGATGGTCGCGAGCGCGTCCCGGCGCCACTGCTCGCCGGTGGCGAGACCGATCCGGAGTCCGTCCCGGACCGGCGTCGTGCAGGCCGCGACCGGACCGTTGCCGTCTGCATCGACCAGGCACGTCCGGCAGGAGGCGGCCGGCGTCAGGCGATCGTCGTGGCAGAGCGCCGGAACGCTCCGGCCGGCGGCCCGGACCGCGTCGAGCACGGTGGCATCGGGACGAACCGCGACGGGCTGGCCGTCGATGAAGACCTGGATCATGGCCGGCCCTCGATTCCGTAGACGCGAGCGAGGCTGCGGACTGCGACCGGGACTCGCCGCCCGAAGGCACAAAGGCTGCCGGTCGCCATGGTGCGGAGGACCTGATCGCGCGCGTTCACCACCTCCGCCGACGGCGCCAGGTGAGACAGCCTGAGGCCGCGTCGGGTGCCGACGCGGCAGGGTGAGCAGGCGCCGCAACTCTCGGCCGCTGCGAACCGCCAGACATGCCGCAGGATCTCCTCACCGGTCAGGCGGTCGTCGAAGGCGACGATCCCCGCGTGGCCGAGGGCCGCACCGCGCGTCGACAGGGCAGCGTCGCTGAGCGGCAGGTCGAGGTCGTCAGCAGCGAGGAATCCACCCAGCGGGCCACCGATCTGGATCGACCGCAGTACGGCGTCGTCGCGGAGACCACCGCCGAGTTCCTCGACGAGCCGGCGGACCGAGGTGCCGATCTCCACCTCGTAGGCTCCCGGCCGGGCGAATCGCTCCGACAGGCTCACCACCACGGTTCCGTTTTCCCCGGCGGTGCCGAGGGCGGCATAGCTCGCGCCGCCGTGCCTGACGATCCAGGGGACGGCGGCAAGGGTCTCGACGTTGTTCACCACCGTCGGCCGGCCGCCGAGGCCGTGCTCCACGGGGTACGGCGGTCGCGGCCGGACGACCCCGCGCAGACCTTCGAGCGCGTTGAGCAGGGCCGTCTCCTCGCCGGACACATACGATCCGGCACCAGGCTCGACCCGTACGTCGAGGGACTGCTTGCTGCCGTGCACCCGGTGCCCGAAGTGACCGTCCGCGTACGCGCGCCGGATCGCGGTCCGAAGTCGTTCCCGGGCGCGCGGGTACTCGGCCCGGACGAAGATCACCGCCTCTTCGGCCTGCACCGCGAAGCAGGCCAGCGCGAGCCCTTCGAGGAGCCGGTCCGGATCGCGTTCCATCAGCAGCCGGTCGACGTACGAACCCGGGTCGCCTTCGTCGCCGTTGGCCACCACCACGCGCGGTCCAGGATGGGTCCGCGCCGCGGCCCACTTGCGCGCGGTCGGGAAGCCCGCGCCGCCGCGCCCACGCAGCCCGGCGGTGCCGACCGCGGCCAGGACCTCGGCGGGATCGTCGCGCCGGACGACCTCGGGCCACACCGACCAACTGGCGTCGCCGGCGACGAGACCAGCTGTCACGACGGCCTTCCGGCTGTGCGCGTGGACGGGGATCGGGGGATCCTGCGGCGGGTGCTTCCCGGTGAGCTGCGCAGGGAGATCCGAACCGGCGTAGGCAGTGTCCCCTGCGAGAGCGGCAGGTCCGGCGTAGCAGTATCCGAGGCAACGCACCTCTTGGAGTGACACTGCGCCGTCGGCGCTGCAGGTGTCCATCGGCACACCGAGCGCATCCGCGATCTGCTGGAGATGGCCACCGCCGCTGGCCGCCATGCAAGCGGCGGCACCGCAGGCACGGACGTGCCGTCGGCCGTGTGGTGCGGTGAAGTCGGCGAAGAACGTGGCAGGCCCGGTCCCGGCAGCGGCCGGAAGGCTGTGGTCCCGCGCGAGGCCCCCGGCAGCTCCCGGCGACGGAGGACCCGGTACAGCAGGAGCGGTGTCGCCGGTCAGCAGTTCCGCCCGGACCGATCCGAGGTCACGGCCGAATCTGTCTGCGTACCGGCGTAGTGCGTCCGCCGTCCAATCGCTCATCGCCGTACTCCTTCGTTGTGCACCGTCTCCCAGCAGACCGCGCCGGATGGCGATCGGGACAGGGCAGAAGGGCCTGGTCCAGGTGGACCGGATGGCCCTGATCGCCGCAGTTGGGTTCAGGCCGACGTCGGAGGCGGAGTAGAGCGACCACCAGGCCAGGCAGTACTGCGAAGGCGAGGGACACCGCGAACTGGGTCATTGACAGCGGCTGCAGACTCAGCAGGTCGCGCAGGGGCGGCAGCAACAGTGGGGCGACCTGGGCGACGAGCGCTCCGGCGACGGCGACGTCGAGGAAGCGCAGCCGGGGTTCGCCGCGGGGGCGAGGCCGCCGCAGTGCGATCGCGACGCCGAGTTGGGCCAGTCCGAGGACGAGGTAGGTCATGGATTGCCAGGGGGCTCCGGTCGATCGGGCCCAGAGGGCAGCGGCGAGGCTGACAGCTGCGATCAGCGTTCCGGTCCAGGCGATGCGCTGCCACAGACCGGCGCCCAGGACCTGTTCGCCCGGAGAGCGCGGTCCACGGCGCATCGCCCGCGGGTCGGCCGGCTCCGCTCCGATCGCGACACCGGGCAGGCCGTGGGTGAGCAGGTTGATCCACAGGATCTGGGCCGGTACCAGCGGCGTGGCCAACCCGAGCAGTGGACCGATCAGCATCACGAGTACTTCGGCGAGCCCGCCACTGAGCGCGTACCGCAGGAACGTGCGCACGTTCGCGTAGATCCGCCGGCCCTCCTCGATCGCGGCCGCGACCGTGCCGAGGTCGTCGTCGGTGAGAATCAGGTCCGCCGCCTGCCGGGCGACCTCGGTGCCTTCTTTGCCCATGGCAACGCCGATGTCGGCACGCCGCAGTGCGGGTGCGTCGTTGACGCCGTCGCCGGTCATCGCGACCACGTGGCCGGCGTCCTGCCAGGCGCGGACGATGTCGAGCTTCTGCTCCGGGCGGATCCGGGCGTACACCCGGCCGCCGGCCGGATCCGCGCCGGCATCGATGTCGGCGCCCGTGACCACCTGGTCGGTGTGCAGGCCGATGCGGCCGGCCACCGCCTGCGCGGTCCCGGGCGCGTCGCCGGTGATCAGCAGCAGCCCGACACCGGCCTGACCGAAGGAATCGGCCACCTCGGCGGCGTTGTGGCGGACGGGATCGGTGATCGCGACCAGACCGGCCAGCCGCAGTCCGTTCTCGGATCGCTCCGCGCCCGGCGGCAGCACCCGGTCCGCGACGGCGAGAACCCGGTAGCCGTCGGCCGCGAGTTCCGCTGCGACAGCGCCGGCCGCTGCGAGATCGCCGTACGACGTGACGGAGGGTTCGAGGATGACCTCGGGTGCTCCCTTGCCGACCGCGAGTACGCCGGAGCCGTCGGGCAGCGGGTGGAAGGTCGTCATCCGCTTGCGGGTGCTGTCGAACGGGATCTCGGCGATGCGCGGGTATGTCGCGCGCAGCCCGGCCGGATCGGCGCCACCTCGGTGGGCGAGGACGAGCAGTGCGGCTTCGGTCGGATCGCCGAGCGGCAGCCACTCGGGTTGGCCGGCTGCCGGCGGGCGCAGGTCGGCGTCGTTGCAGAGGGCGAGGTCGCGCAGCAGCCGGTCCGGCGGCTGGGCCTCGCCGAGCGGCGACAGCTCGCCGTCGGGGGCGTAACCATTGCCGCCGGCAATGAACTCGCCGTGCTCGGTCCACAGCCGCTCGGCGAGCATGACATTCTCGGTCAACGTTCCGGTCTTGTCCGCGGCGACCATGGTGACCGATCCGAGTGTCTCGACGGCGGGGAGCCGGCGGACGAGGGCCGAGCGCCGAGCCATTCGATGGGCGCCGATGGCCAGGGCGAGGGTGACCACCGCGGGCAGCGATTCCGGTACGGCGGCGACCGTGAGGCTGACCGCGGTCACCACCATCTCGGCCGGCGGCAGTCCTCTGAGCAGGCCGGCGACGGCGACGATGCCGGACAGGACCAGCGCGACCAGGCTGAGGATCCGGCTGAGCGCCGTGAGGCGGTTCTGCAGGGGAGTCGGGCGTGGCCGCTGCGATGCGAGCAGGCCGGCGATCCTGCCCAGCGCGCTGTCCGGCCCGGTCCGGGACACCGTGCCTGAGCCACGGCCTCGGGTGATGACCGTGCCGGCGAACGCCTCGTCCTCGTGGTCCTTCTCGACCGGGACTGATTCACCGGTCAGCGCGGATTCGTCGGCCTGTAGCCGAACTGCACTGGACAGCTTGAGGTCGGCAGGCACGATGTCGCCGGCGTCCAGGACGACCAGGTCGCCGGGAACGACGTCCGCGGCCGGGATCACCGTCGTCCGGCCGCTGCGAACCACGGTCGCGTGGGGTGCCGCAAGGCTGTGCAGAGCGGCTAGCGCATGCTCCGCGCGAAGTTCCTGGATCACACCGACCGTGGTGTTGAGCACGATCACCATGAGGATCACGGTGAGATCCGTCAGGTCGTGCAGACACGCGGTGAGTACTGCGGCGGCGATCAGCAACAGGATCATCGGATCGCGCAGCTGCGCCAGGATGCGGCTGCGTACCGGGACAGGCTTGGGCGCGGCGATGGCGTTTGGCCCGTGACCGGCCAGAGCGCGTGTGGCCTCGGCATCGGTCAACCCGCGGGGCGGCGAAACTTCAACGCTCATGCAGCCACGCGGGTTTCGTGGTGTACCACTGCCACCGGGCACTTGCTGTGGTGCAGCAGGCCGCGGGCCACTGATCCCAGCAGCAGTGGGCTGAACTGGGTGCGTCCCCGCCCACCGACCACGACGAGATCCGCCTCGGCGGACTCGGCGGCCAGGGCCCGGACAGGATGCTCGCCCGTGCAGCGGGTCCGGACGTCGACGCCAGGGTACTTCTCCCGCCAGCCGGCGAGGGACTCGGCGACAAGGATCTTGGCGTGTGGGATCCACGGCTGCTGCTCGGGGTCCATCCACAGATCCGGCGGCGGATAGCTTTCCGGCACGTTGGCGGCGTGGACGGCCTCGAGCTCGGCTTCCTCGAGGGCTGCTGTGTCGAAGGCGAAACCCAGAGCGGCCTGACAGTCGGCCGAGCCGTCGACGCCGACCACCACCCGGCCCTTCGGGCTCGCCTCGGGATCCCACTCGTCGGGTACGACGACCAGCGTTCCGGTCGACAGCGCCGCACAGACCTGCGACGTCGACCCGATGACCAGCTCCGCGAACCCACCCAGGCCGCGCCGGCCGATCACCAGCACGCTGCCGCTCTCGCTCGCGAGCTCCAGGAGTGTGGTCGCCGGATGACCATGCCGCACTTCGCCGGTGGCGTCGCGGAAGCCGAGCCGAGTCAGTTCGGCGGCGGCCTCCTCGATCTCGCCGGAGCCGTCGTCGTATGCGGCCGGTGGTGCCGGCGGCGACGGGCGATCGTCGTCGACGACATGGACGGCACGCAGAGTCAGCCCACGCCGCCCGGCGTACCGGACCGCCCAGGCGAGTGCGATCAGCCCGTCGCGGGAACCGTCGATCCCGACGACGAGGGCCGGTGGAGACTTGATGGACATCCCGAATCACCTCACCGCACGATGGCGACCGGACAGTGGGCGTGCTGCAGGACGCCCTGGCTGACGGAACCGAGCAGCAGGCCCGTGAAGCCGCCGCGGCCGCGGGAGCCGACCACCGCGAGTTGTGCAGACTCGGCCGCGAGCAGGATCGCCTGGGCTGGATGGCCGTTCGTCAGCCGGGTCTCACACTCCACGTCCGGGTGATCCTCGCGGGCGCCCGCGATCGACTCTGCGACAAGGAGACGGGCAGACTCCTGCACTGCCTCGTCGTCGAACTGCAGCATCGAATGCCCGTCCACGTGGGTCAGGAACGGGTTGGACCAGGCGTTGACGGCGACGACCGTGGCTCCGATCGCCTCCGCCTGGTCGAAGGCGAAATCGATGGCCTTCGCAGACGTCTTGGAGCCGTCGACACCGACGACGACGGTCACCTTCTCGTGCGCGCGGGGACGTAGATCGGCCGGTACGACGACCACGGGGCACCGTGCGTGCGCGCTGACCTGTACTGCGACCGAGCCGACCAGCAGCCCGCTCCACCCGCCGAGCCCGCGAGAACCGAGAACCAGCATCCGGGCGTGTGCGGTCTCCTCCGTGAGCGCCTCGGCGGGGGTGCCCTCGACCAGCACGGTATCCACCTCGAGCCCGGGATGCTGAGCACGCAGGGCGTCGGCCAGCGCAGTGAGACCGTGCTCCCGTGCGGTTCGAAGTGCAGCGAGCGGGACCACGGTGCTGGGCGTGGCGCGAAGCGCGACGATGAGTTCGAAAACCTCGACGACACGCAGGCGGGCGCGCAGTCGGTCAGCCTCGGCGGCGGCCCAGTGCAACGCGGTCCGGCTTGCTTGCGAACCGTCGTACCCGGCAACGATCGGGGCGGCCTGTGACGACATCGTTCCTCCTCGGAATGACCTGGTACGTCGACTGTCGCCTGGGAAGCCCCCGCACGGTCAGGGCCAAAGGTCCCGCAAGGGCGTGGCATCCGTGAGGTATGGCGGCTGCCGTCGTGCGACCCGGCACCGAGGTGACTTTGGACTCTGGGCAACAGCGCCGGGCGGAGCGATGGTGATGGTATGGGGAAGGACGTGGTCGTCGGTCCGGCCGACCTGCCGGCCTTGCTCGATCGATGGGTCGCAGCCGGCGTGATCACGCCCGCCCAAGCTGACCGGATGCGAGCCGACCTCGGGCCGTCGCGTCCGCTGTCTCCGGCCGCGCCCCGGGAACACCACGAGACCTCCCTCGCGGTCGAAGCGCTCGGATACCTCGGCAGTGTGCTGATCGTGGTGGCGTCGTTGCTGCTCGCCTCTCAGTACTGGAACGACCTCTCGACTGCCGGTCACCTGCTCGTCGTCGGCGCGGCAGCGGTCACGCTGTTGCTGGCCGGGTTCGCCGTACCCAAGCGTCTTGGGCCGGCCGGTCTGCGGATGCATGCTGTCCTGTGGCTCGGTGCCACGGTGTCCACGGCCGGCTTCCTCGGCCTGCTCGGCAACGAGGTGCTCGAGTGGCAGGACGAGGACCTTGCACTGCTGGTCTTCGCGGGCTCGACGGCCCTCGCCGCGCTGCTGTGGTGGCGGCTGCCCACGAGCCTGCAGCAGGCAGTCCTGGTCGCGGGGCTGGCCGGCACGGCAGGCGCCGCGGCCGCCCAGTTGAACGCTGCTGAGGACGAGCTTCCCGGGCTGGCAGTGTGGGGCGTCGGCGCGATCTGGTTCCTGCTCGGCTGGGGAGGCGTCGTACGGCCGCGCTGGAGCGCACTCCTGTTCGGCGGGATCAGCCTGATCATCGGCGCCGGCATGACGATGCCTGCCGACGGCGGGCTCGTGCTGGCTCTGGTCACAGCGGCTGCGCTGGTCTCGCTCGCAGTACTGGCACGGGATCTGCTCGTGCTGGCACTCGGAGGCTGGGGTGCCGTGCAGTTCCTGCCGATCGCGGTCAACGAGTGGTTCCCCGGTGAACTTGCTGCTGCGATCGCGCTGCTTGGCGCCGGCGGCCTGCTGGTCGCCGTCGCGATCTGGATCGCCCGTCGTCGCGACGGACATCCGGCGACTGGCGGCAGCGCGCACCGCCAGTACGGCGTGATCCCACGGCAGGTCGCGTGGACCGCAAGCGCCGGCGTAGCCCTCACGGTCACCGCCCTCCTGATCCTGCTCGGCACCACCTGACACGACTCCCACCTCCCTCCAGCTACGACAGGGGTCAGACGAGCGCGTGGTCGTCGGTCCGACTTGGTTCGGGCGGGCGGGAGGTGTGGGACTCGTGCGCTGCCGGTAGCAGGCGGGCGAGCCAGGTGGGGAGCCACCAGTTGGCTTTGCCGAGAAGCTTCATGGAGGCGGGGACCAGGATGAGGCGCACGATGGTCGCGTCGATGAAGACGGCGGTGGCCAGGCCGAGGCCGAACATCTTGATGCTCGGATCGTCGTTGATGACGAAGCTCAGGAAGACCGAGATCATGATCAGCGCGGCCGCCGTGATGACCCGTCCGGTGGCCGCGAGGCCGCGGACGACGGCGGTGTCGTTGTCGCCGGTGTTCACGTACTCCTCCCGCACCCTGGACAACAGGAACACCTCGTAGTCCATCGACAGCCCGAACAGGATCGCGAACATGAACAGCGGAATGAATGGGAGGATCGGCACCGTCGCCTCCAGTCCGATCAGCTCGGCGCCCCAGCCCCACTGGAACACCATCACCATCACGCCGAACGAGGCTCCGATGCTCAGCAGGTTCATCAGGGCCGCTTTGAGCGGTACGACGACCGACCGGAAGACGACTGTCAGGAGCAGGATGGAGAGCACGATCACCGCGCCGATGAACCATGGCAGGCGATCCTCGACCCGGTTGGCGACGTCCGCCAGGGTCGCAGTCTGACCACCGACGTGAGCCGTGGCGGGGCGCCCGCCGATCGCGGCCGGGAGCACGTCGGTGCGCAGACGCTCGATGGTGCGGACGGTTTCGTCGTCTTGCGGTCCGGTGGCCGGGAAGGAGACCACGGTGGCGACTCCGGCCTCGGCGTTCACCAGGGCAGGTGCGACGTCGGCTATGCCGTGGTCGGCGTTGACGGCGTCGACGAGGGGCTGGATCACGGTTGGGTCTTTCGAGATGTCGACGGCGATGACCAGCGGCCCGTTGATGCCGGGCCCGAAGCCCGCGGCGACCAGGTCGTAGGCCTGGCGTTGGGTGCGGTTTTCCGGGAGGGCGCCGTCGTCGGGGGTGCCGACGCGGAGAGCCAGCAGCGGTGCAGCGAGTGCGAGGAGCAGGACGGTGGCGCCGACGACGTACGCGACGGCGTTCCTCGCCACATGCTCGGCCCACCGCTGCCAACCCGGCCCGGCGGAGCGACGTTTGCGCCGCAGCCCCAGACGGTTGATCCACTGCCCGGCAAGGCCGAGGAACGCGGGGAGCAGGGTGATCGAGACGAGCACCATGGTCAGCACGATGAGCGAGACGGCCAGGCCGCCGGCAGTGATGAACGGAACGCCGGCGACGGCGAGCCCGAGGATCGCGAGGACGACCGTGCCGCCGGCGAGCACGACGGCCCGGCCGGCTGTGGCGACGGCCCGCCCGGCCGCCTCGTCGACGGGCATCCCCTGCGCGAGGTGTTCACGGTGCCGGGTGACGAGGATCAGCGCGTAGTCGATCCCGACTCCGATGCCGATCATGCTGCCGAGCACGGGTGCCCAGCTCGGGATGTCGATCAGGTGGGCGACCAGGGCCATCGAGCTGACGCCGAGCGCCAGGCCGAAGAGCGCCATACCGATGGGAAGTCCCATCGCGATGACCGATCCGAAGGCGAGCAGGAGTACGGCAACCGCGGCGAGCAGCCCGATGGCTTCGCCGAGTCCGCTAGCGGGTTCTTCGAAGGCGAAGAAGAGGTCGCCACCTGCCTCGACCCGGAGTGGGTGCTCCTGCGCAGCGAACGCTTTCAGTCTGTCGAGGTCCGACTTGTCCAGTTGTTCGAGCACCGGATACTGCAGCCGAAGGATGGCGACCCGACCGTCGGGTGACATGACTCCCGGGGCTGCCGTTGGCGTGGCGGTGGGATCGCTCGTCTCCAGCACGTTCGGCAGCTCGGAGGCCGCCGATCGGATCTGGGCGAGGGCTGCGCGCGCCTCGGCTGAGTCGAAGAAGGTCGTCTGGTCATCCAGCGGCGTGACGACGAGTTGGGCGGTGAGGCCGGCCTGATCGGCACCCGCGGCCGTCAGCAGGTCCGTTGCCTGCTGTGAGTCGGTCCCCGGTGCGCCGAAGGAGTCCTCGAGCTTCTGGCCGAAGGCGCCCGAGGCAATGACAACTAGCACGGACACGGCAAGCCACAGTCCGATGACTGTCCAGGCCCGTCGGGCGGCGAACCGTCCCAACCGGTACAGCGAGTTCGACATCATCTCTGATCCCCTCCAGCGCGGTGCGACCGATGTGGTCATAGCGTGGCGAAGACGCCGGCGGCGTCGCCTCAGGCGAACGGGCGGAGTTCGGTAGCCCGATCGGCCGACCGACGCGCCGTACTTTGGGCTGATCCGCCGTACGCCGGGAATCTCTACCCTGAGGACATGCTGACCAACGCCGTACGCGCGCTCTGGGCGGAGCCGCGGGCACCCGGGGCACCCGAGCGGGTGTGGCGGGACTGGGCGCTGCTGCTGGTGCTGATTCCGACGGCGATTCTCGAAGGTCTACTGCGCGATGCGTTGGTTTGGAGGCCTGTCGCGCTCGTGCTGGCGCTCGGTGTCATCACGTCTCTCCTGTGGCGCCGTACGCATCCGCTGGCCGTGGTGGCCGGGGCCTTCGGCGCTGTGATCGTCGCCGACGTCGCGAGCCTGGTCACCACCGGCAGCCCGGTCGGCTTGAACACGATGGCGTGTCTACTGCTGCTGCCGTACGCACTGCTTCGGTGGGGATCCGGACGCGAGATCGGGATCGGGCTGGCGATCATCCTCGTCACGTTGGTGCTGGGTCTGGCCGGAAACTTCACCGGGGTTGTCGATTCCATCGTCGGCAGCCTGGTCCTGATGTTTCCGGCCACGCTCGGTACGGCGGTCCGTTACTGGTCGACGTCGCGGCTGCGTGAACTGGACCAGGTGCGGCTGCGCGAACGCGAACAGTTGGCCCGCGAGCTCCACGACACGGTCGCTCACCACGTCTCGGCCATCGCCATCCGGGCGCAAGCCGGCCAAGTCGTCGGCGCTGCTCGTCCCGACGCCGCGCTGGACGCGCTCGCCGTGATCGAGGAGGAGGCGTCGCGTACTCTCGCGGAGATGCGCGTCATGGTCGGGAGTCTGCGCGGCGACGGGGCCGGTGCGCTGATGCCGCAACCGGGGGTCGCCGACCTGGAGCGACTGGCTCTCAGCGTCGGCTCGCCGCGGGTCGAGCTCGACCTGTCCGGTGACCTCGACAACCTCGGATCCCCGATCGGTACGGCGATCTATCGCATCGCCCAGGAGTCGGTCACGAACGCCGTACGCCACGCGCGGCACGCCACCCGGATCGACGTACGCGTGATCGGCGACGCGGACTGCGTGCGGCTGACGGTCTCCGACGACGGGGACGGCGGTGCGACGGCACGCAATCCGTTGGGCTACGGCCTGGTCGGGATGAGCGAACGGGCGATGCTTCTCGGTGGCTTCCTCGTGGCGGGGCCTGGTCAGGAAGGCGGCTGGACCGTCGAGGCGACCCTGCCCAAGGCGGCCCGATGACCATCCGCGTGCTGGTCGCCGACGACCAGGACCTGATCCGCACCGGGCTCACGATGATCCTCGACGCCCAGCCCGATATCGAGGTGGTCGGTCAGGCGGCGGACGGTCATGAGGCAGTGACCCTCGCCCGCCGGCTGCGACCCGATGTCTGCCTGTTCGACGTCCGGATGCCCGGTATGGACGGCATCGCGGCGACCCGCGAGCTCGCCGGCGCAGGTGTCGACGACCCGCTCGCGATCGTGGTGATCACCACCTTCGATCTCGACGAGTACGTGCACGGAGCGCTCAAGGCCGGGGCCAGAGGATTCCTGCTCAAGGACTCCGGGCCAGCGCTCTTGATCCAGGCGATTCATGCTGCCGCTGACGGCGATGCGCTCATTGCCCCGAACATCACCGCCCGGCTGCTTGCCGCCTTCTCCGACGTACGAGGCGGTCGGCGGCTGGTCCAGCCGGTCGAACCTCTCACGGATCGCGAGGAGCAAGTCCTGCTGACTGTGGCGCAGGGCCGGACGAACGCCGAGATCGCCGCCGAGCTCCATGTCAGCCTCAGCACCGTCAAGACGCACATCGCCGGCATCATGACCAAGCTCGACGCCAGGAACCGCGTCGAGATCGTCATGTGGGCCTACGAGACCGGCCGCGTCAGCCGCTGAACCAGGCAGCTGGTGCACGTCAGGTGAATTGACTTGCTCCGGGGGTGTGAGGAGGGTGCAGCTCATGTGTTGACAGGGGCGGAGTAGCTCAGCGATCATTGAGGCAATGAGCGTTGAGGGAAAGTCTCTGGTGGAGCGGGCCCGAGTGCATGCGGCGCTCGGGGATCCGGCTCGGTTGGCGATCGTCGATGCGTTGGCGGTGGGGGACGCGGCGCCGGGGGAGCTGGGGGCGTTGCTGGAGATGCCGACCAACCTGGTCGCGCATCATCTGAAGGTTCTGCAGGAGGCCGGCCTCGTGGTGCGGGGGAGGTCCGAAGGGGATCATCGCCGGACCTACGTGCGGCTGGTGCCTGAGGCGTTGTCGAAGGTGGGGATTCCTCCGCTGAGTGCGGTGCCGCGCGTGGTGTTCGTGTGTACGCAGAACTCGGCCCGGTCGCAGCTGGCGGCGGCGATCTGGGCTCGGCGTAGTCACGTCCCGGCGATATCGGCGGGGACTCGGCCGGCGGAGCGGGTGCATCCGCGGGCGGCGAAGGTGGCCAGGCGGCGCGGTCTGGATCCGGCCGGCTGGAGTACGGCGCACGTCGACGACGTGGTGAAGTCGGACGACCTGGTGATCGCGGTGTGCGACATCGCGTACGAGCACCTGCCGGCGGAGGTGCGGCCGCGGGTGCACTGGTCGGTGCCGGATCCGGCGCCGACGGACACGGACGCGGCCTTCGAGGCCGCGTACGACGAGATCGCCGATCGGGTCGACCGGTTGGCGCCACTGGTGTCCCATCGCAAGAAGAAGAGGACGGGATCATGACCGAAGTCGGTCGGTACCACCGTGAAGACTTGTCCATCGATCAGCATCTCGCGTTGCGTACGGCGGCCTCCCGGCTGGGGGAGCAGTTCGCCGGGATCTACGGGCCGGAGACGATCGAGCGGTTCCTGCACTCCAGCTACGACCAGTTCGCGACCGGCAGCACGGTGCCGAACTTCCTGCCGCTGCTGGCCGAGCGTTTCGCGCGTCAGCGGTTGACGGCGTTGGCCAGGGTCGAGGGGCATCACGACGACGGACGGCCGGTCGTGCTGTTCCTGTGCGTGCACAACGCCGGGCGCAGCCAGATGGCGCTTGGGTTCTTCGAGCATCTGGTCGGTGACCGTGCCATCGGGTGGTCGGGCGGCTCGGAGCCGGGTGCCGAGGTGAACCAGGCGGCGGTCGAGTCGATGGCTGAGCGTGGCATCGACATCTCGAGCGAGTATCCCAAGCCGTGGACCGATGAGGTGGTTCGGGCCGCGGACGTGGTCATCAGCATGGGCTGCGGCGACGCATGCCCGATCTTCCCGGGCAAGCGGTACGAGGACTGGGTCCTCGACGACCCGGCCGGCCTCGAGGTCGCCGACATCCGCCCGATCCGCGACGAGATCGAGCGCCGGGTCCGCCAGTTGCTCGACGAGATCGACGTATCTGTCGTGAGCGGCCGGTGAACACGACGCCGTTGTGGCGACGGGCAGTTGCCGAGGGCATCGGAACCGGTCTTCTGGTCACCGTCGTCATCGGATCCGGGATCGCCGCGGCCAGGCTGTCGCCGAACGACGTCGGGCTGCAGCTCCTGGAGAACGCGTTCGCGACCGCGCTCGGGCTCGCCGTACTGATCCTGATGATCGGTCCGGTGTCGGGTGCGCACTTCAACCCGGTGGTCTCGGCGGTCGACTGGTGGCTCGGCCGGAGCACCGGCAGCGGCCTGACCGCGCAGGACCTCGCCGCCTACGTCCCGGCGCAGATCGTCGGCGCTGTGCTGGGCGCCGTACTGGCGAATCTCATGTACGGCGAAGCGGCGGTGTCGTGGTCGACGACGGAACGCGCCACCGGGCAGCTGTGGCTCGGTGAGGTCGTCGCGACGGCGGCGTTGATCGTGCTGATCTTCGCGCTCGCGGCAACCGGGCGGGCGTCGGTCGCGCCGGCCGCAGTCGGCGCCTACATCGGTGCGGCGTACTGGTTCACCTCCTCGACATCGTTTGCGAACCCGGCGGTCACGATCGGGCGGGCGTTCAGCGACACGTTCGCCGGGATCGCCCCGGCGTCTCTGCCGGGCTTCGTGATCGCACAGCTCGTCGGCGCTGCCGTCGGAGTGGGCCTGCTGGCGCTGCTGTACCCGAGAGCCGGACGTGCTGCGGACGACGTAGTCACCCCTCACATCGACACCACTGCGAGTACTGGAGCTTCCAAGTGAGCAAGCCAACTGTTCTGTTCGTCTGTGTCCACAACGCCGGCCGGTCCCAGATGGCCGCGGGCTGGTTGCGGCACCTGGCCGGCGACACCGTCGAGGTTCGCTCGGCCGGCTCCGCGCCGCGCGACCAGATCAACCCGGTGGCCGTGGAGGCGATGCAGGAGGTCGGTATCGACATCACCGGCGCTGTGCCGCAACTGCTGGAGACCGAGGCCGTCCGGGAGAGCGACGTCATCGTCACCATGGGCTGCGGCGACGCATGCCCGATCTTCCCCGGCAAGCGGTACGAGGACTGGGAGCTCACCGACCCGGCCGGTCAGCCGATCGAGGTCGTCCGCCAGGTCCGCGACGAGATCCGCGGCCGGGTCGAGAAGCTCGTCGGCGAGTTGCAGGCGTCGTGAGGTCCGCGGCCGGCGCGTTGACCGGTATATAGATGGCTGTGAATATTGAGCTATGCCGAAGCCGGGGGGCCAGCAGGCGCTGGTGATTCCGCTGTCGCGCGAGGACGCCGAGCGGCGCGCGGCTCAGCTGAGCGTCGTCGCGGATCCGACCCGGCTGCGCCTGATGAGCCTGGTGCTGACACATCCGGCCGGGGAGGTCAGCGCGGGTCAGCTCGCCGGCGAGCTCGAGCAGTCGTCGACGACGATCGGCCACCATCTGCGGGTGCTCTGCGAGGCGGACCTGCTGACCCGGGAACGGCGGCAGGCGCACACCTACTACCGGCCGACGCACCACGCGGTCGCGCAGTTGGCGACCTTGCTCGGCGTCGAGTCGCCCAAGCAAGGGCCGGCCCGCGGTCGGGCATTCGACCTGGACACCGCCGTGGTCGATCGGCAGCTGCGGCGCATCTCTGAGCAGTTGGCGACCCGCTTCACGGGAGTCTTCTCGCCGGAGACAGTACGGCGCTATGTCGGCGAGAGCTACGACATGCTGGCGGCCCGATCCCGGGTTCAACGTTTCCTGCCGTCGCTGACGGCGAACTTCGCAGCCGAGCGACTGGCTGCCTTGGCGAAGGCGGAGGGCAGGACACAGGGCTCGGTGTCCGAGGTTCTCTTCGTCTGCGTCCGCAACGCGGGAAGGTCGCAGATGGCGGCGGGTCTCCTGAGTCAGCTGGCCGGCGATCGGGCGCTGGTCCGATCGGCCGGTTCGTTGCCGGTGGCCCTTGTCGATGCGAACGTGGTCACCGCAATGAACGAGGTCGGCGTCAACCTCGGTGGCGCGTATCCCAAGCCGCTGACCGACGAGATCGTCCGCGCCGCCGACGTCGTCGTCACGATGGGCTGCGGCGATGCATGCCCGCTCTATCCCGGCAAGCGCTACCTGGACTGGCAGATCGGCGACCCGGAGGGCCGGCCGCTCACAGAGGTACGGCGGATCCGCGACGAGATCCACCAACAGGTCAGGGAACTGGTCGACGAGCTGTTCCCGACTGCCTGACCAGGGGCCGGCGACCAGGTCGCGAGGGCGATTCGGTCAGACAGTTGCAGGTGTCGGGACGGACAGCAGGTTCGAGAGCCAGGTGAGGCGCTCGGGGATCGGCCAGTAGTAGACCCAGGTGCCGCGGCGCTCGCAGTCGACCAGGCCTGCTTCGCGGAGCACCTTCAGGTGGTGCGAGATCGTCGGCCCGCTCACATCGAAGTTCGGTGTGATGTCGCAGACGCAGACCTCGTCGCCGGCCGAGGCGATGATCGACATCAGCCGGAGCCGGATCGGATCGGCCAGTGCCTTGAACACGGCGGCGCCGTCCGCGGCCTGGCCGGGGTCGAGGGCGGCCTCGGAGATCGGCGTGCAGCAGGTGGTGAGAACGACGAGCTCCTGTTTCGACATGGATCTATCTTGACTCTTGTCGAATCAAGAGGCAAGCTTCGTGATTAGATGAACGTCTAGACAGCACGGAGGATGATCGTGACAGAGCCGGTGGTAGTCATCGGAGCGGGCCCGGTGGGACTGGCAGCAGCGGCGCACCTGGCCGAACGTGGCCTCGAGTTCGTGGTGCTGGAGTCGGGGCCGACGGTGGCGGCTGCGATCGACGAGTGGCGGCACGTGAAGCTGTTCAGCCCGTGGCGCTACGACATCGACGGTGCCGCGCGGCGACTGCTGGAGCAGACCGACTGGATCGAGCCCGACCTCGACGAGTTGCCGACGGGCGGCGACCTGGTCGACGCCTATCTCGCACCGCTGGCCAAGACGCCGCAGATCGGGGACCGGATCCGGTATGGCGCTCAGGTGACCGCGGTGACGCGGGTCGGCTTCGACCGCATCCGTACCGCGGGGCGCGAAGCGGTGCCTTTCCTGGTGCGGCTCGCCGACGGCGAGGAACTGCTTGCGAGCGCAGTCATCGACGCGACGGGCACGTGGCGCCGGCCGAACGTGCTCGGCGGGTCCGGGATCCCGGCGCGCGGCGAGGCCGACGTCGCCGACCGGATCGTGCCGGCGTTGCCGGACGTGCTGGTGCGCGACCGTGAGCGCTTCGCCGGTCGTCGTACGGCGGTGGTCGGTGCTGGTCACTCGGCTGCGACGACCCTGCTGGAGCTTGGTGATCTGGCCGCTCAGGAGCAGGGCACGCAGGTGCTGTGGGTGGTTCGCGGCGCGGACCAGGCCCGCACTTATGGCGGCGGTGAGGCCGACGAGTTGCCGGCGCGTGGCGCGCTCGGGTCCCGGCTGAGGCAGCTGGTGCAGTCCGGGCGGGTGGAGCTGGTGAGCAGCTTCCGGATCGAGGCGATCTCCCGTACGGCGGACGGCCGGGTGGAGCTGGTCTCGGGGGACCGGCGGGTTGCCGCGGACAACGTGGTGAACTCGACCGGGTTCCGGCCCGACCACGAGATCGTCGGCGAGCTGAGGCTGGACCTCGACCCGATCCTGGCGTCCACGCGGGCGCTGGCACCGCTGATCGACCCGAACCAGCACTCCTGTGGGACCGTTCCACCGCACGGCGTCGACGAGCTCACTCACCCGGAGCCGGGGTACTACGCGGTGGGTGCGAAGTCGTACGGCCGGGCGCCCACGTTCCTGCTGGCCACCGGCTACGAGCAGGCCCGCTCGGTCGTCGCGGCGATCGCGGGGGACTGGGACGCTGCGCGCGACGTCCAGCTGAACCTGCCGGAGACCGGGGTGTGCTCGTCGAACCTCGCGTACGGCGAGTCGTCCGACGAGGCTGCGGTCGGATGCTGCGGCCCGGCGCCGCAGGCCGTCACCATCGCGGCTCCGGCCGGCCGGGGACTGGCTACCGGGATCAGCGGTGGTCTGCTGACCGTGGTCGACGCCCAGCCGAGCACCCAGTCGGGCTGCTGCAGCTGACTGGGTGCGGGTTGCCTACTGGCCCGCCGGCATGTGCCCGGTGACGAGGAAGATGACGCGGCGGGCCATCGAGACCGCGTGGTCGGCGATGCGTTCGTAGTAGCGGCCGAGCAGGGCGAGGTCGACGGCGACCTCGACGCCGTGCGGCCAGGAGGGATCCATCATCTGCCGGAACTGGTTGCGCCGGAGCCGGTCCATCTCGTCGTCGGCGGCCTCGATCCGCAGTGCCGCGGAGACGTCCCGGGTGGAGATGACCTCGCCGGCCTGGTCGACCATTCGCCGGGTGGCGCGGCTCATCTCCTCGATCATGCCGTGCAACTCGGTGGGGATGGCCGGCGCCGGGTAGCGCAGGCGGGCGATCTTGGCGACGTGGGCGGCGAGGTCGCCCATCCGCTCGAGGTCGGCGACCATCCGCAACGCGGCGACCAGCATCCGGAGCTCGGCTGCGACCGGCGCCTGCCGGGCGATCACGTCGAAGATCTTCTCCTCGACGGTCTCGCCGGCGGCGTCGAGCTGGGTGTCGGCGCCGATGACCGCCTCGGCGGCACTGAGGTCCGCGGCGAGCAGTGCGCTGGTCGAGCGCTGCACGGCGGCGGAGACGACGAGCGTCATCCGTTCGAGGTCGATCAGGATGTCGTTGAGCTGCTCGTGGTACATCTCGCGCATAGGTGCCTCCGTGGCCGGATTACCGCGCTGCGAGCCAGTGCAGCGCGGCGAGTTGGATGGCGTCCCAAGGGCTCCGGCGATGCGGCCTTGTTTGTGTGCGGTGGTCCCCAGCGGCACGTACGTCGGCTCGGTGAGCAGGACGTGATGGGTGTGGACACAATCTCCGGCGGCCCAGACATCCGGGACGTTGGCGCGCATCTGCCGGTCGACGACGATCGTGCCGTGCTGATCCAACTGTACGCCGGTCGCCGCGACGAGCCCGGTCGCCGGCCGCGCGGTCATCGGGCGAACTTCTGGTCGACGGCAGGGGCTGTCGGTACCACGAACTGATACCCGAGGTTCCGGATCACCCTGATCCAGTCCGGTCCGTGGTCGCCGCGGAGCCGCTTGCGCAGCCGCATGATGTGGACGTTCAGCGTGTTGCTGCGTACGGCGGCCTCCCGGCCCCAGACCGCGTCGAGAAGTTCCTGCCGCGTGACCAGCTCGCCAGGTCGCTCCGCGAAGAACCGCAGCAGGAGGAACTCCATCGGCGGTAGCTCGATCTGGCGCCCGTCCAGCCACGCCTGCGGGACGGCGCCGTCGACCCGCAGCCGGCCGAGGTCGAGGGCCGGGGGCCGCAGACCGACTTGGTGCGGCGGTGGTGCGAGCGAGTTGATGAGTGCGAGGAGTTCGCGGACCCGGTACGGCCTGGGCACGACTGCGCTGGCGCCGGCGTCGCTGGCCCGGCTGGTGAACTCGTTGCTGCCCACCTCGGCGCCGACGACGATCGGCTGGTGCGGGTCGTCGGTCCGCACGATGCTCAGGAACTCGATCGGATCCAGGCGCCCGGCGCACGGGCCGAGGAGGACGACGTCCGGGCAGAGCTTGCCGACATGGAGGAGGGCCTCGGCTGCATCGGCGCAGACGTGCACGTCGAAGGGCTGATCGGCCGAGGCGGCCAGCAGTTCGTCGACGTCGTCGCCGTGGTCGACGACCAGGACCGAGATGCGGAACTGCGCCTTCCGGCCGGGCCGCCGGTGCGGCCGGACCTCGGCTGACTCCGGGGCGTTCATCGTCGGGGCGGTCATCGCGCTCACCCGAACCGGCCGGTGATGTAGGCCTCGGTGCGTTTGTCCGACGGGTTGCCGAAGATCTTGCTGGTGTTGTCGAACTCCACCAGCCGGCCGGTGCGCTGGCCGTGCTCGTCGGCCGCCGCGGTGAAGAACGCGGTCCGGTGCGAGACCCGGGCGGCCTGCTGCATGTTGTGGGTGACGATGATGATCGTGTAGGTCTTGGCCAGATCGACCATCAGGTCCTCGATCTTCGCCGTCGCGATCGGGTCCAGCGCCGAGCACGGCTCGTCCATCAGGATCACCTCGGGGTTGGTGGCGATGGTACGGGCGATGCACAGCCGTTGCTGCTGTCCGCCGGACAGGCCGTACGCGCTCTGCTTGAGCTTGTCCTTGACCTCGTCCCACAGTGCGGCGCCGTGCAGCGCTCGCTCGACGACGTCGTCCATGCTCTTCGGCTTCAGGCCGGTGACGCGCGGGCCGTAGGCGACGTTGTCGTAGATCGACTTGGGGAACGGGTTCGGCTTCTGGAACACCATTCCGATCCGGCGGCGGACCTCGATCACGTCGACGCTGTCGTCGTACATGTCGACGCCGTGGTACCGGATGCTGCCCAGCACGTGGGCGCCGGGGACGAGGTCGTTCATCCGGTTCAGGCACCGCAGGACGGTCGACTTGCCGCAGCCCGAGGGCCCGATCAGGGCGGTGATCTGCTTGCTGCCGAAGACCATGTCGACACCGGAGACGGCGAGGAACTTGTCGTAGTACACCTCGAGGTCGCGGAGCTCGATCACGCCGTCGGGCTCGGCCGGCGGCGCGTGCTGGTCGCCGCGTTCGCTGAGCTCGACGCGGATCTCGTGCGGGGCGCCGGCGGCGCCGACCGTCTCGGGAACGGTGGCGATGTCCGGTTCGACGTTCGTCATGGCGTGCTCTCCCGGGGTGGTCATGTCACCAGCGGCGCTGGTAGTGGTTGCGCAGCCAGATCGCGACGGCGTTCATGGCCAGCAGGACGACGATGAGCAGCAGGATGGCGGCGTACGCGAGGTCGCGGAACGCGTCGCGGTCCTGCGGAACGAGGTTGTAGATCTGCACCGGCAAGGTCGTGTACTTCGACAGCAGGCCGTCCGGGTTGAACGTGACGAAGGTGGTGGCGCCGACCAGGATCAGCGGTGCCGCCTCGCCGATCGCCCGCGACATCGCGAGGATCGAGCCGGTGGCGATTCCGGGCACGGCAGCGGGCAGCACCTGCTTCCAGGTCGTCTGCCACTCGGTGGCGCCGAGGGCGAGCGAGCCGTCGCGGATCTCCCGGGGCACAGCACGCATCGCCTCCCTGGTCGTGATGATGATGACCGGGAGGATCAGGAGAGCCAGCGCGACACCGCCCGCGATCACGACGCCGCCGACGGAGATCGGGCCTCGGACCACGAAGCCGAGGGTGAGGATGCCGTAGATGACCGCCGGCACCGCGGCCAGGTTCTGGATGTTGAGCTCGATCGCCCGGTTCCACCACCTCGCCGGGTTCGCGTACTCCTCCAGGTAGATGGCGGCCGCAATGCCGAGCGGCATCGCGATCAGGGCAGTCATCGCGCCGACCCACAGCGTGCCGAGCAGCGCGGACTGGACGCCTGCGGTCACGGGCCTGATCTTCGACGGCTGGTTGGCGATCAGGTTCCCGTCGAGCCGAGCCAGGCCCTTCTGCACGATCACGGCCAGGACGAAGAACAGGAAGACGCAGATCAGTGCCAGACAGGCCCACAGGACTGCGGCGAACACGGTCGAGGCGATCCTGTCCTTGCTCCGTCCGCGGGTCAGGGTCGGCGCTTGGGTCGCGCTGGCTGTGGTCATCAGTAGGCCTGCCTGTACTTGCGCACCAGACGAATGCTGGCCAGGTTGATGAGGAAGGTGATCGCGAAGAGCAAGGCGCCCACGGCGAACAACGAGTAGTAGACCGGCGAGCCCTGGGGTGCGTCGCCACTGGCGACCTGGGCGATGAAGCCGGTCATGGTCTGGGCGCCTTCGCGCGGGTCGAAGGTCAGCTCGGCGCGGCTGCCGGCCGCGATGGTGACGATCATCGTCTCGCCGACCGCGCGGGAGAACGCGAGCACTATCGCCGCGACGATCCCGGACAACGCGGCCGGGAACACCACCCGCAGGGTGGTCTTCATCCGGTTCGCGCCCAGCGCGTAGGAGCCCTGCCGCAGCGCCAGGGGGACGGCGGACATCGCATCCTCGCCCAGCGAGGCGACCGTCGGAACGATCATGAAGCCCATCACGATGCCCGGCGAGAGCAGGTTGTGGATCGTGTCGAACTGCACCAGGTTCCCGAGGATCGGCGTGAAGATGGTCAGCGCCAGGAATCCGTAGACCACGGTGGGGATGCCGGCCAGCACCTCGAGCACCGGCTTGAGCACCTTGCGGACCCGCTCGGAGGCGTACTCGCTCAGGTAGATCGCCGCGCCGAGCCCCAGCGGTACTGCGACGGCCAGGGCGATCAGTGTCACGATCAAGGTGGCGGCCACCAGGGGCATCACGCCCCACGCCTTGTCGGTCCAGCTGAACTTGTTGCCGAACCCTGCGGTCCACTCGGTGCCGAAGAGGAAGTCTCCGGGCCCGACGTGGGTGAAGAAGGTGACCGTTGGGGCCAGCAGTGACACCACGATCCCGATGGTGACTGCGACGGACAGCCAGGCCGCCGTGACCATCGTTGCTTTGATGAATCGCTCGCCACGCCGGGGGTCTTGCTGTGTCAGGTCGACCGCAGGCCCGCGCCAGACAGGCGGATGCCCCCGCCCCCCGGTGGCGGCACCCGTCGCCGTAGCTGCCGTTGGGTCCGGCATGGTCACTGGGCCTTCAGCTTGTCCAGTTCGGACTTCGCGGTCGCCTTCTGGGCGTCCGTCAGCGGCACGAACTTGGCCGCCTCGACGATCTCCTGGTTGTTCTCGAGGTAGAACTCGACGAACCCGAGGACCTGCTTCTTCTGCAGCCCCTTGTCCGACGGGTAGATGAACAGCGGGCGGGCCAGCGGCGTGTAGGTGCCGTCCTGGGCGGTGGCCACCGACGGCTCGACGCAGCCCTTGCCGCCGTCGATCTTCAGCGCCTTGAGCTTGTCCGCGTTCTCCTCGTAGTAGGAGAAGCCGAAGTACCCGAGAGCACCCTTGGCACCGGACACGCCCTGGACCGTCACGTTGTCGTCCTCGGTCGGGTTGTAGTCGGTCCGGCTGGCCCCTTCCTCGCCGTTGATCTCAGCGGTGAAGTAGTCGAACGTGCCGGAGTCCGAGCCGGCGCCGTACAGGGGGAGCGGCTCGTTCGGGAACTTGGGGTCGACCTGGTTCCAGGTCTTGACCTTGGAGCCGGGCTCCCACATCTTCTTCAGCTGGGCGACGGTGAGGCAGTCGACCCAGTCGTTGTCCTTGTTGACGACCACCGTGAGCGCGTCGTTGGCGACCTGGAGCTCGGAGAACTTGACGCCGCTCTTGTCGCACAGCGCCTTCTCCTCGTCCTTGATCGGCCGGGAGGCGTTGGAGATGTCGGTCTCACCGGCACAGAACTTCTTGAACCCGCCGCCGGTGCCGGAGGTGCCGACAGCGACGTCGACGCCGCTCTGCTCCTCCTTGAACAGCTCGCCCGCGGCCGCAGTGAGCGGCTCGACCGTGCTCGAGCCGTCGACGACCACCTGGCCAGACAACGCCTCGCCGCTGCCGCCTTCCCCGGAATTCTCGTTGTTGCTACCGCCGCAGGCTGACAGGGCTAGCAGCGCAGCCGTCGAAACGGCGAGGTAACGCAAGTGCTTGACCGGGCGGATGACCACCGGGCACCCCTCCTGAGTTGGGCCCCGCGAATCCGGGGCGCGGCGAGCTGTCGCACGTTCATGTGACAACTAGATCGAAGAAGTTCGATGTAAACGCCAGGTGAACAAACGGTGAGCACCAGGCTCCATATAGACGAATGTCGATGTAATGCAAGCCGGATGTGATGGGCCGGCCCCGCTCCGCAGTCCCGGTACGACGTTCACCTGGCGGTCACGCAGTGACTGGAGGCCTGGGCAGCTGTCAGCACCGGGCAATCGCACGATCTACACTGCTGAGGTGAGCCCCCGTCGAAGCGCCGCGGCAGCCGGCGCGGCCAGTGGCGACGGCGCTCAGCAAGTGGCCGGTGTCGCGATCGACCGCGATGAAGCCGAACGCCTGGCTGTTGTCCTGAAGGCACTCTCGGATCCGACCCGCCTGCAGCTCTTGGCGATGATCGAGTCGAGTGCGAACCGCGAGGCCTGTGTCAACGATCTGACCGAGCCGCTGGAGCTCAGCCAGCCGACGATCAGCCACCACCTGAAGATCCTCGTCACGGCAGGGATTCTGGCCCGTGAGAAGCGAGGACTGTGGTCCTGGTACTCGATCGTGCCGGACCAGCTCCAAACCCTTCGCGCCTTGCTCCCCGGCCCGAGCTTCCTCCAGAACGAGCGCTAGCGCCCCGGCCCAGCGCAGTACGATCTAGCTCTGATGCCTCCAGTTCGCGCTCGCCGTCCTCGTCCGGCGGATATGACAGTCCCTGTCGGCGCGCGCACGGTGTTCACCGACGGTGCCTGCTCGGGCAACCCTGGACCTGGCGGCTGGGCCTGGGCGCTGTCGACGAGCGAGTTCGCGGCCGGTCACGAGGCTGCCTCCACGAACCAGCGGATGGAGATCCGTGCCGCCCTCGAGGCGGTGCGGGCCAATGACGGTCCGCTGCTGGTCGTGTCGGATTCGACCTACGTCGTCAACTGCTTCCGCGACAGGTGGCATGCCGGCTGGCTCGAGCGAGGGTGGCTCACCTCGGCCAAGAAGCCGGTCGCCAACAGGGACCTCTGGGAGCCGCTGGTGGAGTTGGTGACCGAGCGCAGGAACGTCGCCTTCCACTGGGTCAAGGGCCATTCCGGCCACGAGATGAACGACTTCGTCGATCGCCTGGCCGTGGCCGCCTGCTTCCCACCGCACTGACCTGGATTCAGCGTGTGGGAGACGCCGAGGCTTCGGCGAGGATTCGTCGGACGTTGCCCTCGGCGAAGAAGTCTGTGGGAGAGAGTGCGCCCGAGATCACGCTGACGAACCCGTCCATTGCGTCCTGGTTGCCCTGGATGGCACCGAGGAGTTGCTGCATCGCCGCGGGTGCTGGTTCGAGGGTGGCCAGTTGGGCGGTGAACTCGTACAGCGGCGTCGCCTGGGCGTCGCGTTCCTGGTGCCAGGTGCCCATCACGTCCTCGAAGGGCTTGCCGCCGCCCAGCCAGTCGTCGACCGCGTTGCTGCAGCGTTCGGCGTCGTGGAAGGCGTCAGTGATTCCCTGGGCCGTGATCGGGTCCTTGTTGTAGCCGGCGTCGCCGACGAGTGCGTAGCCATCGCCATAGGGTGTGCGGAACCAGCCGGGCACGGAACCGCCGAGGAAGGGCGCTTCCTGCTTCGCGGCGCCGAGCCGGGCCGCGAACGACGGCACCAGGTCGAGGGTCCGGTAGAAGTTGCCGGCGACATCGGCTTTGAACGCCTGTGCTTCGGCGTGCGGCCAGCCCAGCACCACCATCGTCAGGCCGTCGTTCGTCGGCGCGGCGCCGAATCCGCGGTCCGGACGGATGTAGGTCTCGAAACCGCTGACCGGCAGGCCGCTGAAGTAGGTGAAGTAGGCGTACTGCAGCCGTGGCTTGGTGTTGTAGTCCTGCGCGCCGACGGCTTTGGCGACCTTGCTGTTGCGGCCGTCCGCGCCGATCACGATGTGCGCCCGCGCTTCTCTGTCGCCAGATCGGATGCCAGTCACCCTGCCGTCTTCGATCAGCACCTCGTCGACGTTGCAGGCCTCGCGTACTTCGACTCCAGCTTCGCGTGCGGCGTCGACGAGTAGCTTGTCGAGGACGGTACGACGCGGTGCGTAGGCGGTGTCGATGCCGTCGACCGGCAGGGTGGTCCCGCTGATGACGACCGGTCCGAAATCGAAGGAGTACTGCGTGATCGGTGGGCATCCCGTGGCCGTGAGCCGATCGAGCAGGCCCCAGCGGTGCAGTGCGGCCACGCCGGGTGCGTGGATGATGTGGGTCGACAGAGTGTCGCTGGGGAACGTCGCGCGGTCGACGGCGAGGACGCGGTAGCCCTTGCGAGCCAGCAGCATGGCGGTCGGTGCGCCCGCGGCCCGGGTGCCGATGACGATGGCGTCGTACATGATGGATCCTCCTGGTCGGGTGGTTCAGCACCACCGTCCCCGGCGGAGGCGGATCCGGTATCGGGGAGCTCCCCTATTTCGCGGCGGGTTCCCGGCGGACGGCGTAGGCGGCGGCCTCGGCGCGGTTGCGCAGGCCGAGTTTGACCAGGATGTTGCCGACGTGATGCTCGACGGTCTTCCGGCTGATGAAGAGCCGCTCGGCGATCTGCGGGTTCGACAGTCCGGCTCCGAGCAACCGGAGAACATCCTCCTCGCGACGGCTGAGCGGGTTGCCGGACGGGGCCGGTGGGCGGACCTTCTGGCCGAGCTGACGCAGTACGGCGGTCGCCGCGTCGACGTACCGTGCCGCTTCGAGCATTTCGAAGCTGCGGAGTGCGTTCCTGGCTTCCGCGATGGCGACTTCGGGGTTGTCGTGGCTGCAGGCGCGGGCGAGGTCCAAACGGCACAGGCTCGCCTCGAGCGGGAGCTGGGACCGGTTGAAGCCGTCGAGTGCGTCCCGAAGCCAGCGCTTCGGGTCGCCGTGTCCGGCTCGACCGTGGGCGAGGGCAACCAACGCGTTCGCGTACGGCGACGGGTGCAGGTCCGCGCAGGCGGCCATCGCCTCGATCGTTGGCTGCGGATCTTGGCCGGCTGCCAGTTGTGCATCGGCGAGCAGGGCCAGCAGCGGCAGGCATGAGCTGGTCCGAGGGTCGGCGCGGTGTGCCGCGTGTTCGAGCAAGTCGAGCGCGACGGCGTACTCGCCGCGTGCGAGGTGCAGCGCTGCGCGAGGCTGGACCGAGTCGTCGTCGGTCAGTCCGTCCAGGAGTGCTGCTGCCTCGTCGTACCTGCCTTGTCTCACGCGCAGGTCGGCGAGTCGGGCGAGTGCGCCGGCCTTCAAGGTTCGCCGCCCGAGGGCCCACAGCCGCACGGCCGCGGTCAGCGCCGCGTCGGCCTCCGGCCAGCGACCGGCGGCGGTGAGGATGCCGCCGTAGTGGGTATGGCAGTAAGCGCTCACCGCAGGGAGCCGACGGCGCTCGGCGACCTGCTCACCGATCCTGATCCATTGGTCGGCACGCGTTACGTCGTGGGCGTGTTCGCAGGCCGAGAAGAGTTGGCAGAAGATCTCTTCGACGACCAGGAAGCTGTCGACCTCAGCGCCGGCGACGGCGGCGCAGGCTTCGTCGAGCAGCAGCATGCCCTCCTCGGTGCGGTCGTCGTGCACCAGGCTCGCGCCGAGATAGGCCAGGGCCGCGAAGGTCAAGTCAGCATCCTCGGTACGGCGGCCGATCTCGACGGCCAGCCGGAAGTCGGCGTTCTTGCGTGCGCGGTCGCCGTCGAACATGCCTTCCGTCAGCGCAACCCAGCCGCGCTCGTTGCTGTCGGGGAGGTCGCTCAGCAACGTCTTCGCCCTCGCGATCCAGCCGCTGGCCACCGCCCAGTCGCCGGAGGTGGACCCGTGCATCCCGCCGAGCATCCGGGCGACCCGGGCTGCGCCGGCGCCGTCCCCGGCTGCCCGGTATCCGGCGTACGCCGTCTCCATCTCGTGGAGTGAGCGGTCGTACTCGAGCAGTACGAACGACGCCGAAGCCAGGACCTCCAGGACCTCCGGGCCACGCCCGGCCTGCTCGAGAGCAGCCCGCGCCGAGACTGCGTCGCCCCTGCGCAACGCCGCTCGTCCTTCTGCGATGAGCTCGGCGGCCATGTCCTGATCACCCCTCCAGCAAGTGCATGCGCCAAAAGCTCACCGGTCAACCCCCCGCCGGGTGCGAGGTCTTGGTCTGGACGCGGTTCAGCATGTCGTCGCCTGCGTTGCGAACGGCAACGTCCACTGAGCCGACGACCTACCTGTCACGGGGTTCTGTCAGCCGTCCGACGGTGCCTGGGTGGCGGCCGGCGGCGAGGAGAGCTGCGCAGGCGCCGCGTACGGCGATGGTCTGCGGCGCGAACGCGGTACGGATCGAGCACGACAGTCGCTCGGCGATGCGACAGGTGATGGCCGGTCGCAGAGCGCCGCCGCCGGTGAGGAGGGGACCTCGGTCGAGTGCGTCGACTACCTGGGGACCGCAGTTCTGATGCAGGAGGTCGGTCACCATTGCGCAGGTCGAGTCGACGAGATCGTCAGCTGTGATCGAGCCGAAGTCGCTGGTACCGAGCGGGACGCGGCGTGCTTCGAGAATCGAGTCGTTGCCCAGGACCCCTACCTCGGTCAGGTCGGCGCCGAGGTCGATCACGAGCAGAGGTTCGGTGAGATCGGCCTTGGCTCCGAGGGCAGCCGCTCGGACGGTGTCGATGGTGAGCACAGCGCGTGGCCGGAGTATCTCGACGGCGGCCAGGGCCGCGCTGCGGTCAGCGTCGCTCGACAGCACAGGAAGGGTCATGACGACCAGCTCCGGCCGCTGCGTCGGCGGAACGTGGCGGCTCAGCAGCCGGGCGAGCAGCCGGGCTGCCACCGCGGCGTCGGCGATGCTGCCCCGGCGAACGGGGTAGCCGAGGACGTCGGGTGGACACGCGATTGTCGGTGCGTCCGCGACCAGGCCGAGGCTGGGTATCCAGGCCCGGGTTCGGGCGCTACCGAGATCCAGCGCGAGCCCCGGGCTGCCCCGGGAACCACGACGGCGCAAGGCGGCCCCCAGGCCTGGCAGCTCGATCATCGTGATCCTCTCTGCACGGATGGCAGCTCAGAGGGAGCGCTGCTGGCAGCTGACGCAGAGGGCGACGTAGGGGAGGATCTCCAGCCGTTCGACGGGGATGATCCCGTGGCAGCTCTTGCACGTTCCGTACGATCCGTCCGCGAGGCGCTGCCCCGCGGCGTCGATCTCCTCGAGAACGCGTCGGATTGCCGCCGTCTGGGCCGCCTGGAGGTCCGCGTCCGCGTGCGGGGCGCTGTCCTCGATCGCGCGGAGCTGAGCGAGCCGCGAACTGCGTTCGTGTTCGAGGCGCTGCCGTGCCTCGTGCTGGGCGAGGTGCTGGGTCCGGCCCACATCCGTGGTCATCTGGATCCGGGTCCTTTCGAACTGCTCGGGAATGATGAGAGCCGGCGTGCGCGAGGAGGTGTTCGCGCACGCCGGCCGGCGTCGGACGCATCAGGCTGGTGACTGCGTCGTGCCACCCACCATGACCGACGGCCGGGAGGTTCACCATCGGGCCTGGCACCCATTTCGGCGGGTGATCGGGCTGTAGGCGACCGCGACCGGTGGCTGCCTGCCACCGCGTCGACTTGGCGGCTGGGGGCACGCTGTACGGTAGGCAATTCGGCCGCCTGCAGAGAGTTTGTGGAGTAGCGGTGACAGTGATGAACAGGCCCGGTCCGGTGCCGTTGTTCTGGCGGATCTTCGGTCTGAACGCGATGGTGCTCGCGGCTGCGACGGCGCTGCTGCTCTGGGCGCCGGTCACGGTGTCGGTGCCGGTCCTGTTCACCGAAGCGGTCGTTCTCGTGGGCGGCCTGGCGGTGATGCTGGTGGCCAACGCCGTACTGCTGCAGGTCGGGTTGGCTCCACTGGACCGGTTGACCCGGCGGATGGCGACTGTCGATCTTCTCCGGCCCGGTCAGCGTCTGCCGATCGCGGGGCAGGGTGGCGTGTCGCAGTTGATCCGAGCCTTCAACGACATGCTCGCGCGGCTGGAGGCCGAGCGCGCAACCAGCAGCGCGCGGGCACTGTCGGCGCAGGAATCGGAGCGACGCCGGATCGCGCAGGAGTTGCACGACGAAGTCGGTCAAAGCCTCACGGCAGTGCTGCTCGAGCTCAAGCGGGCAGCCGATCGCGTGACCGAGCCGGAGGTGCGCGCCGACCTGCAGCATGCTCAGGAGACGACTCGCGCGAGTTTGGACGAGGTACGTCGACTCGCTCACCGGCTGAGGCCAGGTGTGCTCGAGGACCTCGGCCTGGTCAGCGCTCTGGCGGCGCTGGCCGAGGAACTGTCCACCCACACCGGGCTGCTGATCCATCACCGTTTCCAGCCGGGCCTGCCGCCGCTGGATGCGCCCACCGAACTGGTGCTCTACCGGGTCGCGCAGGAAGGACTGACGAACGTTGCGCGGCACGCCGACGCCACCCGGATCGACGTACGGCTGAGCCATGACGAAACCTCCGTGCGCCTCTGCATTCGCGATGACGGCCGGGGACTCGGGCTCAGTCACGAAGGGGCGGGGATCAGAGGGATGCGCGAGCGCGCGCTCTTGGTCGGTGCGGCGCTCGACCTCCGTGCCGGGCCGGACGCAGGCACCGAGTTGAGTCTTGTGGTGCCTGTCGGAGCCGCGGGGGCCGACCGTGTCTGAACCAGGTGGCACCACCCGCACCCGCATCCTGCTGGCCGACGACCATGCGCTGGTACGTCGAGGCGTTCGGCTCATTCTGGACGGTGAACCCGACCTGACGGTGGTCGCCGAAGCGTCCGACGGCAAGGAAGCCGTCGACCTGGCGCGAGCGGGCGGGATCGACCTCGCGATCCTCGACGTGGCCATGCCGCGGATGACAGGTCTCCAGGCCGCGCGGGAACTTTCGGCCGATCGGCCGGAGCTGCGCATTCTGATGCTGACGATGTACGACAACGAGCAGTACTTCTTCCAGGCGCTGAAGGCCGGGGCCGCTGGTTACGTCCTGAAGTCGGTCGCCGACCGGGACCTGGTGGAGGCCTGCCGGGCGGCGATGCGCGGCGAGCCGTTCCTCTATCCGGGCGCGGTCAAGGCGTTGATCCGCAACTACCTGAACCGTGTCCGCGACGGGCAGGACCTCCCCGAACAGGTGCTGACCGCTCGCGAGGAGGAAGTGCTCAAACTGGTGGCGGAAGGGCACTCGTCGAAGGCGATCGCCGAGATGCTGTTCATCAGCGTCAAGACCGTCGAACGGCACCGAGCCAACATGCTGCAGAAGCTCGGTCTGCGTGACCGCCTCGAGTTGACCCGCTACGCGATCCGCGCCGGCCTGATCGAACCCTGACCGGCCGGATGCTGGTTGGCCGGGCGTGTCAACTGGATGCAGGGGAGCGCGTGAGGCGGACACAGCACTGGCCGGGCTCAGGCTCGAGGCGGGCCTGCAATTCGGTCGCGTGAAGGCCGGTCAAGAGACCTTCGATCAGGCAGAGGTTCATCGCGCAGACCAGCGTCGTGTGCTGCTGCGCGAGTGCGTGGAAGGGACAGTTGCCGAGGACGATTTCGTCTACTTGAACTCTCGGCTCGAAACCGTGCTCTTCGAGGATGCGCAGCACCTCGCCGGAGCCGGTCGCCACGGTACGGCCGGCGGCGAGTTGGCTGCCCAGTTGGCGGGCGCGCCGGTTGAGAGCTGCTCCTGACGGCTCACCGGTGGCCTCATTGTCTTCGATGGCGGCGGCCAGCAGGCGTCCGGCGAGTTCGTAGCGACGGTCCGGCAGTGACACCTCGATCTGTCGGTCAGACCGACAGTAGAGCTTCGACGGCCGACCCGCTCCCGGGCCGGAGCGGCCGGTACGGCGCTCGAAGACGACTGCCAAGAGGCCCTCGTCAGCCAGTCGGTCGAGATGGAACGCCGCAGTGGCCCGGGCGAGACCGAGCTCCGCGGCAGCTTCGTCCCGGGTGACTGGGGCGGCCTGACGTACGACGTACTCGTACAGCCGCCGCCGCGTCGGCTCCTCCAACGCGGCCACCGCGGCGATCCGCGCTGCCCGGGTCTCGTCCATCACCACATTCTAAAGCTAAGCACCGTTGACTAAAACCTGGAATGGCTTCTAAAGTCAATATAGATCTATTTTAGAAGGAGCTGATGGCGATGACTACCGAGCTGCCGAACACCGGCACACCCAGCCGCGCGCTGTCCGACCCGGCCTACCAGGCCTTTCTGGCGCTGCGAACGGTCTTCACGGTGGCGCCGATCCTGTTCGGGCTGGACAAGTTCGCGAACCTGCTGACCGACTGGCCCGGCTACCTGGCCTCTTGGATCGACGGCATCGTTCCGGGCACGGCACAGGACGCGATGTACGCCGTAGGTGTCATCGAGATCGTGGCCGGGATCGCCGTCGCCGTGGTGCCGCGGTACGGCGGCCTGCTCGTCGCGGCCTGGCTCGCCGGCATCATCGTCAACCTGCTGACCATTCCAGGCTTCTACGACGTCGCCCTTCGCGACTTCGGCCTGCTGGTCGCCGCCCTTGCACTGTCCCGCCTCGCGACGAAGTACACCTCAGCCGCGCGCGGCTCGTGATCGTCAGGTGAGGGAGAGCGTGACGCCCAGGGTCGCGAGTGCGGCGACCTTGGTCGTCTCGAGGGCGACGTAGTACAGGTGGAGGGTCGAGCGTGGCAGGTTCTCGCCGGCGAGGATTCGGTCCGAGCGGCGGTTGAGCTTCGGCCGGATGGCGATGAGTTGTACGGCGAGAACGGCGACCACGACACCGGTGAGTGCTGCCACGCCGGCGGTCGGGGCACCGGTGGCCACGGCTGCGAGCGCGACCAGCGCCCAAGCGATCTCGATGCGATTGAGTGCTCGAAAGACGATCCGGCCGATGCCGAGCCCGAGCGGAATCGTGACACCGGGGGCCCGGAACTTGAGCGGCGCTTCGAGGAACGAGATCGCGAGCACCATCCCGAGCCAAAGGAACACGACCGCGGTCGCGACGGCGACTGATTGGCTGTTCATGCTTCCTTCCGGCTTGCTCGGAGGTGGACCACGCAGGCATCGGGCTCGGCGAACGGCTCGAGGTCGGTCGCTGTGATCGGGGCGCGGATCTCGGTGAGCGCGCCTTGCATCAGGCCGAGGTGGAGCGGGCACAACGTGGACGAGTACTCCTCGGCGAGTTCGAGGAAGGGGCAGTGCCGCAGCCTGATCCGGTCCGGCGACTCGCCGGCGTACTCGGGAGCGAAGCCGAGATCGTCCATCATCGCGGCCAGTCGTCGGGTGGCCTCCGGACGGCCGGGCGTGCGGAACGGCGGGAGCTGCTCGATCAGGTGCCGGCCCCACGCGCGTCCGGCATCCTCGGCGCCGGATTCGCCTTCGGTTGCTGCGAGCCGGCCGAGCAGGATCTCGGACAGCAAGCGGTATTGCCGTCGCCCGGCCCGATCCATACCGGGGCGGGCCGAGTAGACGGTGCGCGGGCGGCCGCGGCCCGATGGCTCGTCGAGGGTTCGTTCGACGACGCCTTGGGAGGTGAGCGCGTCGAGGTGGAAGCGCACTGTGTTCGGGTGGAGATCGGTCCGCTCGGCAATCTCGACGACGCCGACCGGGCCATCCGCCGTACGCACCGCTTGGAGCACTGCAGTGCGCCGCGGGTTCTGCCCGCTGTCCTGTCCGGTCGCTTGCATTTAATACCAATAGCACATGTAATAATAGTTGGAGAAGAGAGGGGGAGGCGCTGCTGTGGAGGAACCCAGAGTTCGTGTGCTCGCAGACCTTCGGGCGCTGGCCGAGGACTCGCAGATTCCCTCCGGTGCTCGCTGGGCTTTGTCGGAGCCGGGTCGTCAGCTCGACGCGAACCTGGTGCATCTCCCGGCCGGCCGGCGAGTCGACACCCACGTCGAGCCGGACCTGGACGTCGTACTCGTCGTGGTCGCCGGCGACGGATCCATGGGTACGCCGGAAGGCTCGCAACCGGTCGCGACCGGCAGCCTCGTCTGGCTGCCTCATGGTTCGACCCGAGACCTCACCGCAGGCGCAGCCGGCATGTCCTATCTGACAGTGCACCGCCGTCGCCCCGGCATGCAGATCAGAACCCGCTCCGACAAATGACAGCCGGGTCGGCACCCGACAGTGGGGCGGACTACCCACTCCCAGTGCCGACCCGGCCCAGCACCCCAGCCCCACCGTTGTCGGGCTTGCGTTGGAGTGCGGTCGAAGGTTTGGCGTCGCCGGCATGACTGCGAAGACAAGGTGTCAGGAAGCGCGGCGGAGTTCGTAGGTGCTGATTTGCAGGTGGTCGGTGGCGATCGTTCCGTCGGTGGTGATTCCTGAGCTGGTGGTCAAGGTCAGCATCGACCCGGCAACCGTGTAGCGGCCGTCGTACGTGGTGCCGCCCAGGTTCTCCTCGAAGGTTCCGTCGGCCTTGAAGTCGATCCGCAGATTGCCGTCCGCGGTCGCCCAGGCGCCCGTCAGGGACATGGTGCGAGGGCTGGTTGCGGATGCCGAGGGCGTCGGCGTCATGGATGGTGTCGACGATGTGGAGGTCTCGGCCGGCGCAGCCGTTGAGCTGGTGTCGGTTGACGAGCAGGCAGTCAGCCCGAGTACGGCGATCAGTAGCAGGGCGACGTGATTCGAGTTCATGGCGACGAGGCTTCCACGGCTGCGACGCCCGAACGAGAGCCCTGCTTTTCCTGGATTCGCGCAACCTAGGTACTGGAGGAACCACCCTTGAGCACGTCGCACCGTCGTACCGTTGCCTTGAGCAAGCGCATGGAGCTCACCGAGTTCCTGCGTAGCCGGCGGGCGCGTCTCAAGCCCGAGGACGTCGGGCTGCGGAACCTGGGCGGTCGCCGGCGGGTGGCGGGTCTACGCCGCGAGGAACTGGCCCAGCTGGCCGGGATCAGCGTGGACTACTACGTACGGCTGGAGCAGGGCCGAACTCAGAATGTCTCCACCGAGGTGCTCGATGCGGTGTCCGGCGTACTCCGGCTCGATCATCACGAACGGAACTACCTGCGCAATCTCGCCAGGCCCGTGCTGCCGCGGCCGGGAGCCGGTGCCGGGCGGGATCAGGTGCGGCCTGGGGTGCAGCGGCTGGTCGACATGGCCGAGACATCCCCGGCGTACGTCGTCGACCGCCGACTGGACGTCCTGGCCTGGAACCGGCACGCGTGTGCGCTGTTCACCGACTTCGCGCGGCTTCCCTTGGTGGAGCGGAACTGGGCGCGGCTGATCTTTCTCGACGACGACATGCGCGCCCTGTTCGCCGACTGGGCCGGCAAGGCCCGCGACACCCTGGCGCACCTGCGAGTCAACGCCGGCAACCATCCTGAGGACCCGGAGATCGCCCGCCTGGTCGGTGAACTGTCGGCGAAGAGTGAGACCTTCCGCAGGTTGTGGGCGGACCACGAGGTGCGGGAGCGGAGCCACGGTCGCAAGGTCTTCAACCACCCGCTGGTCGGCGAACTGGTCCTCGACTTCGAGTCGTTGCGACTGCCCGACGACCCCGACCAGACACTGATCGTTTACACGGTGGAAGCCGGTTCGCCCTCCGAAGCCGCGCTCAGCCTGCTTGGCGGATCAGGCGGATAGTGCTAGCTTCATTAGCACTATGCATTGGCGGATAGATCACGACTCGCTCGAGCCGCTGCGCGATCAGATCGTGGCGGCGGTCCGGCGCGGGATCGGGGCCGGGGAGTTGGTCGTCGGCGACGCCTTGCCGCCGGCCGCCGAGCTGGCCGAGGCCTTGGGTGTCGACCGCAACACGGTGCTGGCGGCGTACCGAGCACTACGCGACGACGGCATCCTCGACTTCCGCCGTGGCCGCGGCGTGCGCGTCGCGCGAGCGAAACAGACGGAAGAAGCCGTCATCGATGCGGCCCGGCGGCTCATTGCCCTCGGGCGCCGGCACGGCATGGACCGTGATGACCTGCTGCACCTGGTGAAGGAGCTGACATGAGCGAGCACACCCTCGGTGCAGGCACCGTCCTCACTGGCCGGGTGACCAACTGGCCGATGATCTGGCTGACCACCGCACTGCTCGTCCCGTTGGGTCTGACGGTTCGCAACGGCCCGGCGGTGACAGTCGAGCTCGACAACGGTCGGCGGGTGGAACAGGTCTGAATCACCAGCTGCAGACGAGGTGGGGGGTGGCCCGGCGGCGAACAATGGGCGGTGCCTTGCCCGATCGCCATCGCTGGGAGGATCGCGTGACGACACAGCCACCCATGCCCGGAGCCGAGCGCGAGCGAATGGCGGGCGACAGTCCGGCGTCGCAGCGCAGCGATTGGTATCTCTGGGGTCCGTACCTCAGCGAGCGTCAGTGGGGCACCGTGCGGGAGGACTACAGCGCCGACGGCGAGGCGTGGGGTTACCTCTCGCACGACCGGGCCCGTGCGACGGCGTACCGGTGGGGCGAGGACGGACTGGCCGGGTTCAGCGACATCGAGCAACGGCTGTGCCTCGGGCTGGCGTTGTGGAACGGGCGCGACCCGATCCTCAAGGAGCGGCCGTTCGGGCTCACCGGTGCGGAGGCGAACCACGGCGAGGACGTGAAGGACTACTGGTGGTACTGCGACGCCGTGCCGAGCCACGCCTGGAACCGGTGGCGCTACCACTATCCGCAGCGGGAGTTCCCGTACGAAGACCTGCGAGCCGAGAACGGACGGCGCGGCAAACTCGATGCGGAGTACGAACTCCTCGACACCGGCGCGTTCGACGACGACCGGTACTGGATCGTCGAGGTGCGGTACGCGAAGGCGAGCCCGACCGATGTGCTGATGTCGGTCCAGGTCACGAACGCAGGACCCGCCGCGGAGACGCTGCACGTCCTGCCGACGGTCTGGTTCCGCAACACGTGGTCGTGGAGCACGGGTGCTCCACGGCCCGAGCTCGCCGCGACGGGTGACCTGACCGTGCGCGCGTCGCACCCGTCCCTGGGTGAGTTGGAGCTGCTGACGGCACCGGGTCCGGACGGGACCGCGCCGAGGCTCCTGTTCTGTGAGAACGAGACCAACACCCAGCGCTTGTACGGCGTCGCGGGGTCGACGACGTACCCCAAGGACGGGATCAACGACCACGTCGTGACGGGTGCGCCGACCGTCGATCCCGCGCAGCGCGGCACCAAGTGCGCGGCCTGGTACCGCGTGGACGTCGCACCGGGCGCGACCGCGGAGCTGCGACTGCGGCTGCGTCCCGCCGGATCAGGTGCGGACCTCGCAACCGCCCTCGGACCGGAGTACGAGGAGGTCCTCAGGACCCGGCATGCGGAGGCTGACGAGTTCTACGCCGAGCTGACTCCGGCGGCTGCCTCGCCCGACGAGGCGATGGTGATGCGGCAGGCCTTCGCCGGGATGCTGTGGAGCAAGCAGCTCTACTACTACGACGTTGCCCGTTGGCTGGACGGCGACCCGGGACAGCCGGTGCCGCCCGCCTCGCGGCACACCGGGCGGAACCACCGGTGGCGCACGTTCAACGCCTTCGACGTGATGTCGATGCCGGACAAGTGGGAGTACCCCTGGTTCGCCTCCTGGGACCTCGCCTTCCACTGCATCGCGCTCGCGCACGTCGATCCGGGGTTCGCCAAGGATCAACTGCTGCTGGTGTGCCGCGAGTGGTTCCAGCACCCGAACGGCGCGCTGCCGGCCTACGAGTGGGACTTCGGCGACGTGAACCCGCCGGTGCAGGCGTTCGCGGCCCTGGAGGTCTTCGCCATCGACGGCGGCCGCGACCTCGACTTCCTCAGCCGGATCTTCGACAAGCTGCTGATCAACTTCACCTGGTGGGTCAACCGGGAGGACGCCGACGGGTCGAACCTGTTCGAGGGCGGGTTCCTCGGGCTGGACAACATCGGCCCGCTGGACCGTTCGCACCTGCCGGTCGGCGGCGTGCTCGAACAGTCCGACGCCACCGGCTGGATGGCGGCGTACGCGCTGGCCATGACGACGATCGCGGCGATCCTGAACCGGACCGGCCACCGGCCGGCGCGCGACCTGGTCCACAAGTTCCTCGAGCACTTCGCCTCGATTCGCGCGGCGATGTCGCAGCAGGGGATGTGGGACGAGTACGACGGCCTGTTCTACGACCGGATCGTCACCCGCGGCGGCGGCGTCGTACCGGTGAAGGTGCACTCGATGGTCGGCATCATCCCGCTGCTGGCGGTCGCCGTGATCGACGACCAGCTCCTCGCGAGAGCCGTTGCCCCGGGCAAGCAGTTCGCCGGGTTCCTCGAGCGCCAGGGGCTGCGCGACCGCGAGAGCCTGGCGGCGGCCGGCGTACTTCGGGGCGAGGCCGGGCAGCAGCGCCTGCTGATGGGCACCGTCGGGGTCGACCAGGTACTCCGCCTGTTCGACAGGCTGTTCGATCCGGCCGAGTTCCTGTCGCCGTACGGTCTGCGCTCGATCTCCGCGTTCCACCGCGACCACCCGTACACGCTGGAGGTGGAGGGGATCCGCGCCACGGTGGACTACGAGCCGGCCGAGTCGACCACCGACATGTTCGGCGGCAACTCGAACTGGCGCGGGCCGGTCTGGTTCCCGCTGAACTTCCTGGCGGCCACCGCCGTACTGCGCTACCACCGCTTCTTCGGCGCCGACCTGAAGCTCGAGTACCCGACCGGATCTGGCCGGCGGCTCGCTCTCGACGCCATCGCCGACGATCTGTTCGCCCGGCTGGTGTCGATCTTCCTCGTCGGCCCGGACGGCCGGCGGCCCTGCTTCGGTGGGGTCGACCGGCTGCAGCACGACCCGAACTGGAAGGACAACCTGATGTTCCACGAGTACTTCCACGGCGACAACGGGGCTGGTCTGGGCGCCGCGCATCAGACCGGCTGGACCGGTCTGGTCGCCGATCTGATCCGGCGCCGGCACGGGTCGGTCCAGTCCATCGGCGACGTGCTCCGCGGGATGGGTGACCGATCATGACCACGCAGGTCTCCACCCCGCTCGCCTTGCCCGGCGCGGCCGCCCCGCTCGGCGCGACTCCCGGACCGGACGGCACGAACTTCGCCGTCGCATCGGCGGCCGATGGTGTGCTCTTGTGCCTGTTCGACTCCGACGGCAAGGAGACCCAGATTCCGCTGCTGGAACGTGATGGCGACATCTGGCACGGGTTCCTGCCCGGTGTGCGGCCCGGTCAGGCCTACGGTTACCGCGCCACCGGACCGTACGAACCGCGTCGAGGTCTGCGATGCAACCCGGCGAAGCTGCTGCTCGACCCCTACACGAGAGCCGTTGACGGCGGAGTGCGGTTCGGGCCGGAACTGCTCGGCTACGCGGTCGACGAGGTCGAGGCCCCGAGCATGCTGGACTCGGCCGGACGCGTCCCCCGGAGCCTGGTGGTCGACACTTCCTTCGACTGGAGCGACCGTCCCCGACCGGCCTACTCCTACGCCGACACGATCATCTACGAGCTCCACGTCAAAGGATTCACGGCCACGCACCCAGCCGTACCGGAGCCGCTGCGGGGCACGTACGCCGGACTCGCTCACGAGGCCGCGGTCGCACATCTCGTCGATCTCGGGGTGACTGCCGTGGAGCTGCTCCCGGTGCACCAGAGCGTGCCCGAGCGGTTCCTGGTCGAACGCGGCCTGACCAACTACTGGGGCTACAACACCATCGGGTACTTCGCACCGCACGCCGGCTACTCCGCCGCGGTCCGGGCCGGTCGGCCCGACCAGCAGGTCGCCGAGTTCCAGGCGATGGTCGACACGCTCCACGGCGCCGGCATCGAGGTCATCCTCGACGTGGTCTTCAACCACACCGCCGAGGGGAACCACCTCGGCCCGACGCTGTGCCATCGCGGACTGCACAACCCGGCGTACTACCGGCTGGCCCCGGACGACCTGCGGTTCTACGTGGACACGACGGGCACCGGCAACTCGCTGAACGCCGACAGCCCGGTCAGTCTTCAGCTGATCATGGACTCGCTGCGCTACTGGCTGACCGAGATGCGGGTCGACGGCTTCCGGTTCGACCTGGCGCCGACACTGGCGCGCGAGGACGGCAGCTTCGACAGGATGGCGGCGTTCTTCGACCTGATCTCGCAGGACCCGGTGGTCTCCCGCACGAAGCTCATCGCCGAGCCGTGGGACGTCGGGCAGGCCGACAGCTACGACCTCGGCCGCTTCCCGCCGCTGTGGAGTGAGTGGAACGGCCGGTACCGCGACGTGATGCGCGACTTCTGGCGCAGCCACCCCGGCCTGATCGGCGAGTTCGCCTCCCGGCTCAGCGGTTCGTCCGACCTGTACTCCGTGGCAGGCCGGCGCCCGACCGCCTCGGTCAACCTGATCACGGTTCACGACGGCTTCACGCTGGCCGATCTCGTCTCGTACGACGCCAAGCACAACGAGGCGAACGGCGAGGCGAACGCCGACGGCAGCAACGACAACCGCTCGTGGAACTGCGGAGTCGAAGGGCCGACCACCGATCAATTGATCCTGGACCTACGAGCCAGGCAGAGCCGTGCCATGCTCACGACGCTGATGCTGTCGTTCGGGATACCGATGCTGCTCGGCGGCGACGAGCTCGGCCGGACCCAGCAGGGGAACAACAACGCGTACTGCCAGGACAACGCGATCAGCTGGTTCGACTGGTCCACATCGGACGAGCGGTTGGCAGCGTTCACCAAGAAGCTCATCGCGCTGCGCCGGGACCATCCGGTGTTCCGGCGGCGCCGGTTCCTCACCGGTGTGGAGGCCGGGGAGCTTCGGTGGTTCACCCCGGCCGGCACCGAGATGACTGCGGCGAACTGGGCCGACCCGGGCGCGCGGAGCATCGCGCTCTACCTCGACGGCGACGACGCACCCGATCGGGCCCCGGACGGATCCCTGCTGGTCGACGACGACTTCCTGATCCTGGTCAACGCCTGGTGGGAGCCGCTCGACTTCGTCGTACCGGCGACCGAGACCGGCAAGACGTGGACCCGCGAGATCGACACCTACGAACTCGACAGCACCACACCCACGGACGACCTCGCCGCCGGCGACCACGTCCCGGTCAACCCCCGCTCGATCGTCCTCCTACACGCCCACCGCTGAGGAGGCCACCAAGTGTCAGAACGGGAGGGGTCGGCCTGACGGCGTGCGGAGGTCGAGGGCTTTGAGGCGTCTGCGCCTGAGGGTTCGTGTTGGCCTTGGTCGAATCAAGACTTGACGCATCGGTCTCGCCTCCTCGGGCTGCTGGTGGTGTGATGCGCTCATCAGTACGACGACGTACGCCGTCGGAATGTGACAACGGCGTCCGGATCGCGGAGCTATGACCGTGCTTCAGCCGAGGAGGGTCTCGAGTCTGGGCTGAAGGTCCGCGTCGTCGCCGTCGATCTCGACCAGCTTGTCCCGGCTGGCTGCGCCGCGTACCAGCGTGACGGCCGCGCGCCGTACGCCGAACGCCGTTGCGACCGCCTCCAAGACCGCCTTCGTCGCCTGGCCCTGCACCGCACGGGCCGACACCGCGACCACCAGGGCCGGACCGGATGCACCGTCGTACCGGCCGCCGACGGCGGTTCGGGACGCACCCGGTTTGACGCGCAGCAGGATCCTCACGGCCCCATTCTCGCCCGCCGTCTGTCCGCAACGATTCGGACACGGAAGCGGGCCGCTGCTTGGCGGTCCGTCGCATCGGCCGTGACGCTCAGGACGTGTGGGCAGTCCACGGGCAGCGGCTGGTCAGCGGCGCGCTGTTGGCCGGGATCCTCGGGTGCACGTCGTCGACGCCCGAACCCGAGGCGTCGCAGCAGGCGTCGTCGCCGCCTGGGCTGCCGCAGCCGCCGGCCTCGAACGCGGGTGGGCTGATTGCCTTCGTCTCCGATCGTGACGGCGTCGACGCGCTCTACCTGATGCAGGCGGACGGCTCGAACGTGCGGCGGCTGACCGGCGCGCTCCCGCCGGTCTCGCACCCGTCCTGGTCGCCGGACGGCCGACGGCTGGCATTCAACGCAGGGTCGCCGGCAGCGAGCGACATCTACCTCATCTCCCAGGACGGGACGGGACTGACGCAGATCACCCGCAACGCGGCCGCGAACTTCTACCCGAGCTGGTCACCCGACGCACGCCGATTGGCCTTCAGTTCCAACAGGGACGGGGACTGGGACATCTTCGTACTGAACGTCGACGGTTCGAACGTCCGGCAACTGGTGAACTCGCCCGGGCTGGACGACAAGCCGCAATGGTCGCCGGACGGTTCGCGGATCGGCTTCGCGACCACGCGCAGCGGCGCGCCTGAGCTCCACGCGGTCGACCCGGACACCGGCCTCGAACAGCCGCTCCTCCCGCAGCCGACCCGTGGCATCAACCCGGCCTGGTCGGTCGACGGCTCGCAGTTGGCGTACAACATCGTGACGTCGTCCGGCTTCGACATCGCGGTGGTAGCCGCGGACGGCACCGGTCAGCGCTCGGTCGTGGCCGAGTCGGCCTCGGAGGAACGACCGCGCTGGTCGCCGGACGGCCGGTCCCTCGCCTACTACTCCGACGCAGAGGGCTCATGGGACGTCTACGTCGTAGACCTCGAGACCGGCGCCCGCCGATCCCTGGCGAAGGCCCCCGGCTTCGACGGACAACCAGCCTGGCAACCGATAGCCAGCACACCCACTCCCAGCTCGTCCGGCGAATCCTGAGTTGGATGCCAATCCGGGGGTATTGGCACTTTCGCCGGTGGCACGACGCGCGAAACCCTGAGAGCCACCATCCGCGGGTTGCCTCGAGGGGTGGCTGTTGCGCGAGCCAGGTCCGAGAAGCCGTTCCAACGAAAGGACACAGTGATGCTCGATCCCGTCGTCGACAAAGGCCGACTGACCGAGACCGACCGCTTCATCTTCGAGTCGTGGGGCTACTTCCTGATTCCGAACGTCCTGACGAAGGACGAGGCCGCGGAGGCGTACGACGTTTCGCAGCGTCTGCACGAGAGCCGCGACCGTGAGTTCGGGCAGATCGGGCGGACCTACGAGAGCGAGCCGGTTCTGGAGCGGCTCATAGATCATCCTGACGTCCTTCCGAAGGTGCAGGGTCTGCTCGGCGACCGGTTCGTGCTGCAGGCCGGCTGGAACACCATGCAGCCGGCGCACGCGGGGAACGGCCGCTGGCACCAGGACGGATCGTCCGCCTTCGAGTTCAAGGACCTGGGATTCCCGGTTCCCTTGCTTCAGCTCCGGGTGTCGTACCTGCTCACCGATCAGACTGTGCCCGGCATGGGCAACATGGAGCTGATTCCCGGCAGCCACCGCTCGCGGGTCGGCCTACCTGATTCGATCCGGGAGAGCAACGACGACATCGCGATCGGCCATGTCGTGTGCGCCGAGGCCGGGGCTGCTCTGGTGTTCCACAACGGCGTCTGGCATCGAACCTTCCGCCACGACGGCGACTACGACCGCTACACGACGCACTACGTCTACAGCCCACCGTGGGTCCGGATGGCCGACCGTTTCGGCAACGACCCCGAGTTCCTCGAGCGCACCACGCCCTTGAGGCGCGCGCTGATGGGGGAGTTCACGAGGCCGGACGCCCCGTTCGGCGCCAACTACGATCCGCTGCCGATCTGACGCACGGACGCGACACCGGCCTGTCGCCATCCGCTCAGCGTTGTGCGAGGCGCTGGCGTAGGCCGGTGGCTCGTAGCGCTCGGTGGTCGAGGGCCCGGCGTACGGCGGCCTCGGGTCCGACGATGCGGACGTGGTCCTGGGAGCGGGTGACCGCGGTGTAGAAGAGTTCGCGGGTGAGGAGCCGGGAGTCTTCGCCGGGCAGCAGAACGGTCACTTCGGCGGCCTGGCTGCCTTGGGCTTTGTGGATCGTCATCGCGTGCAGAGTCTCGACGTTGCCGAGGCGGCCGGGGGCGAAGTCGAGCCGTCCGCGTGTGCTGTCGATGTAGACGCGCAGGGAGCCGTCCGGTCGGCGCACGGTGACGCCCAACTCGCCGTTGTAGATGCCGAGGCCGTAGTCGTTGGCGGTGACCAGGATCGGCCGGCCGACGTACCAGGTGTCCCAGAGTGGGTCTTCGGTCTCCTCGGTGATCCAGCGCTCGACCGTCCGGTTCCAGTACGTGACGCCCCACGGGCCGTCGCGGTGGGCGCAGAGCAGGCGGTGCCGTTGGAGTGCAGTCAGGGCGGCGTCGGCGTTGCCGGCTTCGGCGGCTGCCCGGATCGCGAGTGCATCGGGGAGCAGCACGGATCGCAGTTTCTCTCGCGGGTCTTCGTCCTCGATGAACGTGACCCGATCGCCACCACGGCGGAGCACGGCGAGTACGTCGTCCGGGCGGTTCTCGTGGACCGCGAGCGCCAGGTCGCCGATCTCGCTGCCGAACCGGTGCGACGTGCGCAGCTCGGCTGCCTTCGCGTGTCCGCCGGCGACCAGTCCTTCGACCAGATCTGCGAGGACCGCACCGGCTTCGATGGAGGCCAGCTGGTCGGGATCGCCGACCAGCACCAGCCGGGCGTCGGGCCGTACTGCCTCCAGCAGGCGCGCCATCATCGTCAGCGAGACCATCGAGGTTTCGTCGACGACGACGATGTCGTGCGGCAGCCGATTGTCGCGGTTGTGGCGGAATCGGGTCGACGAGTCCGGGCGCCGACCGAGCAGCATGTGCAGGGTACGGGCGTGGAAGTCGCCCAGTCGCGCAGTGTCCGCGTCGGAGAGCCGATGGCGCATCTCGTCGCGGACCGCTTCCTCCAACCGAGCCGCGGCCTTGCCGGTCGGTGCAGTCAGCGCGATCCACGGACGGCGTTGGCCGGCCTTCTCCGCCTGCTCGGCTAGCAACGCCAGCAGTGCTGCCACTGTGGTGGTCTTGCCGGTGCCTGGACCGCCGGTGAGCACGGTCGTCCATTGCCTGGCCGCTGTCTCCGCTGCGATCCGTTGCTCCTCGTACGACGTACCGGGGAAGAGCCGGCCGAGTCCTGCCTGCAGTGCATCCTCGTCGGCGATCACCGGCGCCGGCTGGCCGGATCGGCGGCGGAGATCCTCCTCGACCTGTTCTTCCTCTCGCCAGTACCGGTCGAAGTAGAGCCGGCTGCCTTCGAGCCGAAGCGGCTGCGGTGCCGCGAGCAGTGGGCTGGCCGCGACGGCTGCCAGCCACTCGTCGGGGTCGGGCCAGTCCAGGTCGGCGCCGTCCGGGCCGACCTCTTCGCGGACCTCGGTGAGGTCGAGGCAGACGGAGCCTGCGCGCACTGCCCGGACGACCAGCGCACACGCGAGCGCGACCGATTCGTCGCTCTCGCCCAGCATCGACGTCAGCCGAGTGGCCACATGGACGTCGGCCGCGACCAGCACTCCGGCCTGGTTGAAGTCACGCAGCCTCCCGGCAGCGGTGAGCGCCAGCGAGGCGTCGAACTCGTCGACGGTCGTAGTCACAAGGTCCTCCCGTCGAGCAGGTCCGACAGCTCGAGCACCAGAGCGGGCGGCACTGGCCAGCTGAAAACGCCGGCCGGGTGGTCGTCCTGGAGCGGCGTGTCCGGGCCGCACATTCCGCGCAGGTAGAGGTAGATGACACCACCGAGATGGCGGTCGGCGTCGTACGCCGGCAGCCGCCAGCGGAGGTACCGGTGGAGCACCACCGAGTACAGCATGGCCTGCAGGGGATAGTCGGAGTGCAGCATCGCGGCAGCGAGCTGGTCGCGCCCGTAGTCCGCCGAGGTGGCCGGCTGTTCGGGGTCGCCGAGCCGGTTGGTCTTGTAGTCGACCACGACGAAGCGGTGGCTGTCGCCGTACGGGATCCGCAGTACGACGTCGATCGAGCCGGAGAGGTAGCCGCGCAGGCTCTGCCGGCCGAGCAGGGGTTGTTCGAGGCGGTCGGCGTACGCGACGAGTGGGTCGGACGCCGGAAGGTGACGGCGCAGCAGCGGCGCCAGGTCGGCCAGCCGTACGTCGGCCGCGACGGCCAGATCGCCCCCGGCCAGCGGGATCTCGAACTCCAGCTCGCGGAGCCGGTCGCCGAGGCCGAGGGCACCGAGGGTCAGTCCGGGCGCCAGCGGTCCGAGTGGCGTGGTGTGCAAGGGCAGCAGGGCCTCCGCCAGGACGTCCGGGGTCACGTCGACCCGCCACATGCGCAGTTGCTCACGGACCCGTCCGGCCAGCTCGGCCCGGAGATCAGGTGCATGCGGGTCGGCGTCCTCGAGCACAGCATGCACCAGCGAACCGAAGGTTGCCCCGACCGGCAGCCCTTCCATCGGAGACGGCAGCGCCTCGCGTGGTACGACGCCCGGTGCCGGCACCGAATCGATCGACTCGTCCTCCAGCCCACTGTCCTCGTGCTCACTGGCCACGCCGCTCACCTGTTGCTCGGCCGCACGGATCAGCCCGGAGTACGACGTACGACGCCAGGCGAGATCGACCTCCCGGGAGAACGACGCGACTGTCAGCCCGCCCGGCAGCTCCGCAGCCACCGGCTCGAGCTGCTCGCCGATCACCGACTCCTCGATGACTGGCCCACCGGCCTGCTGCCAGCGCCGCAGCCAGACCAGCACGTCGTCGTCGGACGCCGCCCGCGGCAAGCTCTCGGGCACCACCGGGTCGCCCTGTCTGCGACCACGCAGCAGCCGCGAGATCCCACCGTTGATCTCGTCCCAGGAAGGCGCCCACCAGGCGACCACCTGGGACTGCGCACGGGTCAGCGCGACGTACGTGAGCCGGATGTCGTCACCCGCGACCTCGGTCCGCCAGCGCCGCTCGTTGGCCGGGTAACCGCTGTGGTTCCGCCCACCGATGTCGAGGCTTCGGACGCCGTTCTCGTGGAACAGCAGGAGTTCCTCATCGTCGAAGATGTGGCGGTTGAAGCCGAACGGGAGGTAGACGACGGGGTACTGCAGGCCCTTGCTCACCCAGACGGTCATGATCTGCACGGCCGCGGCGTCACTGTCGAGCCGCCGCGTCCGCTCGGTCGTCCGGCCCTTGCCGGCGCGCTCGGCACGCAACCAGTCGAGCAGTGCGGGCAGCCCGAACCGCTCGCGATGTGCGGTCTCGTGCAGCAGTTCGGCGAGGTGCGCGAGGTCGGTCATGTCCCGCTCGCCGGCCCGCCAGGCCAGCACCCGCTCCGACATCCCACTGAGTTGCGCTGCCTCAAAGACAGCAGCGACTCCGCGCGTCCGCAAGTGGTCGGCCCACGCGCGCAACGTGTGCCCGATCCGGTCCGTGAGCTCGTCACCGCCGGCGTGCAGGCTCTCCGCGGTCTCCCCGAAGAACATGGTGGTCGCCGCGGCGCGTACCAGACCGGAGCGGTGCGGTTGTTCGAACGCCTCGAGGAGACACAGCCAGTCCTTGGCGGCCTGCGAGGCGAAGATGTCGAGGTCGCCCGAGTAAACCGCGGGAATCCCGGCGGCGGCGAGCGCCTCGCGGCAGGCCCGGGCGTCCTTGTGTGCCTCGACGATCACTGCGATGTCACCCGCGCGCAGGGGGCAACCGTCGTACGTCGCTCCGGCCGCGAGCAGCCGACCGATGTCCGCGGCGAGGTCGCGGGCGATGTGGTCGCGGAGATCGTCCATCGGGATGCTCTTGCGGGTGGCCGAGCCGAACTGCTCCCGACGGGCGACCCGCAGCCGGAACGGCGCGTCGGACGGCGCCCTGGTGAGCCGGCTGCCCTGATGATGCGCGGCGACCTTGTGGACGACGATGTCGTCGTGGCCGAGGCGGGCGTCGCCCAGCACGACCTGGAGGCAGTCGACGAGCGGCTGGTCGCTGCGCCAGTTCGTGTCGAGGGTGCGGCGCTCACCAGCGGTTCCCGCGGCCGTGAGGTACGTCGCGATGTCACCGCCACGGAAGGCGTAGATGGCCTGCTTCGGATCACCGATCAGCACCAGCGTGCTGTGCCCGTTGAACGCGGCGTCGACCACCTTCCACTGCACCGGATCGGTGTCCTGGAACTCGTCGACCATGACCACCGACCAGCGGCGATGCATCCGCTGACGTGCCGGCGCTGCGGGGTCCTTCAGCGCATCGGCGAGTCGCGTCAGCAGGTCGTCGTACCCGAGGATGCCGAGGCGGCGCTTGCGGTGCTCCATCTCGGTCAGGACGGCTCGCGCGAAGCCGACGCGGACGCTCTCGGGCGAGCCGTCGGAGGGCGTCTCGGGCACCAGCCGGGTGTGCGGGTTGCCGACGACCTTGGTGGCGATCTCGAGTGCGGTGGCTCGGGTGATGGGCGGTGGCTGCGCCGAGCTGCCGAAGTGCGCGAGGTACAGGTCGTCGACGACCTCGGCGACGAGCGGTCCGAGGTCGTCGACGAGCGTGACGCCGGCGTCGGTGTCACCGGCGACGCCGAGTGAGCGCAGTACGAGCTGGCAGAACTGGTGAGTCGTCGCGATGGTGGCGGCATCGAAGTTGGCGAGCGCGTCCCGGAGGCGGCTTCGGCGCTCCGCGACGTCGTCCGCGTTGCCGCGCACGAGGTGGCCGAGCAGGCCGGCGTCGTCGGTCCACAGGTCCGGCGTCGCGGTGGCCTGTTCGGCCTCCACCAGTTGGGCGCGCACCCGGTCCCGGAGTTCCTGGCTCGCTGCGCGACCGAAGGTGATCAGCAGCATCTCGTCGAGTCGGGCGGCGCCCTCCGCGACGTACCGCGTGACCAATCCGGCGAGCGCATAGGTCTTCCCGGTGCCGGCGCTCGCTTCCAGCACGGTGGTGCCGGTCGGCAGCGGTCCGAGCAGGTCGAACGCCTCGATCACGGCGCCCCCTGCTCGAAGCGCAGCATCGGTCCCCAGAGCCGAGCAGCGTAGGCCCCGAGCCGGGTCGACTCGCCTGGTTGCTCTTCACCTGGGCGCGTCGGTTGCAGCAGCACGTTCAGCAACGTGTTGGGACCCCAGACGCGGACATGAGCAGGATCGGCGTTCTCGCCGTCGTAGTTCGACGGACGCCACCGACGGCCGGCGGCGATCGTCGGGTCGTCGTGGGTTCGGCGCGCCTGGTACCAGGCGTACGACGTCTTGAGTGGCAGCGGCAGTGGTTCCCGGCGACCGGCGTCGTAGATTGCGACCAGATCAGCGAGCAGCGCAGCGGCCTCCGCCCCGACCGGACCGAACAGCCGGAGCGCGGGAGCATGGCCTCGCGCGGCCCGGCCGATGACGAGACTGGTCCAGTTGTGGTCCTCGTCGTTGGCGGACAGCGCGAGGAGTTGCACCCACGCGCTCAGCAGCTGCTTGGCATCCAGGCGCGAGTAGCTGATCGACACCAGCCGGTATGCGTACAGGCCGGGCACGGTGCCGGTGAGGCGCCGACCGTTGCCGAGGTCAACATCCACGTCGAACGCGCGCGGACTGCCCTGCCGATGGGGGTGGGCGCCGACGGCGAGCCCACGGGCAGCATCACGGATCTCGGTCGCGGTGCGCCAGCCCAGTCTCCCGGGCGGCAGCGTTCCTCGTCGCCACTCGGCGTTGAGCGCGGCGTTCGGGTGGATGCCGGCCAGCATGTCGCGGAGCATCCGGTCGCCGGCCGACCACTTCTCCAGGTTGTCGATCTCGACCGGCATCGCGTCCGACACCCCGTCGACCTCCCAGGGCAAGGTCAGGTCGAGCGCCCGGAAGAACCCCTTCACCGGATCACGGAAGAAGGCCAGCAGGTCGGCCAACCCCACGTCGTCGCCCGCGGGCAGCGACAGCGGAGCGGCCAGGAACTCCGGCCGCGGTGGCCGGGACCCCGCCGCGGCCCGCCCTGCGACCAGCGCGGCCGGGTCGAACGTGAACGGACCCGGCCGGCCGAGCCGGCCCGGCTCGAGGTTCTTGCCGTCGAAGGGCTGCAGTGGATGCCTGACCAGGACCGCGTCCCGGACCTCCGACTCGGTGCAGCCGTCGAGCGCATCGAGGAACTCGCCCAGCGGTACGGCGGGCGGCCGCGGCTGCCCGGAGTACTCGTTCGCGCCGGTGTAGGTGATCACCAGTGACTCGGTGGCGGCGAGGATCGCATCGAGCATGAGCTGGCGGTCCTCGCTACGGACGTCGCGTTCGCCCGTGACCGGGCACCTGGCCAGTACGTCGTCGCCGTCCGCGAGACCGAAGCGCGGGAACACGCCGTCGTCGAGCCCCAGCAAGCAGACCACACGGTGCGGGACCGAGCGCATCGGCACCATTGTGCAGACGGTCAACGTGCCGGTCCGGAAGTTGGCGCGGGTCGGTCGCCCGGCCAGGTGGGCGGACAACAACGCCCGGACGTCGGGCAGCCTGAGCGCCGTACCGGCGAGGCTGCCGGCACCGGCGGCGACGCCGGCGAACTCGCGCTGGACCTGGCCGGTCTGCCACGTGTCGTCGGGGCCGACCCGGGTCAGCTGCTCGATGCCGGCGCGGAGTGTGTCGAGCCATTCGGCGAGCGGCCGGGCGCCGTCCAGACGACTGGCGATCAGCTGCAGGCGGTCGACGTACTCCGCGAATCGGCCGGCCAGATCGATCCGGGTGCTGCCGACGTCGTCCAGCGGAAGCGCAGTGTCGATCCAGGCGTGCGCGTCGGCGGACATCGTCACGCCACTGACCACCCGGTCGACGCCGAACCGCCAGGTGTTCTGTGGGTAGTCGGCCAGGCCGAACTGCCGGCGGTCGGTGCGGTCGAACGCCCACCGGACGCCCGACTCGCGGACCCAGGCGGTGATGGTGTCCAGGTCGTCATCGGTGAACCTGAACCGGCGGCGGACCGGCTCGGCCTGGGCGAGGTCGAGCACCTGGCTGGCCGTGGCCCTGCTGCCGGCGAGGTCGAGCAGCTGGGACGCGATCCCGAGCAATGCATTCGTCTGGGTCAACGACCGGTCTGCCAGCTGCACCCGGAGCCGGTGCGCGGGATGACTGTTCCCGCCGAGGTCACCGAGCCCGAACCGGGCGGTGATCAGCGGGGCATAGGTCTCGATCTCGGGGCACATGACGAGAATGTCGCGCGGCTCGAGCGTCGGATCGGCCTGGAGCATCCCCAGCAGTAAGTCGCGCAGTACGTCGACCTGCCGGGCGGCGCCGTGACAGGCGTGCACCTGGACGCTCCGATCGTCCGCCGCCAAGCGCCGGCCAGCGGGGGAGACGGTGTTGGCGCGCAGGTCCTCCTGCAGCCAACCCAGCAGAGTGTCCGGCGCCGGAGGCGGCGCGGAGTGGTCGTCGACGGCCGATGTCGTTGCCAGCGTCAACTGCAGCTCGCGACTGTCCCGTCCAAGCGTGGCCAGCAGGGGGTGATCAGCCTCTTGATGGCTCTTGTCGAGCGATCGATCACCTGCTCTGGTCCCGGCGGCCGCGAGACGGTCCCACAGCGCGCCGCTGGGATGCGGCAGCCACAGGTGTACGTCGCGATGCTCAGCCAGCGCGGACAGCAGCTCGACCTCCGTGATCGGGAGCCGGGTGTGCCCGAACAGGGACAGGCGTTCCGGCAGGTCGAACGACGTGGGCCGATCGCGGAGCTCGGTGAGCGTCTCGATGTGCCGCGCGTTCGGTGGTGGCGCATCGATTCGGTCGGACATTCGTCGCCAGAGCTCAGGCTGCCACGCCAGGTCGTCGTCGACCGCTGCCCCGCGGCCGTCAGTGTTGCGGCCCGCGGTCCAGTCCGCGAGCAGCGTCGGCCGCTGAACGGCGTACGCCGCGAAGAGCCGTGCCAGCCGTGCCGCGACCGCATACCGTCGGCCGTTGCGCAGCTCGGCCTCGGTCCCAGTGTCGAAGTGGCCGAGGTGCCGGGCCACCGGCTCGCACCAGGCCTCGTCAAGTGACTCATCCAGTACGGCGAGCAGCGGCCAAGCCATCGCCTCAGCCGCCCACGGGTCGTCGTCGCCGAGCCCCAGCACTGCGGACACCAGCGACCGCGGCGACATGAACCGGACCCCAGCGCACACCCCGTCGCCACCCGCCGGCGCCGCCCCCAGCCGGTGCGCGAGCCGCTGCGACAGCCAACGCTCCACGCCCCGGGCCGGCACCACGACGAGTTCCTCGGCGAACGGGTCGGCCAACGGCTCGGCGAGCAGGTCACCCAATCCGCGCGCGAGCACGTCCGTGCGCTCGGCACGGTGGAGGAACAGCGTCACCGAGGCAGCATCCCACGCCCCATCGACGTGTCGTGGGACCCGGTCAGCGCTCGAGCCTGCTGGGGCTTCTCGATCGTCGCGCCCAGAGAGTTCGGATGGAGCGCTCGGTCGCGGAGACCACGGTTTCTAGGGGGCCGCGTCGGTGGCGGGCTCGCCAGAGCAGCGCGAACGCGACCGCGACGGCGATGTGGATCGTCAGTAGCGCTGCCCGGTCAGCGCTGTCTCCGGCGGCGCCGAGCGCGACGACGTGCGAACTGTAGAGCGTGAGGGTCATGCTGCCGGCGGCGATCAGCGGGCGTAGTAGGGGTGCTGCGCGGCGGGCAATGAGCAGACAGGCGCCGAGCATGGCCACTGCTGTGCCGATCGTGTGGAGCAGGTCGAGCGGCGTTCCCGAGTGCGGACCGGATACGGCGAGCCACCACCAGGATGTCGTGGGTGTGGTGCCGCCGAGCGACGTCGACAGCCTGCGTTCGAGGGCCGGACTACCAACGATCCGGTCGAGGCCGCCGGCCGGGTAGAGCAGTGCCCAGGACGCAGCCTTGCTGAGGACGGCCAGGCCCGCGCCGCCGACGAGTAGGCCGGCAGCGACTCGTGGTGAGTCGAGAGCGAGCCGGCCGACGGCCAACCCGGCCAGCAGGTACGCCATCCATGGCAGTACGGGGTAGTACCCGGTCAGGAAGAGTTCGGTGAGCAGGCCCTGGGGGTCGGTGAGTGTGCCGAAGGTTGGGTTGCCGCCGCCGGATTCGTCCAGCGAGGAGCGCACAACGTGGCTCAGGACCGGGGCGAGTAGCGACCAGCCCAGCGCGAGTGGGACGAGAGCTCGCGCGCCGAGCGACAGGAACGGCAGCGCGCAGACGAACAGCAGCGCGTAGTACACGAGGATGATCGCGACAGGGGTGTCGACCGCTCCGAGCGTCAGCCCCACAAGCGCGAGCAGACTCGCGCGGGCAACGAGTCCGCTTCGACGGAGCATTAGGCGCCCGTCCTGGTACGGGTGGCGCCCGCCGGTTGCCAGTGCGAGACCGACACCCGCGAGTACGGCGAACAACGCCGAGGCCCGTCCGCTCGCCAAGAGGTAGGCGGTACTCGTTCGTCCCGACTCGTCGACGGCCGGGATGATGTGCACCCACATCATCCCGAGCAGGGCGATTCCGCGGGCCGCATCCACGCCCGACACCCTGGCCCGGCCGTCGACAGACGAGCTGTCCTGCGAGCTATCCGTGCGTGCCTGATGCAGCACCACCCTGCCTCCTCTGCCTGTCGATGGCTGGGATACAGACAGCAAACACACCAAGACCGAAAACCTGTGCAAAATCAGCCAACGAGATGGACCTCGCCCGCCACGAGCCCCGACCCACCGCCCAACGCGCCAGGCCCAGCCCATCGGCGGTCCTTGGACGTTCCCACCGGCGTACTACGCCGACGACGCGTTGTTCCCCTTCTCCCGCAGCCATCCCGCACGCGCTGCCAACCCCGTCGCCGTCGCCGTCGCAGTCGCCGCGATCAGCGGCGCCCGTGGGTAGCGCGCCGCCTTCTACCGGGTTCGGCGGCGTGAGCACGAGTTCGTCCCCCTGCTCTGTGACATTGGGTCCCGGCGTGAGCCCATCGCGCTGACGTGTCCGACCGGGAGTGTCAGTCAGTGGATGACCGTGACGGTGACTCGGCCTTCGAAGCGGTCGATGTGCTCCAGGCCGGACTCGACCGTTCCCAGGGTGACGAGATTGTCGTCATGCCCGCCGTCAGCGTCGTAAAAGAAGCCGATGTTGCCCCAGGGAACGTAGTAGATGAGGCTGCCGTTGCCCGGCGCGCTGCCCGGTGATCCGTCCCTGGTGAGACGCTCAGGAAGGTAACTGATCTTCTCCCTGCCGGCGAAGTCTTCGAACGTCAGGGTGAGCGGCAGCCTCGAGACCAGATCCCGGCTCGTAGGACTGTCGTTCAGCCGAACGACCATCCCAGCATCTCCCGCGGAGAACCGCAGCCGAGTCTCAGCCATAGGTGTCCTCGTCATCGTGGGGGTGACCGTCGCCGCCGGGACTGCAGTCCGGGCGGGCGTCGGCGGCGCCGTAGTCTGCGCGATCGTTGGGGCATCCCGCGAGGTCGTACACGCCGCCAACGACATGAGCACGGCGGCTGTCACCGCGCGGAGAAATCTCTTCCTCATCGCGGTACCTCGTCAGCCAATGGCCGGCCGGCGTGAACGGGGACTGTGATCGTCATGGATGGTGTTGAGCCCTAATGGTCGGAGTTGACCGACCCAGACAATCGCTTCGCTCGGCGCTGGGGGAGTCTCTGACGAAAGGCGTACCACCAGTGCATCCTTCGCGGTCGCCACCACTCGAAATGAACCACGCCGAACGGACCCGAGCCCGTCCAGCGGCATCGCGACCAGCCTGCGCATCGCCGCCGACTCCAGTTGCGCGGGCTTGAGCAGCGGATTGGCCGCCGGCGTGGCGACGCTGGTCGCCTTGCCCAAGCAGCGAACGGCAGCAGACGCGGCGCGCCGCGGAGCGCGCTGTCGAGACGTTCTCGGCATGATGCCTCCTCGAAAGTTCGTCGCGATTGCGAGCAGCTCTGGTCCCTGGCGGGGTCGCGAAACGCTTCAGCGCCGATCGCCTCGCTGGTTCTCGACGCCGATCCGTGTCCCAAGCAGTCGCCGGAGTGTGACTCCTGTAGCTGATCTGGGACAGCGTGGATACGTTGATCGCGTGAACAGCGACGATCAGCCTCTGCTCAGCTCGGCGTTCGGCGCGGCTGCGGTCGCGTACGGCGAGCACCGTCCGGACTACGCGCGGGCCGCGGTGCAGTGGGCGCTCGAGCCGGCACCTGGTGCGCGGGTGCTCGACCTCGGCGCCGGCACCGGCAAGCTAACTGCAACGCTTGCCGCGCTCGGAGTCGAAGTCATAGCAGTCGAGCCCGACCTGGCAATGCTGGCCGAGCTGCGCCGCGAGCTGCCGGCTGTCCGCGCGCTGCCGGGTAGTGCCGAGGCGATACCGCTCCCGGACGGTTCCGTCGATGCTGTACTGGCGGGCAACGCGATGCACTGGTTCGACATGGGCGTCGCCGGGCCCGAAATCGCCAGGGTGCTGGCACCCGGCGGCGTACTTGCCGGTCTGTGGAACCTCATCGACGATCAGGTCGAATGGGTTGCCGGACTCGCCCGGGTCAGCGGGAGCGCGGTCGTCGGCCCCCGTGACACGCCCAGCAGTTGGCGCGCCGAGGTGGCGAACCTGCACCTTCCGAAGACGGGCGGTCCCGCCCTATTCGGTTCGCCGCAACAGGCGACGTTCCAGCATTGGCAGTTGCGCACCGCCGACTCCCTCGTCGCGACCCTCGCGACGCGTGCGGGACTACTGGTCATGCCGCAACAGGAACGCGAGGCCACGCTGGACCGGATCCGCGCGTACCTGGTGGGCGGACCGGAAACCGCCCGCGGCGAATTCACCCTCCCGATGCTGACCGGCACCTTGCGCCTGCGCCGGCTGTGAACCGGGAAGGTCCCGGACCATCAAACCGTTCCTATTCCGGGAGGAGCGCACCGAGCGGCTACTGGCCGCCGCGCGATGAATCGAGCAGGTGAGCGTTGGCGAGCCCGTAGAGGAAGTACGCCAGCCCCAACGGGTTCCCTTTGTCGAGCAGGGCAACGCGGGTTGTCCGAAGCGCCCTGCCCAGCCTGCTGCCGCCGAGTAGTGCATCGCGTGGACAGCTCGTTACCCGAAGGTGAAGGCGTTAGGCCTCGGCCCAGGCGCTTCGAATGTGACCTCGATGGTTCGTTCGTGGGCTTCGCCTTGCTGTCGGGTCAGTTGGTAGAGGCACCCTTCGTCGAGAATCCCGGCGGCGGGCACGTCGACTCCTGTGATACTCCACGACACTGGTGCCGGCGCCTGCTTCGAGACCGGCGACGGCGCGGGGCGGTTGGCCGCTCGATGCACGCCAACCGCCCCGCTGCGCTCGACGCGCAGCCGTCGGTACGAACCGTCACCCGCGCAGCTCGCCGAGGGCTGCTCCCGCTCGAACAGAATCTCTTCGACCAGGGATCAGGCGGCTTGGGCGAGTTCGATGATGTTGCCGCTGTTGTCGTTGATCATCGCGAGGCGTTGCCCGATCGGGGCGACTTCGAACGGCTCGGCGAGGATCTCGACGCCCTTGGCCTTGAGCCCGGCGACGGTGTGGTCGAGGTTGTCGACCCGGAGGCAGAGGTGGATGTAGCCGCCGCGACTGAGGTGGTCGGCGACATCGTCGGTCGGCTCGATCGGGCTGAGCCGGCCGCCGGCGATGACCTCGATCTCGAAGGAGCCGAGGGCGAGGTAGGCGAAGTTGGCGCCCGGCAGCGCATCGGGCAGCGTCCACTCCTGCTTGACCGTGAAGCCGAGCACCTCTGTGTAGAACTTGACGGTGCCGTCGTAGTCCGGGACTCGGACGGCGATGTGGTCGGCACGCAAAATGCCGAGTGTGTTCTGGGACATGGGTGTTCCTGTCAGGTGGCGGTTGAGTGTTGTCGGGGGAAGGGACCGCCGTCGGGCCCCTTCCCGCTGTTCGGGCAGGTCAGACCGGCTCGGGCGCCTGCGTCAGGCGGCGGAGGGTGAACGGCGCCGCGAGGATCTCGTCGAGACCTGTGCGACGTACTTGAAATGCGGTGTCTGGAAGTGGAACTCCAGCGCCGCCTCGTCGCGCCATTCCTCGAGGCAGATCATCGAGCCCGGCTTGACCGGATCGGCCAGCGGCCGGTAGCCCAGGCAACCGGCCTCTGCTTCCGAGGGGACGATCATCGCGACGAGCGCGTCGCGCAGTACGTCCTCCTGGCCAGGCTTGGCCTGGAACTCGGCCACGAGGACCAGCGTGTTGGCCATGCGTCGTGCTCCTTGCGTTGTCGAGGCCCGGTGGAGGTTCGGTGGCGGCTCAGGCCTCGACGCGGTTGCCCTTGATCAGCCAGGTCGGGCCCTCGACGTACGGCGTGATCGCGTCGAAGAACTCCTTGAAGTACGGGCCGCCGGCGTGCACCTCGAAGGCATCGAGGCTCTCGTAGCCCTCGTTGAGGTAGAACCGGTTGGGGTCGGTCTCGTCCTGGATCAGCTCGAAGCGCAGCGTCCCGGGCTCGTTGGCACCGGAATCGATACCGTCCTTGATGGCGGCGTCGATGAAGTCCTGGCGGTGCTCCGGCTGTACGTCGAAGTAGACGGCGATGTGGTACATGGGTTGCTCCTTGCAGCGGGGCTGGTTGGGGATCTGCCGTTCGGCTGTTCCGGTCGGCACACCAGAGTCAACCGCCGTGACAACACGAATTGGGGCCCGGAACAGGCCACGCTCTGCCTAGGAAAAGTTGACCTACCCAGCGCCGCGAGAAGCGGAGGACACTCGAGGCATGGACACCGCGTCGACTCTGGCCGACTTCCTCCGCGCCGCACGGGCCCGGCTCCGTCCCGGCGACGTAGGCCTCAGCGGGGCGGGCCTCAGTGCGCGGCGCGTCCCCGGTCTGCGCCGCGACGAGGTTGCCCAGCTTGCCGGCGTGAGTGTCGACTACTACACCCGGATGGAGCAGGGCCGCATCAAGCACGCCTCGGATGCCGTCGTGAGTGCGTTGTGCGATGCCCTGCGGCTGAGCCCGACGGAGCGCAGCTACCTGTTCTCCTTGTTCTCGCCGCCGACCGGGCGCACCGTGCAGGAGAAGCGGAGTACCAAGGTGCGCCCGATCCTGCGGCAGATGATGGAGCAGATGGACAACACCGCCGCGTTCGTCTTGGGCGTCGGCATGGAGGTCTTGGCGATGAACGAGCTGGCCAAAGCCCTCCTGCACGACTTCACGAAGGAGGCAGGTCTGGCGCGCAGCCTGGCGCGCTGGGCGTTCCTGGCGCCCGAGGCACGCGCCTTCTATCTCGAATGGGACGAGGTCGCGGCCGACATGAGTTCGATCCTGCGGCGCGACTCCAGCAGCCACCCGAACGACAGCAAGCTCAACGAGCTGATCGGCGAGCTGACCGTCAAGAGCGACGAGTTCCGCAAGTGGTGGCCGCAGCACACGGTCTATGAGTGCTCGTTCGGAAGCAAGCCACTGATGCATCCGTTGGTAGGGCGGCTGGAGATCGAGTACGAGACGTTCCCCATTCCCGGGCAACCCGACCAACAGCTGTTCCTCTACACCGCGAAGAAGGGCTCGCCATCAGCCGACGCCCTGAAGATCTTGGCCAGCTGGAAGTCCGAGGCCCCTGCCGCAGCCGCCCCATCAACCAAATCGGACTGAGCACGACGCACCGCGCAGACCCGCGTTCGCGCAGCCTTCAGCGGGCCCGCGGGTGACGGGTCTCCGGCCCAAGAGGGTCAGGTGGCCGGTACGACGACGTGCTTGACGTCGGCCACGTAGCGCTCGGCAGCCTCGTCGGGACTGCTGCCAGTCTGCCGATTCACCACGTACGCCGCGTACCAGTCCCACCAACCGTGGAGCGGCCCGACCGCGGTTCGACCGGACGATCACCGTGCACGCTCCCGACCACTAGGGCCGCGAGGCGATCCTGCGGGTGCACGCGCGGGAAGCCGCTGGCTGCGGATGTTGATCTGGCTGCGTTGTCGCGTGTGGTCACCACCGGCACTGTCGCCGAAGGCGCGACGCGCGAAACCGGCGCCGAGCGATCTGGAGACCGCGACCCGGATCGCCCGCGCAATGGTCGGCCGCTCGGGCATGTCCGCGGCGGTGGGTCCGGTCTCGGTGCTGCCGTCGGACGGGGATCCCCGGGCCGTCGCCTCAGACGCTCTTCTGAACACCGTCGACGTGGAGGTCCGCCGCCTGATCGACAAGTGCTACCAGGAAGCCGGGCGGCTCCTATGCGACAACCGTGATCGATTGGACGGGATCGCCGCGCAGCTACTCCTGCACGAGACCCTCGACGAGGCGGATGCCTACGCGGCGGCCGCCGTCCCACGTGAGGCGAGAACCTGACGCGGCCGCCGTACGCATTGCGCGTCCGCGAGTTCCGGTCGTGGGGCCGTGATGATAGGCAGCGAGCACGTCGTTCTGCACTGGCGTTAGAGAGCTGTGAGAAGCCCGCAACTGCGAATGCCAGCGGCCTACTGTGAATCGATGCAGCTCGCAACGGTGTTGGTTTTGATCGCGCTCGCGCTGGCGGTCGTGGGGATCGTCGCGGCCCTCCGCCAACGTGCCGTCGTGGCGAGCGTCCTGATCGTCGGCGGCTTGGTTCTCGGGCTGACCAGCGGCGCCTCGCTCGACTGAGCTGCTGATCCGCCATGCTGTTGCGCTATCGGGCGCCAGCGGGAATGGGTTCTGGCCAGGTGGTGCTTAGGTCGGCGGCGAAGGTGGAGAAGGCGGTGGCGAGGAGCCGAGGGTGCTCGCCGAAGGACCTTGCGTGGGCCTCGGAGAGCGGGATCTCGGCCGGTGCGACCGCCCAACCGGCCCCGGCGATCGCCTCCCGCAGCACCTGGGAGCCGGCCCCGACCTGGTTCAGCAGAACCAAGGATCGATGGTCGCGCGGCGCGTACTTCGAGAGGAGCGGTCTGACTGTTCCGAGTTCAACCAGCGACGGGCACGAGCGTGACGACCACGTCTGTCGACGCCCTGAGGATTGGCGCGGACCGCTCTGGGAAGCCGGCCGTCCGGGCGGTGTCCACGACGATCGCGTAGTACTCGTCGCGCGCAATGGCATCCCACTGACCAGGGTCGGCATGCACACCTCCACGAGCCAGAACAGGGACGTCCCAGCCAGAGATACGTTGCCAGCTCACCGCGTTCTGGTCCGGTGTCGTCTCAGCGAGTAGCACCCGCAGTCCCGTCTGGCGTAACGCCTCGGCGCAGCCAACCGCACACGTGGTTCCCGCCCTCACGGACGAAGGTCACAACACTCGTCATTCGGCCAAGGCTAGAGCACACTCCGGAGTTGCACTGTCACTGAACGTGCGCAACGCTGGTTGTCGAGGGTCGCCTGCTGTCTGGAGCTGGTTGGGGCCGACCAGCGGGCGTGTTCCACGGCCCAGGCCAGAGCGTCGTCGGCGACGTCCTCCCATCCCTTCTGCGCGGGCGACAGGTGCGGCATGCCGTCGTACTCCTTGATCTCGGTGATGGTCTTCGCCGACTTGTAGTGCTTGGCGTTGGACCGCTGGATGCTCGGCGGCATGAGGGTGGTCCTCGGCGCCGCAGACGAACAGCAGCGGCGGCCGGTCGTCGTTGTGGTAGTCGATGTGGACGTCCTGCGGGCCGGGCTGGAAGCTCGCCAGCACGCTGTTCCAGAATTGCGAACGTGTACTTCCACTGCTCGGGCGTCAGGGCGACGGCCTTGTGGTGGTTCGCAACCGGGAACGATGACTTGATCTGGGGCAACGGAGTGACGCGCACGCCCTCGGTCCACTCGGAGTTGATCGCCACGCCCGCGGCGCCGTACCCGCGGTCCAGCGGCGTCGGGTCGGCGTTGAGCGCGTCGCAGGGCCGAGTGCGGCCACCGGCCGATGACACCGTGCGAGCGATCACCGGTCGGTGACGGTGTTCCGGTACCCGTCGCGGGCTTTGACACACCAGGGCAGGCTGAAAGGCGTCGTCCGAGGTAGCGGGCGGGCTCACAGTTGCGACTGGGAGCGGCGCAGGGTCTCCGGGTCGATCTCCTGGATCTGGATGGTGACGCCGTCAGGGTCGGTGACGCGGATACTGCGGCCGAAGTCCTCGTCGACGAGGATGTGCTCGTAGCCGCGGTCGGTGAGCCGGGCGGCGACGTCTTCGAGTTTCTCGTCGGTGGCGAAGCCGAGTTCGACCGTGCCGATCGGCTTGCCCTTCGACACGGCCGCGTCGTGGATGCCGACGGCGCCGGCGGCGACATCGAGGTGCGCCCAGACCGGGACGCTCACGTCGGCGCGGTACCTCAGGCCGAGGCCCTCGTAGAACCGGCGGGAGGTCTCCACGTCGGCGACGTAGCGGATGGGCAGAACCGTGAGCATGAGCATCTCCTGATCAGGTGGGATCGTCCGGACCAGCCGGGGACCCGGGTGGCCGGGTCGCGCACTCAACCTGCCGCGTACGTCGAAGGTTGTCGCTCACCGACGGACTACTTGGTGGATGCTGTCGCTAGAGTCGGTGGATATGGGGGAATCAGTCAGCCTCGACGAAGACGACCGGCGTGTGTTGCACGCGCTGCAGCTCGACGGGAGGGCATCGTTCGCGCGGATCGCGGCGGTGCTCGGGATGTCCGAGCGTGCGGTCTCGCGTCGCTACCACCGGCTGCGTTCTCGCCTGGCGTTGCGAGTGGTCGGCATCAGCCGCCGCGACCCGCGCGATCAGGAGGAGTGGTTCCTCCGGATGACGGCGCCCAGTACGTCGATCGACGGGGTCGCTCGGGCGCTCGCGGATCGCGACGACACCTCCTGGATCGCCTCGCTGGCGGGCGATGGCGGTCTGAGTTGCATCCTCCGGACGCTGACGTCGACCGGTGACGGCGCTGGCGCGGTCGAGCAGTTTCGCCGCAGTACCGGCATCGCGACCGTGACCGCCCAACGGCTGCTTGCGCCGATCGCAGGCATCGGGGGATGGCCCGGCCGGCTCGAAGCGTTGACCGTGGACGAACGCGAGGCCCTCACCCCGGATCGCCACACCTCCCCGTCACACGTCGGTGTACCGGGAGCCGCCGACGCGCGTCTCCTGAGGCTCCTCACCGCCGATGGCCGCTTGAGTGTCACCAGCCTGGCCCGTGAGTCGGGCATGCCCGAATCGACAGTTCGCCGCCGCATCACCGAGTTCACCGGTAGCGGGATGCTGATGTTCGAGATCGAGGTCGACCCCAAGCTCTACGGACGACAGGTCGACGTGATCTGTTGGATGGAGGTGCGACCAGCGTCGCTCGGCGATGTCGCTGGCATCCTCGGCTCTCACTCCGAGGTCGCGTTCGCGTCGACTACCACGGGTACGACGAGCATCCTCGCGTTCCTCGAACTCGCTGACGCCGACGACCTGCATCGGTACCTCACCGAACGCATCGGTGCCCTCCCGGGTGTGCACCGGGTCCAGACCGAGGTTGTCGCGCGGTGGATCAAGCGGGCCGGCCCAGTCGTCGTTCCTGGTGCCTGGTCTCGACGTACCGGCCGTTCCGCAGCGACGCCGACTTGACCGGTCCTTCCTTCGCGTTTGCCTTTGAGCGCGCTCGAATCCTTAGCGTCAGGTCCATGACGCAAACCAAGACATGGATCATCACGGGCGCGAGCGCAGGCCTCGGACTGGCGCTGGCCGAAGCGGCACTGCGGGCAGGCGAGCAGGTGGTCGGGACGGCGCGACGAGCCGGCCGGTTCGATGCGCTCAAGGATCAATATGGGGATCGACTGCTGGTGGTCGAGCACGACGTACGGGACAGGTCAGGGGCCGCGGCGGTGGTGGAGCGCGCCCTGGACGTGTTCGGGCGAGTCGACGTGCTGGTCAACAACGCCGGCGCCGGTCAGGTCGGAGCCGCCGAGGAGGTGACGGACCGCGAACTCCAGGACATGCTCGAGCAGCACGTGCTTGGCCCCGCGGCCTACGTGCGAGCGGTCCTTCCGCAGATGCGCGAGCGCCGATCGGGTGCGATTGTGCAGATGAGCAGTCAGGGAGGACGGATGTCGTTCCCTGCGGTCGGCAGCTACTCGGCCGGCAAGTTCGCGCTCGAAGGTTGGTCTGAGGCTCTCGCGGGCGAGGTCGCGCCGTTCGGCATCCGAGTGCTGATCGTGGAACCCAGTCGTTTCCGCACCGAGTTCAACGCGTCCGGGGTGATCAACAAGGCGGGTCAGAACGCGACGTACGACGACGTAATCGGTGCCGTCCGCGACAACATGGCCGAGGCGGACGGCATCCAGGAAGGCGACCCCGCACGTGCCGCCGGCGTGATCCGCGACATGCTCGGCACCGCGGACGGGCCGCTACGGTTGCCGCTCGGCGCCGAAGCCGTCCGCAATCTCACCCGCGTCTACCAGCGCGCGCTCGACGACGTCCAGAGGTGGGCCGAGGTGAGTGAGTCGGCTGACTTCCCGGGCCTACCCCCAGCCGTACGCGCGTTCTAGCCGGTCGGTGTCAGGCGGTCGTTCAGCTTGTGCTTCGCGCTGCGTTCCACGAAGAGTGGCACGAAGTCGCGGATGGGCGCGTCGTCGAACTCGGGCCGTGCAGCCGACACGGTGTTGGCGATGTCGGCGGGCGGGACCTGGGGGAACCGTTGGGCCAGGCGTTCCACGATCTCGGAAATGGCGCGTTCTTCCTCGGACCTGTCCATGCTGCGAGGGTTACTCGCAAGGCAGCGGTCAGGCAAACGCTGGAGCCCGATGTTCGATATCCGCGCGAGCTCGAGGATCTGGCATAGGGCGGAACCGTCTGATAACGAAGTTGCGTTTTCAATGACTTAGTTCTTGCCCTGCGTGTCTCTGCTGCGGTAGTCAGGCCTCGACGCAGGAGGGAGTCCCCATGGATGTCGGGAGCAACGAAGTCACGGCCGCGCTGCAGAACGCGTACTCCGGACTGCTGCGGGCCGTCGAACTGGAGCGGCGCCGCCCGGACGACCACCTCGACATGCAGGTGGTGGTGTCCGACGTCCATGAGGTCCGCACACTCATGTCCGCCCTGGCGCAGATGATGCGGTCGTTCGACCTGAACCGCTACGGCGGCAGGGCGAAATGGGGCCCTGGTGGAGAGCCCGACAATCCTCTCGAACTCACCCCGCAACAGTTCGTCGAAGCAGCGGACGCCGACCTCGTCGCCGCCTATGAGCACTTGCAGCGGGCCGCCGACAGCCTGACCGCCGTCCGCCGCCGCCTGGCAGTCCTAAGCTGACCAGCCGGCGGCGGTAGGCCGAAGGCATCCGGGTTCACCTCTGCTGTCAGGCGGAGCCGGAGCCGACCATGACGGCTGGGCCGCGGGCGAGGTGTAGGACGTTGTATGACGTGGCGTCGCCGAGGGACCGGTGGCGGTCGGGGCCCAGCACGGTCAGAGCGGCGGCCGCTGAGGCCGCGAGGATGGCGCCGTCGACCGGTCCGCGGGTTAGGTCCCATCGGACGTCGACGTCCGGGTAGGCCATCCTCCAGATGCGCACCGCATCGTCGATCGCGTCGAGTCGGCTCGAGGTCGTCGCATGCACGATCGTCAGCCCCGTCCCACGTCGCCGGGCTGCGCGAAAGGCGAATCCCAGGGCGGCAGGTGGGCCACCGGAGACGTTCACGCCCACGACCACCCGGCCGGTCGACGGCCCGACGGCGCCCGGCGAGGACAACCCGATCAACGCGAGTGATGCCGACGTACGACGAACCAGCCGTCGGGCCAGTGCCCGTTCGAGCCGACCGGACCTGCGGGCATGGTTGAGTACGACGAGGGACCGCTCGCTACGACGCGCTTCGTTCAGCAGCGCTGTGACCTGCCTCCCAGGGAAGATCCGGGTGGTGATCCGCAACGCGGGCGCGATTCGGCGGGCGCGCCGTACGGCTGCGTCTACGTGCATCTCGGCGGCTTCGCGAGCTCCCAGATCGATCGTCGTGTCACCCAGCGGGTCAAGCAGTCGCGGCCACCGCAACGCGTACACGATGCGCAGTTCCGATCTCCGTGCGTCCGCCTCGGCCGCGGCCCACTCCAGCGCCTCGACACCGGTGCCACGCTCGTCGACCAGAACGATCACCGGCCCGTTGTCGGGTCCCTGCTCCGACGAGTTCCGGCTGACAACTGCCTGCGATGGCGCTCCGCGAGGTCCACGAAACAGCTTCATTGAATGCCTCCTCTGTGATGCCACCACCGTCCCGCGGCGGCCGCCCACTCACACCAGGGACAACCACGGGTCCGCCACGTGCCCGGTCCCACTGGTCCCGTCGTCACCCACGTGGAGGACGAGGACGGCTGCGCGAGCGAGTTGTGTCACGTGACCGCGACTGCGGAGGATCCGCACCGGAACGTCGGTCAGCAGGTTCAGCATCGCGACGCCGACCCGGAAACGATCCGGCGGTGGCCCGGTCGTCAGGCCGAACGCCGTACCGAGCGCGTCGTACCGAGCGTGCGGTCAGGCGGCGACGTCGCCGGCCAGCAGCTCTTCCAGGCCGGCGAGCTCGCCGGCCCGGGCCGCGGCGATGAACGCGTGCAGGAAGGGTTCGTGGGGAGCCGGGTTCGCCACCGTCCGGCTGCCGGCGACCAGATGGACGCGGGCCCGGCTGACCAGCTGCCGGGCGTTGGCCACTCCAACCTGCAGACACTCCGAGATCTGCCGGTACGGATAGCCGAACGCCTCCCGCAGTACGTACGCCGCTCGCTCGCTCGGCGTCAGCCTCGTCATGATCAGCTTCACCGCCTGCTCCACCGCCTCCCGGCGCTCGGACCCGGTCGCCGGATCGTCGCTCGTGTTGGCGGCCTCCGGTACGGCGTCCAGTAGGGTTTCGCGACGCTTCCAGGCGGACTGACGCACGTTGATGGCGAGTCGCGTGGTCATCGTGGCCAGGAGTGCCGGTGGGTTCTCGACGACCGTGCGGTCCGTCTTCTGCCAGCGCAGCCAGGTCTCCTGGACGACGTCCTCGGCCTCGGCGCTGCTGCCGAGGATCCGGCACGCGATCGCCATCAGCCGGGGTCGCACGTCGGCGAAGATCGCCAATGCCTCGTCGAGGTCTCCGATGCCATGGTTCCGTTGTTCCTGCGCCACTCCCACGTTCACGCTTCCGCCTCTGTCCGCTCGGGCAAAACTTTCTTGCCTTCACGTTCCGCCGCGCGGCGCGTGGTCGCGCCACGGCCGACCCGTGGGCTCGACCGTGGTCGGCCAGGCCCCGTGATCGGCAGCAGCCACGGGATACCGTCGAGTGCTCCCGGCGCTACCGGCGGTCACCGTGCTGGGTCGGCCATGCACGGGGTCGGCGGAGCATCTATTCGTGCGGGTGGGGGAGGCGGTCGAGGGCGTCGCGGAGGGCGGCTCGGGTGGTGATGCCGAGTTTGGGGAAGATCTGGTAGAGGTGCGTGGAGACGGTGCGCGGGGAGAGGACCAGGCGCTCCGCGATCTGCTTGTTGGTGAGGCCGGCTGCCGCGAGCTCCGCGATCTGGCGTTGTTGGGTGGTCAGCTTGGCGTCGCCGGGGGAGTCGTGCGGGATGCCGGTGGCGCGGAGCTCGTTCTCGGTGCGGGTGGTCCAGGGGCGTGCGTTCAGGCGCTGGAAGGTTGCCGAGGCGGCAGTGAGGTGATGGCGGGCTCGGCTGGTGTTCTTGGTGCGGCGGAGATATGCGCCATAGGTCAATTGGATTCGGGCGAGGTCGAACGGCCAGCGGTCGTTGGTGGGGGAGGCGATCGCCTCTTCCAGACGGTCGTCGTCGACATCGGTCTCGGTGATGGCTGCGGTCGTGAGGACGACCAGACGGAGGCGGTCCGACAGCGTCTCGAGGCTGATCGCCTGGGCAGCCTTGACGTGGGCGACAGCCTCGGCGTGGCGTCCGGTGAGCATGGCCGCCTCGACGAGGTCGAGGAAGACCCAGAGCGCGTGCGGGCAGTACGGCGCGATGGTGCCGGCCGGACTGATCAGCGAGGCCTGGGTGAACGCGGCCTCGAAGTCGCTCCGGCCAAGGGCGGCCAGCGTCTGGATGTGGGCGGCGTACAGCTGCATTGTGCGTGCCCGCCGTGGCCCGGCCCAGGCGTTCATCTGCTGGGCGATCGTCGCTGGTGTGGCGGTGTCGCCGCGGGCTGCGGCGAGCAGGCCGGTGATGAGTAGACCCGGCCAGCTGAGCAGCTTGTAGCCGTGCTTGTCGCACAGCTGGAGTCCTTCGTGGACAAGGTGCTGCGCTTGGTCCCACTGGCCGGTGTGGAACGAGTCCTGGCCAAGGAGGAAGAGCGCTTCGATCGCCGAAGTGATCGCGCCGCCTTCGCGGCCGTGTTGCACGGCGCGGTAGAGCGCGTCGCGGCAGTCGGCGAGGCGGTCCAGGTACGCCGCGGCGATTCCGGTCCGGATGATGCGAGCCGGACTGACCTGATCGGTCAGTCCGGCGATCGATGCATCGAGCTGTGCCAGTGCCTGCTGGGATGCCCGTGCGGGATCGCTGAAGGTTCTGCTGAGGATTCCGAGTAGCTCGGGGACACGCGGCTTGAGCCGGGCGATCGCGGCATCGTACGGCGGCCACAGCGCTGGCCGTCCGCCGAAGAAGCAGATCATCAGCAAGGTGTAGAGGGCCTCGATCAGGACCTTGTTGTGTGCATCGCCGGGGTCGTCGAGATCGTTGACTGCGTCGACCAGGAGCCGGTGTGCCGTGTCGATGTCGCCGTCACTATGCAGCAGTTGGTAGGCGCCGGCGACCGCGAGGGACAGTGGTCCGCCGGCTCCTTCGTGGGACTGCCGAGCCGCGTCCAGGAGCCGCGGTGCGTCGCGAAGATCGCCGGTGACGATCGAGCCGAGGTATGCGGCCTCGGCGAGGCGCCCGCTGCGGGCGCTTCCTGTCGGGCTCAATTCGGCAGCACGGAGCAGTTGCGTGACGGCGCCGACAGAGTCGCCGCGCCGCAGGTTGGCGTGTGCGACACCTTGCAGGAGCGCCGCAACCTCCTCGTCGGGTTCCGTCGTGGCTTCGGCGAGGTGCCAGACACGTCGTTCAGGCTGGTCTGCGAGATGCTGCGCCAGTACGGCGTGCGCCTCGCGGCGCTGGCTGCTCGTGGAGAGGTCGACGATTGCCGACCGCATCAGCGGGTGCCGGAAGACCAGACGTTCGGTGCTGTTGTCGACTCGGATCACGTTTGCTCGCTCGGCCGGAGCGAGCGCGTCCCTGTTTCGGCTGGCGGCGATCCGCCGGATCAGCCGAAGGTCGCCGGTACCTTCGAGTGCGGCCAGCAACAGAACGCCGTACGTCGAGTCGGGCAGTCCCTTGATCCGGGAGGTGAAGGCGGACTGAAGCCGTCGGCCGAGTGGCAGCACCGCCGGCACCGAACCTGCGACGCCATCGAGATGGTCGCCCAGTGCGACCGGCAACTCCAGCAGCGCAAGCGGGTTGCCTTGGGCGTCGGCGAGCAACCGCCGACGTACCCGTGGGGCCAGAGCGGGGTAGCGGGTCGAGAGGAGCTCGGCGGCCGCCTCGTCGGGAAGCGGCTGAATGTGCTCGATCGCGAGGTCACTGTGGTCGAAGAAGCTCGACTCACCCGTGCGCGCGGCACCGAGAAGTGCTGAGCGTGTGCCTACGAGTCGACGCGCCACCATGCCGAGCACGAGACCGCTGGCCCGGTCGAGCCACGGTACGTCGTCGACGACCATCAACACCGGCCGTTCCTTGGCCAACCGCTGCAGGAGTGCAAGCACGGCTCCAGCAACCATGAGTGGGGCCGGCGGTGGGCCGTCTGCGAGTCCTAGCGCAACCTTCAACGTGCCGGCATTGCGCGGGCTCAGACTGTCGAACTCGTCCAGACACGTTTGCAGGAGCTGGTGCAGAGACGCGTAGGTGATGTCGGCTTCGAACTGGACCCCTGCTGCACGCAAGATCCGTACGTCGTCCGCCAGAGCCTGACCAACCGCCGCCTCGACAAGGGCGCTCTTGCCCACGCCGGCATCACCTGACAGCAACAGCGCGCCGCCGTGCTCGCCAACGCCAGCGACGAATCTGCTCAGCTGTTCGAGCTCAACCGCTCGGCCGACAAGTCCACCCCACGCCTCCACCCAACCCCCTCACAAGCGGTACGGCGGCGGCCCCGGGAACGAGCATAAGCTCCCACGACCGCCGCACGTACCTGCTATCCGGACACCCCTTCGGCGGCCTGGACGATGACGGCGGCGACCGCGGCCGGCTGCGAAACGTAGACCGAGTGGCTGCCGGCGACCTCGGTGACGGTCGACCCGGCACGCTCGGACATCGCCCGCTGCGCCGGCGGCGGGATCATCCGGTCGTCGGTCGCGACCAGGTACCACGACGGCTTCACCCGCCACGCCGGCTCCGACACCGTTCCGCCGAGTGCGTCGACTCCCCATGGGGTCTGGGAATCGGCCATGAACGCCGCCTGCTGCGGCGGCAGGTCACCCGCGAACGACGCCGCGAACTGCTCCCGATCGAGGAACAGGAACCCGTTCTTCGGCGGCAGGATCGGCGGAACCGGCGCACCCGGTGGCGGGTCGGCGATCAGCGTGTTGACCGACTCACCCTTGTCCGGCGCGAACGCCGCGATGTAGACGACCGCCGCGACATTCGGGTGGTTGCCGGCTTCGGTCACCACCACTCCGCCGTACGAGTGCCCGACCAGGATCGCCGGTTCCTCCAGCTCGTCGAGCACCGCCTCGGTCGCGGCCACGTCACCGGCCAGTGAGATGGTCGGATTCTGTACGACGGCCACCCGGTAACCGTCCTGGGTCAGCTGGTCGTACACCCCCTGCCACCCCGACCCGTCCACAAAACCACCGTGCACCAGCACGACATTCTTAACCCCTGCAGTCATCCTGCACCTCCTCCACCCGCACCCGCGGGCCTCGTTCCGCTATCCCCCCGAACGTAGGCCGCGCCGCCCCCACCCGGCTTGCGTCAGATGACGTATCTCCCACGGGCTCCCCGTCCGGATGACAACGCAGACTCCCAGAGAACACACTCGTCGACTGCCGGCGTCGGGCGCGAAGCCGATGAAACTCCCCGAATCCACTGCTGGTGAGTTCCGAGTCCAAGACCCCGACGGTCACGTCCTGAGGTTCTTCCCCTCCTCCAGACCGACGCAGTCACGACCTACCCACGCAACGAACTCGATGCAACCGGCGAACCCCGGCGACCCGAGTCGGCTACGGCTTCGGCCGCCCAGAACCGCTCGACGATCCCGACGGTCTGCTGCTGCAAACTCGACCTCGAACGACCGCCAGCCCCGCAGCGAGGTCCGCGACCAGGTCGCCGCCCGTCCGCGACCACCCGTCGGCGATCCGAACACGCGGAACGCCTACAGAATTCGGCGACCGCCGAACTCCTCGCCCTGCTCGCCTACGCTGCGCCTGCACGCGATCGGAGGTTGATGGCAAGGCCGTCTCGGCGGGTGCCGCGATCAGCCTGGCTTGACCGCCAGCGTCGCAAAATAGTGCGACATGTATTGGGCGGATGCATTGGAATGGTGCGGTGCTTCCGCGAAGCCGGTGAGGACGAACCCCGCGGCGAGTTGCCCGCCGATCTGGTCGGTGAGGGTGTGACTGTATTCGAGGGGGGAATCCGCGCCGAACTTGGTTGCGCGTTCCTCGGCGGAGTACTGCGTGACATCGCTGTAGGGCAGCTTGTGCACGACGACCAGCTCGCCGCGCTCGTCGAGGGCCTCGTGGTCGAACAGGTACACATCAGGGTTGAGGAAGCCCACGAGCAGAGTTCCGCCGGGTCGCAGTACGCGGAAGCACTCACGCCATACCGGTGCCAAGTCGGGTGCGAACAAGTTCGAGACCGGGTTGAACACAACGTCGAATGCGGCGTCGTCGAAGGCGCTGAGGTCGCGCATGTCACCCAGGACGGTGCGAAGCTCGAGTCCGTCGCGCGCCGCCACCATCTGGTCCTGGCCGAGCTGGCCGGGCGAGTTGTCGAACACGGTGACCCGCGCCCCTGCGGCGGCGAGGATCGGACCCTGCTGGCCACCCCCGGAGGCCAGGCACAACACGTCCTTGCCGGTCAGGTCCGTCGGCAGCCAGGAGCGGTCGACAGGCTCACGCCCGATGAGAACGATCGACCAGTCGCCCCTGCGGGCGGCCTCGACCTCCTCAGCACTCACCGGCCTCGACCACTCATTACCCACCTGAACCAACTTGTCCCAGGCTGCCCGATTATGGGCACCGGGGTCGACGTCAACGTCCTGCACGTTCAACTCCCTACTCCAGCCAAGCGGACACCAGCGGTACTGACAGCTCGGTGCCGCCAGCCAACACGATCACAGCTCCGGGCTCAAGGAAATTGGCGTCGACGTGCCCACGGGCTCGCCGGGTGGTCCCGCAGCGGGTGCTGCGCTGCGCCGTAAACGGTCGTTTAGGAACACTCGGGCTGCAGGCCGCACACGGATGACCAGCGAGTCGCTGCTTGTCGTACCAGAGCGCGGGGCACCGGACGAGAGTGATTCCGCCAGCCCGTCGCTGACGGCGTTTGAGGCGCGTGGCAGGCTGGCCATCATGTGTGGTCGATACGCGTCGGTGGCCGGTTGTGCCGCTCTGCTCGACGCCGGCGAGGACGCTGACACGGTGCGGCAACTGCGGGCGAGGGGAGAGATCAGATGCCGAGGATGAGTACGTCGACTGCTTTCGGGGTCGACATCGGCGGCAGCGGGATCAAGGGCGCCATCGTCGACGTGGAGAAGGGCGACCTGGCTACGGAGCGGGTGAAGTACCTGACGCCCAGCCCTTCCACCCCAGAGGCCGTCGCCGCGGTCGTCGGCCGGCTGGTCAAGGAGGCCGGGTGGACCGGTGACATAGGTGTGACGTTCCCGGCCGTCATCAAGAACGGGGTGGCGAGGAGCGCCGCGAACGTCGACAAGAGCTGGATCGGGACCGATGTCGACAGGGTCCTCACCGACATCACCCACTGCGACGTGACGGTGCTCAACGATGCCGACGCGGCCGGTATCGCCGAGGCCCGATTCGGCGCGGCCAAAGGCGTCGACGGCGTGGTCATCCTGCTCACCTTCGGCACCGGCATCGGCAGTGCGCTGCTGCTCGATGGCCAGCTTGTGCCCAACACCGAGCTCGGTCACCTTGAGCTGGACGGGTACGACGCGGAGACGAAGGCATCCTCGGCGGCGAAGGACAACGAGGGCCTGTCGTACAAGCAGTGGGCCAAGCGGGTGCAGCGGTACCTTCGGCACGTGGAGAACCTGTTCACCCCCGACCTGTTCGTGGTCGGCGGCGGGGTCAGCAAGCACGCCGACAAGTGGGTGCCGCTGCTCGAGATCTCCACCCCGATAAAGCCGGCTCAGCTCCTCAACAACGCCGGCATCGTCGGCGCGGCGATGGCCGCGCACGAAAAGTTCACCCAGTAGGACGACTACAACCCGGCGGCGGTACGGCGCGCGGCCCGCCCGCCGTACCGTTAGCGCCCGAGGCCCGCCGATTGCTCGGCAGGGCGGGATCACGCGACGGCTCGAAGTCGATCCCCAACCTGGACAGCTGTCTCGACGACCCGGTCCACACGGTGCAGCTGACCGGCACCATCCACGTCGCGGGCATGACGGCGCAACCGGCACCGGTCGAGGGTGCGACGTTGCACCTGCCGGCCATCGTCGCCGGTGGACCAGAGGCGACGATGGACTACCTGGTCCTGGCTGCTGCAGGGTTCGAAGTACCTCAAACGCGCCTGAGGCAACGATCCTGGCGAGCGACCACCGTCCTGCACGTCGCGACCACCGCCAGGGTGTTGACATTGTCTGCCTCTGTCGTTGCGACGGTGGCTGGTGCAGGAGCCTTGTCTCAGCTGGTCAGTCCGGTGGTCAGTGGTGTCGTCGCGTTGGCGTCTGCCGTGCTGGGGACGGTTGCGACGTTCTTTTCTACGGATCCTGTCAAGCTCGAGCAGCTCGAGAGGATGGCGTCGGCATACGGTCTGCTCGTCACCGATATGCATCAGTGGGCTCGGGTGGACGCGCTGGATCCTCATCAACGGATCCTGGCGGTGGAGATGTTGAGGGACTTCAGCCTGCGTCAAGCCGACATCGAGGCCGGTCTCCCGCTTCGACGGGTCAGCGGGTTCGGCAGTCCCGGAACCTACGGAGAGGACCTGACCTGGGTCGTCGAGGGACTGCCCGAGGGCACTCAACCTCGACCGGCCTGAGGTGGTTTGCCCCGCTGATCATTGTCGCGAAGCGACCTCGAAGCGATGCTCGATGGCCTTGGAGACATGGCACGAACCCTCCACAGCCGCCCGACCCGAGGTACTCGCTGAGATGTACGTCCCGCTTCGACTGTCGATGACGTATCGCCACACCGAGCGGAGTGTCGATGTGGAGGTCGACCCATCGGCCGACCTTTGGCTGAGTTGTGTGTCCGGGGCCGGACACGCACCTCGACCACACGCCTTGCATTAAGTGCCTGAACGCTGACTCGATGTGGTAGTCACACACTGGGGCCGGGCAGCCAGTGTTCCTTCTGATCCTCGGAGCCGCACAGGTGGATCGATCCAATCAAGAGCCCGCTGTGTACGCCGAAGAACGTGGCGATCGACGGGTCGGCGGTACTGAGTTCCATCGCGATCAGGCCGTCGAGCAGGAAGCTTCGGTCCTGGCAGCCGTAGCCGGTGTACGGCGTACCGACGATCCCCAGGTCGCGAATCGCCGGGATGAGCTCGAACGGGAACGCGGCGCGAGTCCAGTAGTCGTTGATGATCGGCGTCACCTGTTTGTCGCCGAACTCGCGGACGGCGTGCAGCAGTTCGCGGTCGCGGTGGTGGAGCAGGAGTTCGAGGCCGTAGAAGTCGATCGGGTCGGTGGTCATGATTCCTCCTCGGACAGGAAGCGGGATGACGGGGACGAGGGTGTGCGCCTCGGTGATCAGCTCGACGTGCCCGCCGGGGTAGATGTGGAGTTCGGCCTTCGGGATGAACCGGGCGAGGATCCGGCCGTTAGCGCGGACTCCGGCAGTCCGCGTTGTCAGGTCGAGCTGCGAGCGAATCAGACCTCGCACCTCCGTCATGCTTCATGATCTGTGTGGCCGGTAACCGGGCTCCGGACCTTGCCGTGGTGGAAGTAACGAACCAACCGGAACGGGCGAACGACAAGTATCTCCTCAGCACTCCCAACCATCTGAACATGTAGAGGCACTCTGAGATGTCATCAGTTGGTAAGGAAGAGCGTCATGAATCGACAACAACAAGCGCGTGAACCGCTAAGCAACCAGCCAGCAGGCGCTGGCATGCCGGGAAGCCCCGGCGAGCGGCCGGCGTCGGATGACCGCCGCGTTCGCACACTGGTGACTGTGATTGTCGCCGCCGCCACAATCGTGCCGCTCTACGCAATTCTTGTCGCTGTGGTAGTGAGATCCGGCCTGTTCGAATTCAATGGATCGAGGCTCACCGACGTCCAATTCAAAGGATTGTGGGCCTTTGTCGGAGTGACTGTGACGGCGAGCGCGGTGACGCTTGGTGCATGGTTCGCCAAATTGCACAATGATCGGACTCTGGCATCGACGAAGGATGCTGATATCCGACGAGATAACTTGACCCGAGAGTCACTTGAACGCCAGAAGTTGGATACGGCTGTGGCGTGCCTGGGTCTCATCTCGAAAGACGGGATTTATGCGTCCAATGCCAGTATCGCTGGCGGGCTCGCGACGCTGGTGCAGCTTGGTCACCCGATCATCGCCACTAGGGCGCTGATATCGGCGCTCAGTGACAGCAAGGTCGACATGAATACCGCGACCTGGGTGATCGGCAAGGTCCTTACGACGGAGTACACGGCTGGGACTGATGACGACTTGGCGGCCGCCAAGGAGGAGGCCGCGCTACTCTTGTACAGCTGTGTGCAGAACTTGGCGTCGGAGAAGGTCGCGGGTGAGTTTTGCTGGCCAGACGCGGTGATGGCTCAGTGGCCGAAGAACTTGTCGCGAAATGCGTCCCTCAACCTGGTGCACAGTCTTGTCGAGCTCTTGTTGTCGCGCAGTAAGAAGTGGTGGACAGATGGAGGCTTCACGTACACGTGGGTGGTCTACACGCTCGATGAGGCGGTGACGCACGATGAAAATCCCGAACCTCGTAAGCTCGCAGCCGATGTTGGCTTGCTCTTGCTGGACCTCATGCCGGACGGATGTCGGGTCTCCGGAATTCGCGACTCGCGACCGAAATCTGACGTGCGCGCGCGAATGGTTCGAATTGGTGGCCAAGCCGAAAACCTCACCACCACGATCGGCGACAAGCTCAAGTTGTGGGCAAGAGACGAACTGCCAGGCAGCGGAGTTGTCATGGGGCCAGGTATTCCAGTCGCGAATGCGCCGTCGGGCGAAATTGACCCGCAGCAGCCATCGAGCCTCAACTGACCTCGATCGCTGGCCTCTCCACAGAAAACCAGTGTTTCGGGAGTCGTGGAACTGTTGTCCGGCTGACGGCGGTCTGGGAGCGTGCGGTGGTGGTCGACGAGGAGGCGCCGGATGAGCTTCTCAACGACCTGCTGCACCACGAGGCCGCGGCCGGGGCAGGAGAGTACGACAGCTACGACCGGTGGTCGGCGTCTCTGACACCAGGTGGGTTTGGACGACGAGCTCGATCTGACCGTGGTCGCCGAAGCGTCCGACGGCAAGGCAGCCATCGCTCGTCGCGGCCTGGCTCGCCGGTATCATCGTCAACTTGCTGACCGTCCAAGGCTTCTACGATGTCGCACTCCGCGACTTCGGCCTGCTGGTCGCCGCCCTCGCATTGCCGACTCGCGACGAAGTACTCCCGAGCGCCGCGCGGCTCGTGATCGTCAGGCCAGCGAGAGGATGACGCCTAGTGTCGTGAGTGCGCGACCTTGGCTGTTTCGTGGGCAACGTAGTAGATGTGAACGGTCGATCGTGGCCGGGGTCTCGCCGGCGAGGATTCGGTCCGAGCGGCGGTTGATCTTCGGCCGGATGGCGATGAGTTGCCCGGCGAGAACGCTGGCGCGAGGCGAACGCCGGCGGCTTGCGCGGGCTGCTCCCGCACTTCGTGGGCGCGACAGCCGAAGGAGGACGCTGATGAGCGGCTCTGGAACAGAAGATGATCCCTGGGTTCTCAAGACGCCACCTGTACGTCGGAGTACAGCATGTACCGCGACACAGCCGACCCGGCCGAGATCGTGTGTCAAGTCGGCTCGACGAAGCTGCGATACCTGGCCCGCTGCCTCGACGACGTGCCCACCATGCTGAAGGCCCACGGGGACTGGATGGAGTTGGGCAGTGCGGACGAGGGCAAAGCCGCGAAGGATGGCACGCTCGAGGCGTGGGCCCGCGCGGCAGACAACCCGGTCGGCGGCTGGTACGGCCTCCGGAAGGGTTACCGCGGCCGCTTCGCCATGTGTGTTCCCCCGCTCCTCGAACACCTCGGCCTGGTCGAACTCGAACACAACCCCGCAACAACCGCGTCCGCGTCCCGTGGCAAGCTGGCGACGGCACCGAGTGGCCGAGGCTGCCGGCAACTACTGGGTATCGCAGGCATCGGCGACCACGCCGACACACTTGTTCTGCTCGGAGTTCGAGGGCGGCTCTGTGGAGCGAACTCGAGTCCCGTTGGCCCGCATCACTTGATGGCCAGGGCGTTGGGTGGGGAGCCTACGCCGCCGAGGAGGTTGAGGGGTTTGGCGGTGAGGAGGAATTCGTAGGTGCCGTCGGTGGCGCAGTCTTCGGCCAGGTCGTGGAGTTGCCAGAGTTCGCCGAGGTGGATGCCGAGGAGGGCGATGAGGTCGGGGTGCATCATTCGGCCGACGTTGCCGTGGAAGGGGGAGTCGGGGTCGCTCGGCATCACTTCGACTGCGACGGTGTCGGTCGCCACCATCGAGAAGTGGTGGTCCCAGATCCAGGCGAGTGTCTCGGAGGACTGTCGCAAGCCGCAGAACTGGCGGCTGGTCGAAAGAGCGGATTTCTCCTCGGTGGTCAGCTCTTCGATCGCGTGCCAGGCCCAGCCGGTGTGGATCAGGAGGATGTCGCCGGGCTGCAGTTCGACGTTCTGCGCGGCCGCGACGTCGTCGAGAGTCTTTGTGTCGATGGCTTCGGCGCTGCGCAGATCGAGTGGCCGGCCGATGGCGGTGAGGTGGCGTGCGACGTCCAGGAGGACGCCCCGACCGACGATTCCCTTCGCGGCGGCGTGCTGGATGCCGAGTGCCGGTGAGCTCACTGCGACCGCGTCGTCGTTCACGCCTCCGTAGAACCCGTGGACGGGGTGTCGATGGTGCCGGAGGCCGTCGATCTGGGAGCTGACCTGGAGGTAGTACTCGTCGAGCCGGTCGTCGCGGACGCAGCCGTCGTGGCGGGAGAACATCGTGTGCTTCGCCGATTGCCTGTTTGGGGAGACCGACGGTGTGAAGGCGTTGACCTCGTAGTCCAGGTTGAAGACCTTTCCGCGCCGGACCAGTCCAGCGGCGGCGCGGGCCTGCTCCTGCCCGAGGAGGTTCAACGTGCCCAGGTGATCGTCAGGGCCGAATACGCCCCACGATGAGCCCGGCGGCTGCCCGTCGCGGCGCTCGAGCAGTTCGGCGTACGTCGGAAGCGACGCGGCGTCCGCGGTGGACGCGCTCTCGCCGGAAGTCAGCATCCGTGCTCCGCCTCGACTCGGTCGATCCAGTACAACTGAGACAGCAGCGTCACGTTCTGCGCCGGCACGTCGAGCAGCACGACGCTCTGCAGGTCACCGCGGCTGCCGCCGTACCGCCCGTACCGCTGAAGGTCTTCGAGTTGTGTGGGGCCCGGTACGTAGGACAGCTTCACGACGACATTCTGCGGACTTGGGGTGCCGGCCAGGCAGTCGGCGAGCTTGTCGTCCGCCGTCGCGCGTCCGTAGAGGTACGGACCTCCGTACAGCAGGGCCAGAAGCAGGATCCCGAAGGCGATGCGGGCCAGCGCCATTCGCTTGGTCATCGACCGCCCCTTCCACTCGCGTCGGTGATGGTTCCCCATTTGACGACGGTGTGCTTGGCGATCTGGGACACCGTCACGCGTTCGAGGAACACCCCCAGTACGGCGACCGTGATGCAGCCGGCGAGGATCTGGTCCGACCGCTGGTTGAGGGCGGCCCGGTTGATCCACTGGCCCAATCCTTGAGGGGCGCCGAGGAGTTCGGCGGCGATCAGTGCGCGCCAGGCGAAGCTCAGCCCGACACGGACGCCGGTCAGAATGTCCGGCAGGGCGCCGGGGAGGACGACCGTGCGCAGGACCTCCCACCATCCGCCGCCCATGGTCCGAACGGACTGGGCCAGCGACGGTTGCACTCTGGAGACACCGAGCGCGGCATTGGCGAAGACCACGAAGAACACGCCGTTCCAAATGACGAAGGTGGACATCGCCAGGCCGGTTCCGAACCAGGCCAAGGCCAGTGGGATCCAGGCGATTCCGGCGATTCCGGACATTGCGTTGACGAGGGGTTCGAGGGATACCCGCACGGCGCCGCTCAGCCCGGCCAGGACGCCGAGGACGATGCCGGTCGCGATGCCCGCGCCACCGCCGAGCAGCAAGCGGGTCGCACTGATGAGGATGTCGGAGAAGAGGCCGCCACCAGCGGCCGCTTCCCACCACGCGCTGGTCACCGCTGTGGGGGTGGGCAACGTGAAGGCCGGCACTCCCAGGATCGTGGTGGCGAGGATCCACAGGCCCAGCATGATGAGCAGGGACACAGCGGTCTGCGCCCACGGCGACCGCCGGACGGCCGCTGACACGTTCACAAGAGTCGTACTCATGGTTGGCATACCCCCTACAGAGATGACCATCGGCCGGCGACGACTCGTTCCCAGGGGAAGAGGAACAGCCGGTCGATGACCAGGAAGAGGATGCTGATGACGATCATCACGGCGATGATCTCGTCGATCTGGTTCGTCGAGCGCGCGCGGGAGAGCATCTCGCCGAGGCCACCGCTGCCGATGATGAGTTCGCCGGCCACGACCGACCGCCATCCGTAGCTGAACGCCAGCCGGATGCCCACGACGATTCCCGGTGTCGCTCCCGGCAGGTAAACGGCACGGATCGTGTGCAGGGTGCCGGCTCCCAGCGGCTTGAGACCGTTGACGTACACCTGCGGGATCTTCTGTACGCCGGTCATGGCGGAGAACAGCAGCGGGATCGCCGCGGTGTAGACGAGGGTCGCGTACACGGCCCTGTCGGTGAAGCCGAACCACACGATGAACAGCGGGATCAGCGCGATGGCGGGGACATTGCTGATGAACCGGACCATCGGCTGGATCAACCCGGCGGCCGTGCTGTTCAGGGCCAGCAGGACGGCCAGCGGCAACACCACCGCGATCGTGATGCCGGTGCCGATGAGCAGGGTCGTGAAGCTGCCTTGGGCCGCGGCGGGAAGGATGCCGCGCTCGATGAGTTCGGCGGCGGCCCCGCCGACTCGGGCTGGACCGGGCAGGATGGTGTCGTCGTCGAACCTGGCCGCGGCCAGTTGCCACAACGGGAGCAGGACGGCGAACGGGACGGCCTGCAGGAGCCAGATGCGCGGGCGGCCCGACAAGCGGAATCGCCGCAGCGGAGCCAGTTGATCGCCGCCTCGCGTGTCCAGATGTGCGGTGGTCACCGTCATCGCCCGGCCCGCTTCCCGGCCTCGGGCGGAGCGGCCCGGCCGCGCACCAGTTCGAAGACGTGGGAGACGATCTCCTGCAGCCGGGTGTCGGTGGCCATGGCCTCCCAGGTCCGCTGACCGGGCGGGTGGTTCACCGGGACGATCTCCAGCACGCGACCGGGCCGCGCGGTCATGGCGACGACGTAGTCGCCGAGGAAGACGGCCTCGTCCACGCTGTGCGTGATGAAGACGACGGTGCGCTGCGTCGTCTTGGCGAGCCTGATCAGCTCTTCCTGGAGGGTCAGGCGGGTGATCGCGTCGACGGCAGCGAACGGTTCGTCCATCAGGATCACTGGTGGTTCAGGTGCCCAGGTCCGGGCGACCGCCACCCGCTGCCGCATACCCCCGGACAGCTCGCGCGGGTACTTGCTCTCGAAGCCTTCCAGCCCGATCAGCTTGACCAGTTCGGCGACTCGCCGGTTGCGTTCGGCCTTGGGGACGCCGGCGATCTGGAGTCCGTGGGCGATGTTGTCGGTCACGGTCCGCCAGGGGAGTACGGCGAGTTCCTGGAACACCATGCCCCGTTCGCGCGACGGACCTTCGATCGGCTTCCCGTCGTAGAGCACCTGGCCGCGGGTCGGCTTGATGAGTCCCGCGAACATGCTTGCCAAGGTGGACTTCCCGCACCCGCTCGGGCCGACGATCGTCACGAAGTCGCCTTCGCGAATGGTCAGGTTGACGTCGTCCAGCGCGGTGACCTTCGACCCGCGTACTTCGTACTCGTGGCTCAGACCGATCGCCTCGAGGAGCGGTTTCCGCGTCGAACTGGGTGCCTGAGTTGCCGGTTCCATGAGTGGCTGTCCGGTCATCGCCGTACCCCTGTTCATTTGCACTCGGACACGGTGGTCGGCAGCGGCGCCAAGCCTTCGGCCAGACTCGCGTCGTCCGCGAGCAGTCCGTTGATGAAGTCGGTGGCGACGACCTTGTCGTACGGCAGCGGCTTGGCAAGTTTCATGCTGTGGTCCGCGATCAGCTTCGCCTGTTCGGTCATCACGGCCTTCTCAGTGCAGGGCGAGATGCGCGGGTCGAACTCGGAGCTCATCTGCTTGAGTCCCGCGGCGACGTCCTCGACGTTGGCTCCGGAGATGTAGCGCTGGGCGATCGCCGCCGCCTCCTCGGGGTGTTCCCTGGTGAACTTGACGCCTTCCCAGGCTCCGAGGACGTACTGCTTCACGACATCCGGATGCTCGGCCAGGTACTTGTCGGTGACCATGACGCCGACGACGCTCGAGCCGTAGGGCCCGCCACGCTGCAGAACCACGGCCTTGTCGCCCATGGTGCGGATGATCTGGCTGACCGGCGGTTCCATCGGTACGACGACGTCGACGTTGCCCTGGGAGAGCGCCGTCGGCATGTCCGCGAGGCCGATGTTCACCGGCTTGATGTCCTTCATCGACATCCCGTGCGCCTCGAGGTAGGCGCGCAGGAAGTTCTCGTTCGTGTTGCCTTCGGTGATGGCGACGGACTTGCCGATCAGCGAGCGGGGGTCGCCGGCCCGGACGCCGGAGTCCTTCCCGGCGATGATCGCGACCCGCTCGGTGCCCGCGACCACCAGCGGGTTGTTGTGGTACGGCCCGACCATCACGAAGTTGTTCCCCGCGGCGCGTGACAGCGGGACACTCGAGGTCGCGTTCCCGGCGCCGATGTCGGCCGCGCCGGTGACCAGGGCGGTGGCGATCGCGGATCCGGTGTCGAGCACCTGGACGGACACGTCCAGTCCTCGCTTCCGCCAGTAGCCGTTCTCGGCGGCCACCATCATCGGCACGTTGTTCGAGGCACTCGCGAAGAGGCCTTTCACCTTCACCAGCTTGACGGCACTGCTTTGAGCCGTCGGGGCGACCGGCTGGCTGCAGGCGCCGGCTGCGACCGCGACCGTGACAACAGTGCCGGCAACCCACGCCCAGCGAGATCGGATCATCGTCGTCGTTCCTTCCAAGACCGATGGGGAAGAACTCCCCGACTCTTCCCCCAGGTGTCCCGATTGCCGGGACGCTGTCCCACAACGTATGGTTCGGGTCACACGGCTGTCAAGAGGTCGTTACGTGGCTGTCGAAGGGCCGACGAGAAAGCGGGAGAGGGAGCGATATGGCGCAGGCGCTGGTGCGTTTCATCAACAGCGGGCGACCGGAGATCGGGGTGCTCGAGCGAGGGCGTGTGCTGCCGACCGGGCTCGGCGACGAGGCCTGGGCCGAGTGCGTCGAACGGTGGGCTCGCGCAGGGTTGCCCACCCAGGGTCCTGCGATTCCGGCAGAAAGCTTGTCGCTGCTGCCTCCTGTCACAGGCGGCGCGCGAATCTTCTGCGTGGCGCAGAACTACCCGGCGCACGCGGCCGAGGCGGGCGGTGCGAGCCCGCCGCGGCCGGCGATCTTCCTGAAACCGCCGTCGGCATTCGTCGGTCACGCGTCGACGGTCGAGCTGCCGGCGGCTTCGAGCTTCTTCGACTACGAGGGCGAGCTCGCTGTCGTCGTGGGCAGGTCTGGCCGGTGCATCAAGCCGGAGGCCGCGGCTGCCCACATTGCCGGCTACACGATCGGCAATGACGGTTCCGCCCGCGACCTCCAGCCGTCCGTTCTGGCTGATCGGTTCCAGGTCGACTGGTTCGCTGCCAAGGCATTCGATCGTGGCTCCGCTTTGGGGCCAGGTGTGGTCCGGTGCTCGGATGTGCCGAACCCTGGCCGCCTGCGGATTCGCACCGTGCACAACGGCGACGTCGTCCAGGACGACCTCGCCTCGTCGATGCACCACCCGATCGAGGAGCTGATCGCCTTCGTCTCCGGCGTCGTGGGTCTGCTGCCCGGCGATGTCATCCTCACCGGCACGCCGGCGGGCGTCGGCAAGGCGCGCGGCGTGGCGCTGGTGGACGGTGACTCCGTGACCGTGGCCATCGACGGACTCGGTGAGCTCAGTACGGCGTACTCCGTGTCGACCGCTGTGCCACGAGTGACCGAACCGGCGCAGGGGGATTGACTGCCAACGATCATCGAGCTACTTTCATGGGACATCGTCCCACTGAGCGGGACATGTCGAGCAGAGAACAGAAGGAACCCATGGACAAGCTGATCATCACCGCCGCGTGTGACTCGCGGGTCTCGTATCCGGCGAACCACTATTGCCTGCCGTCGACCCGGGAGAACGCGGTCGCCATCGCCGACGAGTACGTGCGGTGTCTCGAGGCGGGAGCCTCGATCGCGCATCTTCACGGCATCAGGGCGCTCGAGGCGGAGATCCAGGAGGACGGGAAGAAGCTGAGCCGTCTCGACGTCGACGGGTGGGAGGAGATGACCGTGTCCATCCGCGACCGGGCGGACGGCATCATCCAGTACGGCATCGCCGGCGCCCGGCTCGAGGATCGCGTCCCGCTGATGATGCTTGGGCCCGACATGATGTCGGTGGCGTTCAACTCCCACGACGAGTACTTCCAGCCGGACCCGTCGTACCCGCCGAACGCCATCTACTCACTGCACCCGCTGGAGGAGTTGCGCGAGTACACGAAGGTGACCGCCGAGCACGGCGTGAAGATCGAGGTGGAGTCCTTTCACTCGGGGGCGCTCTGGAATCTTCGCCGCCTGCAGGACGAAGGGCTGCTGCCGGGCCCGGTGTGGACGACGCTCTTCATCGACTGGGACGGCGGGTCGTGGACGCCACCGCAGGAGCGAGCGCTGCAGTTCATGGTCGACTCCCTGCCGGCCGGAGTGAACTGGAATGTCAGTGTCATGAGCCCTGAGCGTCACTGGAACATCCTGGCCATGGCCATCGGCATGGGTGGGCACATCCGGGTGGGCTACGAGGACAACCCGTATCTGAGCCCGGGCGAGCTCGCCGACAGCAACGCGCGGCTGGTCGACAAGGCGGTCCAACTGGCCACGTTGCTCGGCCGGGAGATCGCCTCGCCCGACGAGGCGCGGGAGATCATCGGCCTGCACACCCGTGTGCCAGCATGAGCTGAGACCGTGATCACCGGTGCGCTGGTCGGCGGCAGCTACAGTGCGCGCTTTGGGGAGAGCACTCGAGGAGCAAGGACGGCCAATGACGACCGATCAGAACGGCGAGGAGAAGGGCGGCCAGTCCGTCCCCATCTCTCAGCGTGTCACCGACACCTTGTACGCACTGACGCAGAGCGCAGGTGTGCTCAGCGTCCGCACGATCGCCGAGGCGACCGGGAACAGTCGCAGCTCGACCCACCGGATCCTGCAAGCGCTTGCGGAGAGTCAGTACGCCGAGCAGCGCGAGGACGGCGGGTACACGGTCGGCCGGCGGCTCGTCGAGTTGGCGGCGCGGGTCTTCGGGGTCGTCCCGTCGCTCAAGATCGTGGACGACATCATGTCCGCGCTCGTCGACCAGGTCGGGGAGACCTGCTACCTGGCGACGTACAACGAAGGAGAGACCTTCGCGACCTTCGTCCACCGGGTCGAGAGCAACCACTCGGTCCGGCACGTGCAGGCCCTCGGCACCAGGCTGCCCCTGCACGCCGGCGCGGTCGGCAAGGCGATCCTCTCCGCGACCGACATCGCCCTCGACAGCCTCGAGCTGACCGAGTTCACTCCGCGGACGCCGACCACCGTCGCCGCTCTCAAGAAGGACGTCGAGTCGGCTCGGCAGCTCGGCTACGCGACGTCCTTCGAAGAGCGCGTCGTCGGTGTCGACGGCGTCGCCGCTCCGCTCATCTCCGGTGACACCGTCGTCGGCGGTCTCACTGTTGCCATACCCACCTCACGCGCTCCCGAGGGCGGTTTCGATGCCATCGGGGAGCTCGTGCGCGAACGAGCGCACGAGCTTTCGTCGGCCCTCACCGCAATGGGGGTCAAGCACATCTGAGCCGCGGGCGCGCGTGAATCGAGAAAGGTTTACGTGTGCCTTCGAATGCAGCACGCTCGATCGCAGCACGGTTGCGTGCGGCCGGGCTCCACGACGTACGGGACGACACGACCACGCGCGCCGCTTACTCGGCCGACGCCTCGTTGTACCGCGTTGTCCCCGAGGCCGTCGCGTTCCCCGCCTCGGCCGCCGAGGTCGCACTGGCGGTCGGTGCGGCGCGTGAGCTCGGGGTGCCGGTCACCGCCCGCGGTGCCGGCACCTCGGTGGCCGGCAACGCCATCGGGCCGGGCCTCGTCCTCGATCTCAGCCGCAATCTGCACGGCATTCTCGACGTCGACCCGGCCACCCGGCTCGCCCGAGTGCAGCCCGGGGTCGTGCTGGCCGACCTTCAGCGAGCGGCAAGGGTTCATGGCCTGCGGTTCGGTCCGGATCCCTCGACGCACAGCCGCTGCACGATCGGCGGGATGGTGGGGAACGACGCGTGCGGCTCCCGCGCGCTCGGCTACGGGCGGACCGCCGACAATGTGGAAGCACTGCGACTCGTCACCGGCACTGGTGACGAACTGTTCGCCAGTCGTGGCTTCGGCGGTCCCCGGACCGATGGCTTTGCGGCCGGTGTCGCCGACTTGCGGTCGGTCGTGGGGGACGGCCTCGCCTTCCTGCGCACCGAGTTCGGCCGATTCGGGCGGCAGGTCTCCGGGTACGCGCTGCACAACCTGCTACCCGAGAACGGGTTCGACCTCACCAGGGCGCTGGTCGGCTCGGAGGGCACGTTGGGCGTGCTCACCGAGGTGACCGTGCGTCTGGTGGCAGAGCCTGCCGAGCGTGTCCTGATAGTGCTCGGGTTCGACGACATCGTCAGCGCGGCGGAAGCCACGCCGATGGTGCTCGAGTACGGCCCGACTGCGTGCGAAGGACTCGACGCCCGGATCGTCGACGTGGTCCGGCGCCGGCGAGGTGCGGCCGCCGTACCGAACCTGCCGCGGGGTGCGGCCTGGCTCCTCGTGGAGCTTCCTGGCGAGTCTCGCTCGGAAGTGTTCGACCGTGCGCGCGAGCTGGCCGCGTCCGTCGATGCCCTCGAAGCCCGGGTGATCGGTGACATCGAGCAGAGCGCCGCGCTGTGGCGGATCAGGGAGGACGGCGCGGGGTTGGCCGGCCGGGCTCCTTCCGGTGCTCCCGCGTGGGCCGGTTGGGAGGACGCGGCCGTACCGCCGGTGGCTCTGGCCGCGTATCTCAAGGAGTTCGAGGAGCTTGTGCGCCGGAACGGATTGACCCATATGCCCTTCGGTCACTTCGGCGACGGCTGCGTGCACACCCGGCTGGACTTCGCACTCAGGGTTGATCACGGCGCGGACCGCATGCGTGCCTTCCTTGGCGAGGCGGCCGAGCTTGTCGTCCGGCACGGCGGTTCGCTGTCGGGCGAGCACGGCGACGGACGGGCGCGTAGTGAGCTGCTGCCGATCATGTACTCGCCAGAGGCGCTGCGGATCATGGCGGCGGTCAAGCATGTGTTCGATCCGGACGGCGTACTCAACCCTGGCGTTCTCGTCGAACCGGCGCCGCTAGTTGGCGCACTCAGGATGACATCGTCGCTCCCGCAGCTCCGCCAAGTCGGCTTCGCCTATGCCGAGGACGGAGGTGACTTCGGGGAGGCAGTGCACCGGTGTACCGGGGTCGGGAAATGCCGGGTGACGGCAAGCGCAGGCAGCACGGTGATGTGCCCCTCGTACGTCGCCACCCGCGAAGAGAAGGACTCGACCCGGGGCCGGGCGCGCGTCCTGCAGGAGATGGTGAACGGGCAGCTGATCGACGGATGGCGCAGTCCCGCGGTCCACGAAGCGCTGGATTTGTGCCTTTCCTGCAAGGGCTGTGCCACGGATTGTCCGACAGGCGTCGACATGGCGACCTGGAAGTCGGAGGTTCTGCACCAGACCTACCGGCGACGCTTTCGACCGCTCAGTCACTACTCGCTCGGTCGCCTGCCCCGATGGGCTCGGCTGGCCAGTCATGCGCCCGCGGTGGTCAATCGCCTCGGTCGGGTGCCTGGACTCCAGCGGCTGCTTCTCACGGTCGCGGGAATCGATCCGCATCGCAATGTGCCCAGCTTCCCGGCAGAGACGTTCCGCAGCTGGTACCACAACCGTGGTGCGAACGAGGGAGCGGCCGCAGACGTGTTCCTGTACGTCGACAGCTTCACCGACCTGTTCACGCCGGAGGTCGGCAAGGCGATGGTGACAGTTCTCGAGGCGGCCGGATACCGCGTCCGCCTCACTCCACGCGAGGTGTGCTGTGGGTTGACCTGGATCTCCACCGGACAACTCGACCAGGCAAAGCGGATCCTGGGTCGCACCATCGACTCGCTCAGCCGCACGACCGGCGAGCTGCCGATCGTCGGCATCGAACCCTCGTGCACCGCTGCGCTACGGCACGACGCGGTCCGTCTTGTGCCGGGTGATGTCACGCGTGAGGTGGCCGGCCGGATCGTCACGCTTGCCGAACTCCTGGCTGATCATCCGTCGTGGACACCGCCGGACATGTCGGACCTGCGAGTGGTGGCGCAGCCGCACTGCCATCACCACGCGGTGATGGGTTGGGACGCCGACGCCACCCTGCTCGCGCGGGCCGGCGCCGACGTCGATCGCGTGGGCGGGTGCTGTGGGCTGGCCGGCAACTTCGGCATGGAGCGAGGTCACTACGACGTCTCGGTAGCGGTCGCAGAGCAGCAACTTCTGCCGGCCATCGCGCGATCGGAGCAGGGGGACGTCGTACTTGCTGATGGGTTCTCGTGCCGCACTCAGGTGAACGACCTCGCGCACCGGTCCGCCCTGCATTTGGCGCAGCTCATCGCGCAGCGCCTCACTAGGACGGGATGACCCTCTCCGCCTGAAGGCGGCGCAGCCAGTACAAGACTGCGTCCTCGGTGTCCATGCAGCCTGGGAACCCTGCCAGACGTAGTTTGACCGGGCTCATGAGACGGTCGAACGGGCGCTCTTTGCCGAAGCCGAACGTCAGGTCTGCGGTCTGCCAGGAGGAACCGACCACGTCGTGCATGGTTCGCGGTTGCAGCCCATGCTTGGCCACGATGTCGTCCCAGACGCCGGCCTGCCGTGGCATCTCCTCGGCCAGGCGCATCGGGACGTGCTCGCCGGCGGGCATGTCGAAGTGGGCCGCGATCGAGGGCCACAGGTCGCGCCAGACGATGGCGTCGCCGTTCACCACGTTGAAGGTCTCGCCCGATGCGGCATCCGTGGTCGCGCAGAACTCCACGGCCTGGGCGATGAGGCGGCTGTCGCTGCACGCCGTGACGTAGATTCCGCCTCCAGGGAAGTCCAGGGGACGGCCCATTTCCCGCAGTACGGCGGCGTAGACGCCGATCGCCGAGATGATGTTCATCGGGCTCGACGTTGCGCGCCCCAGAATGAGCTGGGGGCGCAGGATGTTGAACGACCATCGCCCGGCGGCGGCCCGCTCGCGGAGCAGGTCCTCCTGCTGCCAGTAGAAGATGCGGTGCGGCAATCGGGGCCAGCGTTCCTTGGCCGGCACCGGCACTCGGCCGAGATGTGAGCCGTACGCCTTTCCACCCTGCAGGACGGTGACGTGCTCCAGGGCTCCGTTACGTTCAACGCCGTCGAGCACGTGGCGGAGCATGGCCAGGTTGGTCTGCTGCTGTTGATCGCTGCGCCAGCCTGCCTCCAGATCGTCCTCCTCCTGCAGAGCCGCGTACAGCACATGGGTGATCGGCGGGCCTTGGCGAAACGCCGCTGCGCAAGCGTTCTGGTCGGTCAGATCGACCTGTAGGTGCGGACCTGTCCAGCCCAGCGGAGGCCGTCGCGACAGCGTGACCACCTCCCAGCCAGGTCGCGCGGCGAAGTGCTCTGTCGCCGCTGCGCCGACCAGTCCGGTCGCGCCCACGACCAGGATCCGTCCCTGCATGTTCCTGTCTCCCTCTTCGACGTCGGTCTGCGTCGCAAGCTCAGAAGCTCGCACCCTCGTCCTCGACGATCGCGACGAGATCGCGAATACGCTCTGGTACGACGTTCGGGTGGCCGACAAGCAGCACCGACTGGAAGAGCACCTCCAGTACCTCTCGGGGTGAGGCTCCCTGACGGATCGCGGTTCGCATGTGATGGCGAGTCTGGACGATCTCGCCGATCGCGAGCGTGTTGCCGACCATGCACAGCAGACGCGTGCGGTGGTCGAGGACGAGCCGGCCGTACATGTCGTCGTACCCGAGGTCGTAGAACGCCTTGGTGAATCCCTCGTCGAGGCTGCCTAGGAACTCTGCGTTGTCGAGAGTGTGCCGCGGTCGCAGGACCAGAGCGCTGCTGATCCCTTGCCAGCCGTACTTCGCGAGTAGCGCGTCGGCTCGTGGGTCCGCAGCATCCTCGGGGTGCCACCGTGAGCGCTCCTCGTCGAGATCACGCTCGGATGCGCGCTGCCCGACCTGGAGACCGCGACTGCACAACTCGTCGAGCCGGTCAGCCTTTCCGAGTTCGTCGGCGAAGATCGACAACGCTTCGTCGACCAGCGGCTCTCCGCCGTAGATCGCGCACTGGAAGATGACCTCGAGAACCTCCTTGAGGTCGATGGACTCGGCGATCGCGGCCTGGACCGTCTCCCGGAGGCGCTCGTGGCGGCGCGACATCGTGAACTGCCCGGTCATCACCAGCAACCGGGTTCGCGGATCCAGGGTGGGACGGCCGAGAAGCCGGGCCGCGTAGCGGAGCCAGGCGTGTGCGAAGGCGGGGTCGAGGCGAGCACGCTGTTCGAATCGGGCCCGAATGCCGGGCTGGTACCGGGCGACGACTGCCAGTGCGGCCGAGTACTCATCGGCGGACTCGTCCGTCACCTGTGCTGGTTGTGTCATCGAGCAGTTCCTCTCTGATGGATCCCTTGACGCCTTCGGATTGCTGCAACAGACTGGGACAGTGTCCCATGTATCGGGACAGAACTCTACATCAAGTCCGTCCGGTCGAGAGCAGGAGTGCTGATGGCGAACCAGGTGACGACAATCCGCGGAGGTCTGGTGATGTCGGCCGGCGCAGGATCGGCGACGGTTGACCACCTGGATGTCCGCTTCAGCTCCGACGGCTGGATCACCGAGGTCGGTCCCAACCTGCAGCCCGTGGCGGACGAGGTCGTCATCGACGCCGGCTCGATGGTGGTGATGCCGGGCATGGTCGACTCGCACCGGCACCCGTGGCAGGCGCTGATGCGGTGTGTCAGCACCGATCAGACCGTAGTGGAGTATCGCTCGCTGGCCAGAGGGCGGCTCGCGGCGCGCTACCGCCCGGAGGACGTCTACGCCGCGATCCTGCTCTCCGATCTGGAGGCCATCAACGGCGGTGTGACCGCGATCTCCGACCTCGCCCACATCATGAACTCACCTGAGCATGCCGACGCAGCGATCCAGGCTCACGTGGACAGCGGACTGCGGGTCCTGTTCTGCCATGGAGAGCCGAACGACCTCGAGGTCGACGCCTGGTACCACAACAGCAGCCGCAAGCACCCCGACGATGTCCGGCGGCTGCGAGACGATGTCCTGCGCGACGATGACGCCCGGGTGACGCTGGGGATGAAGGTGCGACCACCGTTCCTGGTCACTCCGGAAGTGCTGCGCTACGACTTCGAGCTCGCGCGGGAACTGGATCTGCACGTCGCGATGGACGGTGGGCTCGGGGGTGGCTGCTGGACCGGTGCCCGCTGGGGCGACGACGGACTTGTCCCGATCGAGGACATCCGGAGAATCGGGCAGCTCGGCCCACACCTGACGCTTGTCCACTGCAACAACCTGACCGACTCCGACTTCGCTCTGATCGCCGAGAGCGGGACGCATGTATCCATCTCTCCGGACCACGAGATGCTCTGTGGCCATGGGCTTCCGGCCACCATTCGGATGCGGCATCACGATCTCGAGCCCGCCCTGTCGACCGACAGCTTGGTGGCGGTCAGCGGCGACATGTTCGGTGCTATGCGCAGCCTTCTCGCCGCGACGCGTGGGGGCATCTCCGACGCGGCGTACCGGTCGGGTGAAGCAGTCTGGAGCTGGGAGATCACCTCGGAGGATGTCTTCCGCTCGGCGACGCAGTCGAGCGCTGCGGCCTGCGGTCTCGGCGACAAGATCGGATCGCTCGAGCCGGGGAAGCGCGCCGACATCGTGCTGCTGAAGTCCGACCCGTTCAACCTCACACTTCTCAACAACCCGATCGCCAACGTCGTCACGTCGGCTCATCCGGGCAACGTGGACACAGTCATCATCAACGGCGAGGTGATGAAGTCCGGGGGAGCTCTCGCGTTCCCGGATGTGAACGCCGTCGTCGACGCCGCCGAACGGAGCCGCGCTCATATCTTTGCCGAGACCGATCTGTCCACTCTCAAGAAGCCGCAGGTCGACAAGTGGGCCATGTTCGCCTGATGGCGATGGTTCTCGCCGCGCAGGGCTGCCCCGGCTACCGGTGTCACGCACGACCGCGGAGTACGTCGTAGACCACGGAGTCGTCCTTGCGGCCGAGTCCCTTGCGGCGCCCGGTGAGGTAGAGCTGTTCGGCTGTGGCGGCAAGCGGGGTGGGTTGCTCGACCGATTTCGCGGTGGCGGTGACGATGCCCATGTCCTTGACGAAGATGTCGAGGGCGCTGCGTACGTCGTCGAAGGCGCCGGCGACCATCCGGCCACCGCGGTCACTGAACATGAAGGAGCCGGCGGCTCCGGTTTTCAGCACGGCCCAGGTCGATGCGACGTCGAGGCCCATCGAGTCGGCGAGGGCCAGTGCCTCGCCGGCCGCAGCGATGTGCACGCCGCAGAGCAGTTGGTTGACCACCTTGACCTTCTGGCCGTCGCCCGGCTTCGGGCCGACCGTCGGCGCGGTCGAGGCCATCGCGTCGATGATCGGCCGGCACCGGGCCAGGTCCTCGTCGGAGCCCGACACCATCACGAGCAAGTCACCTGTGGCTGCCCGGGCCACACCGCCCGAAACCGGTGCATCGACGAGGCCCACGCCGAGCTCGCCGAGACGCTGGGCCCAGCCCTCGACCGGGCCTGGTCCGACGGTCGCCATGATGACAACGACTGCTCCGGCCTTGAGCTGACTGGCCGCGCCGCCGTCGCCGAACAGAACCGCTGCGACCTGGTCCGGCGTCGCCACCATCAGGACGAGGATTTCCGCGTTTGCCGCCGCGGCCTGGATCGAGTCGACGGCGGTCAGGCCTGGGCCGGCCAGTGACCGGGCGCGCTCGAGGGAGACGTCGTACGCCGTGACGGCGTGGCCGGCCGCGGCCACGCATTGGGCCATCGGGCCACCCATGGCACCGAGGCCGATCCATCCGACGGTGGTCATGTCATTTGCTCCTTGCGGGGAAGGGATGCTGGATCCTCAGCAGGTCGTAGATGGGCAAGAATTACCGGTCTCCTTCGGTGGCGGCCCGCAGCCGGTCGAGGACCAAGGCCAAGGCGTCGACTGCCCCGACGTTGCCAGGGAAGACGACGAAGGCGCAGCCGATGACATCGGGCGGGGCCTCGGCCGGGGTGAACAGCGAGATCTGGCCCGGCAAGAACTGCCCGGCGACAGTGGCTCGCCGGATCCCCAGACCACGAGCGGCGAGGTCGTGGGAGGTGATGCCGCCCTTGGCGACGACCCAGGCGGGGCGGGCCGCGCGGGCCTTCTCGACCACGGTGACGAGCGCCGTCGACACCGTGCGGGCGATGTCCAGACTCGCTTCCGGGTCGTTGTCCACGGCCACCAGATCGCGGCTGGTGCAGACCAGCACATCCGAACCAGGGAGGGCGGCGACGATCCGCGCCGCGGTCTCCTCGATGTGGGTCGCGGCGTTCGACGGGTCGAGCAAGGCAGGAACCTGCAGCTCGACCTCGACGAGACCGCCACGTCCCCGAGCCTCGTGCACCTGCCGGGTGGTCAGCCCGACGTGGCTGCCGACCGCGATGAGACCGTGCCGGGTGCGCGAGGCGTCGATGGCAAGGTCGGCCGGGCCGAGTACGTCCTTCGCCTCGATTCCGGCCAGCGCCCTGACGAACGAGGGCCCGGACCGGGTCAGGAAGGTCTTGCCGGCGTCCCGCGCCAGTTGCAGTCCGAGCGCGACCACTTCGAGATCGGCGTACGACGTGCAGTTGACGACGACCCAGCCGAGCCCGGACACCTCGGTGAGGATCTCGGCGACCCGCTCCGGGCCGCCGATCCGGATGTCGTCGAGGGACAGACTTCGGACGTCCGCCGCCGCGATCGTTCCGCCGGACCGTTCGGCGATGAAGTCCCGCAGGTTCGACGAGGTGTACCCGAAGGTCTTGTCTCTGGCGAACTCGGTGTCCCCGACCGGTGTCGGTACGCCGTCGACGACAGCGAAATGGACGTCGTCGACGGTGAAGCGGCCTGCCTCGATCATGGCCGGGCAGAACAGCACGCCGTCCACTGGGCGGCCGATGACAGCCAGGTGCTCGGCGGCGATGGCCTCGATCTCGGCGTGTACGTGGCCGCGCAGTGTGCTGTCGCTGCGGGAGACCACCTCGACGGTCGCCCCGGTGTCGGCGGCCAGGGTGTAGAGGTCGTACGCCACGGCGCGGTTCAGCTCGACGGCCTGAGCTTCGTCGAGCGCCCGGGTGTTGGTGAGAACGAAGCAGGTGTCCGCGGGTGCTGCCAGCCCGGCGGCGTACTCGGATCGTTCGAGCACCGTCACGACGGAGACGCCGTGCACGGCCTGGGATCCGGTCGGGTCGTCGTCCAGGACGGCCAGTCGCCGGCCGGTCCGCCGGTTGTGCTCGCGGATCCGGGCCGCGGCGCCGGCCTGCAGGGTGGCGGAGGCGGTCATGCCATGGCCTTCTCGGTCCGGGTGGGGCTGACCTTCAGTTTGCGGCCGACCGGCTCGATCTTGCCCTGGTAGCCCACGAAGGTGATGCAGGCGAACAGGACCATGCCGATCACGCCCACCCCGGCGATGGTGTACGTCGCCATGTCCTGGGCGTGAGCGTTGACGGCGAGTTGGGCGGCGTCGAGGGTGCCGGTCTTCGGCGGTGTGACGAAGCCGTAGGCGTTCAGGACGGCGGCCCGGATGTTCGGCGCGAAGAAGCCGCCGAGGTTGCCCAGAGAGTTGATCAGGCCGATGCCGGCGGCCGCGGCGGCGCCGGTCAGGATCGAGGCGGGGAAGGTCCACATGATCGGCTGGACCGAGACCAGGGATCCGGCGACGAGGCAGAGGAAGGCGATCGCGACGACTGGTTCGGCCTTGAACAGCACCGATCCGGTGAGGCCGATCACAGCCAGCGAGTAGGCGAAGACGGCCGTCCACCGGCGCTGACCGGTCTTGTCGGAGAACAGGGTGGTGTAGCGGGTGATCACCAGCGCGACCAGCCAGGGGATGGCGGTGATGACGCCGACCAGGAAGCCGACCTTCTGGCCGGTCAGCGCCTGGACCTGGCTCGGCAGGTAGAAGGTGAAGCCGTACATGCAGATCTGGACGGAGAACGAGCAGAGCGCGATGTACACCAGACGGGGATTGGTCAACGGCTTGTACCAGGGCTCGTGGTGGCCGCGACCGGCGGCCGCGCGCTCCTCGTTGTCCAGTGCGATGGCCGCGTTGAGGACCTTCTTCTCGTCGGCGTTCAGCCACTTCGCGTCGTCCGGCTTGGAATCCAGGTAGAAGTACACCCAGAACCCGAAGACCACAGTGAGCAGACCTTCGAGTCCGAACATCCACTGCCAGCCGGCCAGACCGAGGATGCCGTGCATATCGAGGAAGGCACCGGACACCGGTCCACCGAGTACGTACGCCAGTGGGATGCCCATCATGAACAGCCCGGTGAACCGCGAGCGGTACTCCGCCACCGCCCAGTAGGTGATGTACAGGATGACGCCCGGGAAGAGGCCTGCCTCTGCGATCCCCAGCAGCACGCGGACGCCGTAGAAGATCCACTCGTTGTGCGCGAACGCCATCAGCGCGGAGATGACGCCCCAGGTCACCATGATCCGGGCCAGCCAGAACTTGGCGCCGACCCGGTGCAGCAGCAGGTTCGACGGCACCTCGAAGAAGGCGTAGGCGACGAAGAAGATGCCGGCCCCGAGGGCGTACGCCGCCTCGGTGAGCCCGGTGTCGGCCATGTACTCGGTCTTGGCGAAACCGATGTTCACCCGGTCCAGGAAGGCCAGGGTGTACATCAGCAGCAGGACCGGCACCAGGCGCCACTGCACCTTGCGCATGATCGAGCCCAGCGTCGCCTCCGCGGCGCTGCCGGCGAGGGTGGCGGTGCCAGGACGTGGGGATGGCATGGTCGGACCTCGATTCGTCGGAGCCCTGGGCGTCGGACTCAGCGGGCTCAGCAGGTGGTGCGAAAATCTATATAAAATAGATTTCGAGGTCCAGAGGGAGTTTTGTGTGACCTGAGTCACACGGGATCAGCGGGGTTGGGCGGCCAGGTCCTTCAGGGACCGCCGGCGGATCTGGTTCATGTGGACGCGCATGGCCTCGACGGCGCCCGGCAGGTCGCCCTGCTGGAAGGCGGCCAGGATCGCCGCGTGCTCACGGACCGCGAACTGCGAGTCGTTCACACCGACCACGACACCTTGGCGTCGCCGGTGCAGGTGTCCGCCCAGTCCTTCGGCCATTTGGACGACGTACCGGTTGCTGGACCGGTGCAGGATCGCCAGGTGGAAGGACCAGTCGGCCTCGAAGTACTCCCGCTGCCGAGCCATGACCGACGGATCGCCGGCCGGCAGCTCGGCGAGGCGCTGAGCCGCTGCCGCATGCTTCTCCTGTGCGGCCTCGAGTTGGCGAACCAAGCTGTCCAGGTCGCCGGAGATCAACTCCATCGCCCCGAGTTCCAGTAGTTCCCTGGCGTCGACGAGCTCCGACATCTGGGCTTCGGCCAGTAGCGGGGCCACCCGATAGCCCTTCTGCGCGACGCGGGTCACCAGGCCGGTCGTCTCGATCCTGGCCAACGCCTCACGGACCGGCGTGGGGGACACGTTCAGCAAGGTGGCCAGATGCTCGATCCGCAGCGCCTGTCCCGGCTCGACCCGGCCGCTGATCAGCAGGTCGATGAGCGCCTCGTAGACCCGGTCGCTGAGGACGAGCCGGTCACTCTCGTCCAGCGGGCTCACCGGCAAGGACACGGCTGCCCCCTTCCGCGAAGTGTCTACCAACGATCAGTAGCCTAACCCGCCGTCGACTCCCGACGAGGTTGCTACGCCGGTGGGTGCTGGGAGGGGGACTGGGGGCGGGTCTTGACCAGACCGTCCCTGATGGCCGTGAGCAGCGTGAGGGCGGCGTCCAGGTGCGTGTCGTCGCCGCCGGCGGCGAGGCTGACGGCGGTCGCCCACTCGTGCCTCACCAGGGAAGAGTTGGTGCGGCCGTGTTCGGTTGGGCTGACGGTGACGCCGCGGCCGTCGGCCGGGCTGGCCTGCCGCTGGATCATGCCCTTGTGTTCCAGGCCGCGCAGCGTCGTGGACAGGTTGGTGCGCTGGAGTCCGGTGGCGGCGGCGATCTGACTGGGGGCGGCTGCTGCTTCGTCCTGGAGCAGGTAGCGCATCACCATGCCTTCGGACTGGGTCAGGCCGACAGCCTCGGCGTCGGCGTAGCCGCGGTACTGGATCTCCCGGCTGATCACCAGCGCCAGGTCGGCGAGGTCGGCCCAGCGCTTCTCGGCGGCTGATCTGCGGGCCGGCCGAGGGCTGCGGCGCGGCGATGGGTCCTTCGTCACATCGCCAGCATAGATGATTGCCTGTCCATAGTTATGAGCGCATACTAATTCTGTTCGAATAGTTATCGTCTCATAATTAGTTGGAGAAGCAATGGCCGTCACTCTCCCCGCACGGCAGGCTGGGCATCCCTCGCCGCGTGCGGTTGCGCTGTCCGGTGGGTTGCACCCGGCCGGTGTGTTCTTCCTGCTGGCGGGCGCGTTCCTGCCGATCATGGATTTCTTCATCACCAACGTCGCGCTGCCGAGCATCGACGCATCACTGCACGCGTCGGCGTCCGAGCTGGAGCTGGTGATCGCCGGGTACGGCGTCGCGTACGCCGCACTGCTCGTCCTCGGCGGCCGCATCGGCGACCGCTTCGGCCGCCACCGCGTCTTCCTCGGCGCCCTCGTCGGCTTCATCGTGGCCTCGGCGGTGTGTGGCTTCGCGCCGACTGTCGGCGTACTGATCGCCGCCCGCATCGTGCAGGGCGCGACCGCTGCGCTACTGGTCCCGCAGGTGCTCGCCACCTTCCACCACACCCTCGAACACGAACGCAAGGCAAGAGCCCTTGCCCTGTACGGCGCCACGTCCGGTATCGCGGCCGTGGTCGGTCAGCTGGTCGGCGGACTGCTGGTCAGCGCGGACATCGCCGGGGCATCGTGGCGGCCGATCTTCCTGGTCAACGTGCCGATCGGCCTGGTGGTGCTGATCGTCGCAGCCCGCATCGTGCCCAACACTCGTTCGGATCACCCGGTAGGCGTCGACCTGCCCGGCACCGTCCTGTTCGCCGCCACACTCACCGCCGTACTGGTCCCTCTTACCGAAGGCCATTCGCTGGGTTGGCCGTGGTGGACCTGGGCGATGATCGCCCTCGCGGTCGCGATGGGCGCCATCACCATCGTGGTGGAGCGGCGCGCAGAGCGCCGTGGGCAGATTCCGCTGCTGCCGCCGTCATTGCTCAAGCTGCCGTCGATGTCGCGGGGCCTGGTGATGGTGTTCGCCTTCAGCATCGGCTTCGGTGCGTTCATGTTCGTCTTCGCCTTGACCGTCCAGGACGGTCTGCACGCCGACGCGCTCCACGGCGGCCTGGCGATTCTGCCGATGGCGTTGATGTTCTTCGCCGGTTCACTGTTCGCGCCGCGGTTGATCGGCCGCTTCGGACGGGCGGCGCTGTCGGCCGGAGCGATCATCCAGTTCGCCGGTTTGGCGTCGCTGGTCGTCGTTGTCGTCGACCGCTGGCCGCACGTCCACCTCTGGGACATGGCCGTCCCGCTCGCGCTGTCCGGAGCCGGGGGGTCGATGCTGTTCGCCGGGCTCTTCCGCAGCGTGATGGCCGACGTCCCGACGCATCTCGGCGGGGTCGGCAGCGGCGTACTGATCACGCTCCAGCAAAGCGGCCTTGCGCTCGGTGTGGCCACCCTCGGCACGCTCTACCTCGCCCGTGCGGAGCACAGCACCCCGCACGCCTTCGCCACCGTCGAAGCCGTGCAGATGGTCATCATCGCCCTGCTCGCCGTCGGTGCCGCCGCGTTGCCCCGGTTCACCAAGGCGGCCGCGGCCGCGCCCGTCCTCGACGCCTGACCGGGGAGCCGACATGAGCCTGCTCGATCTGTCGCGGTGGCAGTTCGTCATCACCGTGATGTTCCACATGTCGTTCCCGGCCATCACGGTGGGGCTGTCGATCCTGCTGAGCGTGCTCTACGGGATGTACTGGAAGTCCCGCAAGGCGGTCTATCTGCAGATGTTCCGGTTCTGGCGGCGGGTCTTCGCGGTCGGCTTCGCGATCGGTGTCGTGGCCGGCATCGTCATCACCTTCGAGATGGGGCTGAACTGGGGCGTCTACGCGGCCAAAACCGGTCCGATCATCGGGCCGATCATCGGGATGGAAGTCGTGACGGCATTCTTCGTGGAGGCCGGGTTCATCGGCGTTCTGCTGTACGGCGACGGCCGGGTCCGGCACGCGACGATGTTCGTCTCGACGGTGATGGTTGCTCTCGGCACGGTCCTGTCCTCGACCTGGATCATCGCCGCCAACTCCTGGATGCAGACGCCGGCCGGGTTCGTCGTCCGGAACGGGCGGTTCGAACCGACCGACTGGGTCGACACGATCTTCAACCCGTCGTTCCTCTGGCGGTGGCCGCACATGGTGCTTGCCGTACTGATCTCCGCCGCATTCTTCGTGGCCGGCATCGGCGCGTACTACCTGGTCAAGGGACGGGCGTTGGCCTTCGCGCGCCGGTCCGTGTCGATCGCCCTGGGTGTCGCGGCGATGCTGGTACCGGTGCAGATCTTCGTCGGTGACCACACCGCCGGCGCGGTGTTGCCGCACCAGTTGTCCAAGCTGGAAGCCCTGGAGGGCAACTGGACAGAAGGCAACACCGGCTTCGTCCTGTTCGCGATCCCGGACCAGCAGGCCGAGCGCAACCTCGCGGAGCTGAGCATCCCTTGCCTGGGCAGCGCGATCAACCGCGACCTGACCTGTCGGACGGCGATCCCCGGACTCGAGCTGACGCCGAAGGCTGATCGGCCCGACATGGCCGCGGTCTTCTGGGGATTCCGGGTCATGTTCCTGGCTGCGCTGCTGATGTTCGGCACCGTCTTCTACGCGACTGTCCTGCGCCTCCGCCGAAAACTGTGGACCTCGAGACGCTTCCACCGGTTCCTGCTCTGGACGACACCGGTGGGCATCCTCGCCGTTCTGGGCGGCTGGGCCACGGCTGAGACGGGTCGTCAGCCGTGGGTCGTGTTCGGTCAGCTGCGCACCGCGGACGCGGTCTCGCACCTGGCGCCCAGCGAGCTCGTGTTCTCCGTGGTGGGTTTCTCGTTGCTGTACGTCGTGATGCTGGTCGCGTACCTCGCCTACATCGTGCACACGGTGCGGATCGGCCCCGACCAGGTCGCTCCCGACGAGCGACACCCGACCCTCGACTCGGTACCGACGGCGAGTCTGGCCGGCGGGAGGGCGAACTGATGGCCACGGTCTGGTTCCTGCTCATTCTCCTGTGTCTGCTGATGTACGTCGTACTGGACGGCTACGACCTGGGTATCGGCATCGCCACCTTGATCGAACCGGACGCGAGTTATCGGCACGAGATGCTCGAACAGGTCGCCCAGGCCTGGGACGGCAACGAGACGTGGCTGGTCCTGCTCGGCGTGAGCCTGTGGGCCGGCTTCCCGGCCGCGTTCGGCACGATCCTCCCGCACGCCTATCTGCCGGTCATCGTCATGCTGTTCGCGCTGATCGTTCGCGGCGTCAGTGTGGAGCTGGCCTCACAGGCTCATCCCGCGCCTCGCTGGGAAAGGGCGTTCGGCGTCGCCTCGCTGATCGCGGCGCTTGCTCAGGGCATCGCCGTTGCGACCCTGACAGCGCACGTGACCGTGGTGGACGGGGCATTCTCCGGTTCTTCGTCAGGCGCGATCAGTTGGTTCTCGGCGCTGTCCGCCGTAACGGTCACCTGTGGCTATCTGGCGCTCGGGTACGCCTACACGAAGTGGAAGGCGACCGGTGAACTCCGTGCCCGGGCGGGCCACCGCGGCGTGGTCAGCGCAGTCCTGGCGGTGCTGCTGGTTGTCGGATGCCTCATAGCTGTGGGTGCGACCGCCACACCGCTCAGCATGCACGGTCCTGCGCGGGTCATCGCCTTCACCGGGCTCCTCCTGTTCGCCGCGGTCGGCGCGGTGACGGGCGTGATGACCTCGCGGCCGACTTCGCCGTACGACGGCCTCCCGCTCGCGGGCCTGGTCACCGCCGTCGTGGCACTCGTCGTTGCCCTGGTGGTGGCTCGCTATCCGGTGCTCGCTGCACCGGACCTGACCCTCACCAGCACAGCAGCACCGCCCGGCACGCTGGCGTTTCTCGCGGTCGGGATCGGACTCAACGTGCCACTGATCCTCTTCTACAACTGGTTCGCTCACCACGCCTTCCGAGGCAAGGCCCCGGCCAACCATCTCTCGAACGGAACGACAGGAGACGCTCGATGAGCGCTCGAACCCAGGGCGGACGCACAGCGCGCCGATTGCTCACACGGACGATGCTGACGGTCGTCGTTGTCGTTGTCGCCTTGTTCCTCTATTGCGTCTGCCAGGGGATGTTCTCCGGCTATCCCAAGGATCACGGCCATCTGCTGAGCACGGTGGGCATGCTCCTCATCGCCCTCGCCGGCGGGATCGCCTGGATTGTCGACGAACATCGGATGCACGATGACGACTGACCAGGCCGGAACGGCAACTGCGCGGTGGCTTGCTGCAGCCGCGAAGCCGGGCCGCCGGTGGCTGCTGAGTGCCGCCGGCTGCCAGGCACTGGAGACGGCGTTCACCATCGTCCAGTGGGCTGGTCTGGCATTGATCGCCGGCGAGGTTCTTGCCGGCGATCGGCCGAGCCGGCTGGGATTGTGCATCCTCTTCGGCGGTGGTCTCCTGGCGGCTGGAGCTGTCTGGAGTTCGGCGCGGTTCCAGGCAGTCGGCCGCCGGCGCATCGCCCACGCCATTCGGCGGGGCCTGGTGGCCGGGCTGCTACCGGCCGGGCAGCGGCATGCGGAGCCCGACCCCTCGACGGCCGCGCTCGCAACGGTGGAGTTGGCCGACGACATCGCCGACTTCCATGCGCGGAGCCTTCCCCAGCGACGGTCCGCTCCGGTGTCGATGGCGCTGATTCTTGGTATCACCGCGATGCTGCAGTGGCCGGCCGCAGTGATCCTGCTGCTGGCGAGCTTGCTCATCCCGCTGAACATGCGGCTTGCGGGCCTGTTCGCAAAGGAGGGCGCCGACGCCCGGGCGGCGGCCGGCACCAGGCTCGCCGCCGTCGTCCTCGACAGCTTCCGAGGTCTGCCGACGCTGCGGAACATCGGGGCGCTGGAACGACGCCACTCCGAGCTGGCCCGTGCGTCCGATGACCTGAACGCCACCACCATCGCGGTCATCCGGCGGGCATCGCTGTCCGGAGCGGTGATGGACGTCGTCATCACCTTCTCGATCGCGGCGAACGCGACGTACATCGGTCTCGCCCTGCTGGGCTACGTGCGGATCGGCGCTGCGCCCGGCATGACTCTGTTCCGTGGCCTGCTCGCTCTGCTGATCTGCCCGATGTACTTCCAGCCGCTGCGGACCATGGCTGCGGCGTTCCACAGCCGGGAACGGGCACTGTCGGCGGTACCGGCGATCAGCGGTTTGCTGGTCGAGCCTCCTTCGAATGCCGAACGTGTACCGCCCGCGGTCGAACCCGTAACTGTTGTCGTGAACAACGCCTCTCTTCGGTTCCCTGCATCCGACGAGCCAACGCTGAATGGTGTGAACCTGACCGTTCAGGCGGGATCATGGACGGTCGTGGCCGGACCGTCGGGCGCAGGCAAGACCACATTGCTGTCGCTGATTGCCGGCGTACGCACTCCGAGTCACGGGACCGTTCAGTGGCTGACTCCGACCGGTGGGTCGGCGCCGTGGCTCGGCGGCTGTGCCTGGATCGGTCAGCAGACGGTACTGCTCCCGGGATCGATCGGCGACAACATCCGGATCGGACGACCGGACGCCGGCCGGGCGGAGATCGAGAAGGCGGCCGCCGCGGCCGGGTTGGCCGAGGTTCTCAGACGGCTTCCGCAAGGCCTGGACACGCGGCTGGGGGAGGGCGGCTGGGGTCTGTCGACCGGCGAGGCGCGCCGCATCGCGATCGCCCGCGCGTTCCTCGGCGACGCGGGTCTGTGGGTCCTGGATGAGCCGACCGCGCATCTCGACGCGGACACCGAGGCCCAGATCATTGTTGCCCTACGCAACGCCACCCGGGGCCGCACCGTCATCGTGGCCACGCACTCCGCGGCTCTCGCCCGATCCGCCGACCTCCTGTTCGGTCTGACGGACGGGACGATCCATACCGTCCGCGAGGCGATGCAGGTATGAAAGCAAAGGCACTCGCCTCGTTCGGCCTGCTGCTGGCCGTTCTCGCGGAGGCCTGTTCCGTCGGGCTTCTCGGACTCTCCGGATGGTTCATTGCAGCTTCAGCTGTGGCCGGAGCCAGTGCCTACAGTGCGTTCTCCTACCTCGCGCCCAGCGGTGGGGTGCGCGCCTTCGCGCTCGGCAGGATCGCGACCGGCTATGCCAATCGGGTTGTCTTACACGCCGCGGCACTACGACGGATCAGCGCTGCCAGGCTCGCCGTGTACGACCAAGCCGCCGGTTCCGAAGGCACCGGTTGGTCCGGCCGGTCGCTGGATCGGGTCATGGCCGACGCGGACACCACCGGCATGGCGGTCATCCAGGCCACCACGCCTGTGGTCGTTACCGCGGCCATGACGGCGGGGGGCTGCGTTGCAGTCGTCCTCGCCGGCTATCCACTCGCGGCGCTGACGCTGGCTTCAGCCGTGATCGCCTGCGCCGTCCTCGCAGTGGCTTCTGCGTGCCGGACGGATGACACGGCCCGCACCCGTGGCCTGCTGAGGACTGAACTGGTGACCGCGGTCGAGGCATGGCCCGAGATGGCGTCGCTGGGCGCTACAGACCAGTTGGCGCACCGCACTCTGCAACGCCTGGAGGCCTTCGAGGGTGGGCGAAACCGCGACGCTGCGACAACCGCGCATGCTCTGGGCGGCGCCCGCGCAGTGACGGCTGCCGCGCTGCTGCTCACAGTGCTGCTCACCGCGCGGTCCGGCGCCACGATCGCGACGTTGGTCTTCGTCGGTCTGCTCGCCGCCGGTGTCATGGCCAACGCCGAGCGTCTGGTCGCCGCCACAAGCGCGTGGATCCAACTCCGCCAGGCCAAGGCCCACCTCGCGGCAGCCGGAGAGGACGAAACCTGCCGGCCGGAGGTCGCCACGACCTTCCGGGCGACGTACGACGGTCGCAGCCTCGCAGTCTCCGGATACCAACTGCCGGAGACACCCACACGGGATGAACGCGAGATCGCATTCACCGTCGCCACCGGCCAGACCCTCGTCATCACCGGCCCGTCCGGCAGCGGAAAGACCACTCTCATCGCCGCCATCGCTACAGCGCTGCGGCGACAACCCGGTCCCGCCGTCGTCACCGCCGTACTGGCCGACGACTATCTGTTCACCGGCACGATTGCCGACAACTTCCGCCTGGCCAACCCCGCCGTGAACCACGCCGAAGTCACCGACCTGCTGATCGCTATGGACCTGAACCGCGCCGGACTGGAACCGCAAACCACCATCGGCGTCGGCGGGCGCAACCTCTCCGGCGGCGAACAGCGACGACTCCACCTTGCCCGCGCGCTGGCCACCGAGCCCGACGTCCTCCTCATCGACGAGCCGACGACCGGCCTGGACGCGGACACCGCCAGGCAGATCCTGCACGCCGCACGCCGCCGGCGGCCGCACGCGATCCTGCTGCTGGCGATGCACCAGCCACAACCAGACACGCACCCTCTCGGCCCTCACTGGACCGCACTGTCGCTCGAATGAGCAGCGGAGCCCGCCGGCGGTTGGCGGCGATCATGTGGGATGCCGACCGACCCGACCGCCACCGCTCCGTACTCACGCAATGGGCCACAAACCTCCTCGGTTGTGGAACGCCACTGAAGGACGGGCGTACAGCGTCGTACGACGCGCGAACCTGCCGGTAGGTCATCGACCGATAGCTTGGGCAAGTTGTCGGCCTGAGTTCTTACGCGGCACCACGGGCCCTCACTCGTGGGACAGTTGCCGAACGATGACGATCTTCACGTTCCATCTTGCGGAGCTCCGTCCGGCGACGACGGCGGGGGCGTTGTGGAGGGCGCCGGCTGTGTCTTCCACGCCTGGGTTGCGGTATGCCGAGTGCCTGGCGCTGATGCGCCTCGGTGCACCGACTGTCTCGCCGGCCCGGATGCAGTTGCGTCGGATGGCGATGTTCGCGCGGTGGGAGGACGAGGCGGCGGTCGAGACGTTCCTGGCGGATCACCGGTTGGGCAGGGAGTTGGCTGCGGGCTGGCATGTGCGTATGCAGTTCCTGCGTCGTTGGTCGCGGCTTGCGGCGCTGCCCGACCTGCCGGCGAGGGCGGGGGAGTGGGATCCTGCCGAACCTGTCGTGGCGGTCACGTTGGCTCGGATGCGCCTGCTGGAGGTGCCGAGGTTCCTGAAGTGGGGCAAGCCGGTGGAGCGGCTGGTTCGTGACCATCCGGGGACCACGTTGGCGCTGGCCGCGATGCGCCCGCCGCGGACGATTTCTACCTTCTCTGTTTGGCGGAGCGTGCGGCAGATGGAGGAGATGGTGCACGGCCATAGCAGTGTTCCGGAGCCCGAGCGTCATGCTGCCGCGATGGCCGAACGCCGGCGCAGGGACTTCCACCATGAGTTCGCGACCCTGCGGTTCCGGCCGCTGTCGGAGCACGGCTCGTGGCAGGGGCGCAGCGGCATCGTTCCTCGCTAGACCCGGCACGTTGTCCCACGCCTGGAAGAACGGAATGATGCGGCCCATGAAGTACACGGTCTCCATCGAGATCGCCCTGCCGCGGGAGAAGGTGGTCCGGCTGCTCGAGGACCCGGCACAGCGGCCGAAGTGGCTGCGGGGTCTGGTGCTGCACGAGCCGCTGAGTGGGGAGGACGGGCAGCTGGGCACCAGGTCGCGGGTCGTGATGCAGATGGACCGGCGGAGGTTCGAGGGCACCGAGACCATTACACGCCGGGAGTCGGCAGACCTGCGCGAGATCCAGACAGCGAGCGTCGTTCACTTCGACCGCGAGATCGTCGGCGAGGGCATGTGGAGCGCCGCGCGCGAGCGGCTGACCGAAGCCGGCCCGGAAACGACGCTGTGGGAGAGCGAGAACGAATACCGGTTCAGCGGTTTTCTGATGAAGCTGGTGGGACTTGTGATGCCCGGCGCCTTCCGCAAGCAGTCGCTACAGCACATGCAGGACTTCAAGGCGTTCGCCGAGCACGGAACGGACGTCCGCGAAGCCACGAACTGATCCGCCCTGACCGGTCAGGCGTCTGACGGCGTGTCGTGTAGATCGTGCCTTCACTGATCGCAGCTTTGTAGACCGGCGTACTGACGATTGATCGCATCGGCTGCGCTGTGCCTTGACTCAGGCACCGCTCGCGCGTTGGTGGGTGCAACTTTCGGTGGGCTGGGTGCATCGAGGCTGTTGTAGGGGGAGAGCGCAGCGACGGGCAGATGCGGTGTGGAGGGGGTGATGAGCCTGGTCGCCGGTTCTTGGCTGTCACGCTCGGCCTGATTTCTCAGGTCGGGACTTCTTCGATGAGGTACGACGGTGAGCGGACCGCCCACGCGGAAGGCCGCGGGCTCGCCGGAGGCACGACGCACGGTCTGGCTTGGACACTGCCTGGCTGGTGCGTCCTGCAGGACCGGGCGGGAGAGGCGTCCCGTCCAGGTGTAGTCCCAGGGCGGGTGTAAGGGGGTCCGCCCAGGGCGTGAGCCTTGGCTCTGGTGATTGCGGCCAGAGCCTCGTGACCGTCGCTGTTCTCTGGCGACGGTGGGGGAGGACGACTCATGCGATTCAAGCGCACTGCCGGTGCGGCTGTAGGAATCGCCGCTCTGGTCCTGGGGGCCGGAGCGGCGGCAGGTGAGACCAGAAGTCCGGCGGCGCCGTCGCCCGGCATCCTGATCGTGGAGGCGCCGGAAGGGCCGGGCGAGGCGCAGTTCGTGCCCGGGCAGAGCAACGTCGTACCGGCGACCGCGCCGCCGGCGCAGGACGTCGGGAAGAACGCGATGCAGTCGCTGGCGGCGCCGTTTTATGCGTGTCCTGGTTTCAGTGGGTTGCAGACCACGAATCCGTTGGCGAACCTCTACAAGGATGTGTTCACGTGGGGGCCGTACGCGCCGTACAAGGTGGGTAATGGTGGCGGGAACATCAACTGGGCGCTGAACCCGTACAGGAACGCCAGTTGGTACATGTGGTTGCACTCGTTGCGGTGGCTCGGTCAGGGGATTACTGCGGCGGGTCAGGGTGATTTGACCGCGCTGACGCGGGTGAACACGATCGCGTACGACTGGTATCGCGACAATCCGTACTCGTGGAAGGGCAACGTTGGTGCCTGGGAGTCCACGATGCACCGGACGAATGTGCTGATCTGCCTGCGCCAGGCGATCCTGTCGGGCCTGCAGGTGGGCGCGGTGCCGGCTCGCTACGCGTGGGTGGATGCCGCGCTGCTGAGCCACGCGCGGTTTCTCACGAACTATTGGAGCGGGGCGTGGAATCACGGGACCGACGAGTCCATCGCTTTGTTCGGGGTCGGTGTCACGTTGAGCCGGGCCGATTACCGGAATCTGGCGCAGCAGCGGTTGGCGGCCGCGATCACGACGTCGATCGATGCGCAAGGCTCGACGAACGAGCAGTCGACGGGGTACGCGGCGTTCAACTACTCGTTGTGGGGGCGGGCGATCGCGGTGTTGCAGAACGGCGGTGTCGATCCCGGTACGACGATGGTGACCCGGCGGGCGTTGCTGGCCAAGTGGCTGGCCTTGGCGACGAACTCGCTCGGCAAGCTGCACCAACTCGGTGACACCGAACTGCAGGCGACGTACCCGTGGGTGGGGACGCCGATGGAGTACGCGGGCTCGCTGGGGACGAAGGGTACGGCGCCGCCGTGGCGGGTCGGGGTCTACTCGGCGGGCTACGTCTTCGGCCGGACCGGTTGGGGCACCGATGCTGCGAGGGGCTTCAGGGGTGAGTCGACGTACAGCATCAGGTACGGGCCGGCGCGGGCGTTCCACGGGCACAGCGATCACACCAGCATCACCTACACGGCCCGGGGCCGCGACATCGTGATCGACGGCGGGTATGCGGCGTACTCGGCCGGTGCCTGGCGTGCCTGGGTGGTCAGTGCGGCGGCGCACAGTGTGCTGACGACGCCGCTGGCGAAGGCGACGAACCCGGCGACGAGGCTGACGGGGTACTCGGTGAAGGCGAACGCGGAGTCGTACACGTTCACCGATGCGCCGGGGACCGGGGTCAGCCGGGTGCGTTCGGTGCTGGTGCTGAAGGACCCGGATCTGATCGTGACCTGGGACCGGGCGTCGGCGACGACGGCGCAGGCGTTCCAGACGCTGTGGCACTTGCCGCCGGATCAGCGGGCCAGCGTGTACTCGCGGACGACCGCGGTGGCGATGGCGGCGGGGGACACGACCAGAACGGTGGTGTTCCAGGTCCCGTTCAAGCAGGCGCTGCCGCCCGGCGCGACCCTGATCAAGCAGGCCCAGACGAACCCGATCCAGGGTTGGTACTACCCGAGCAGCTACGTTCGCAAGTCGGCGCCGACGATCATGATGGCCCGGTCCGGCCGGACCGCGTCGATCCTGTCCTTCATCGTCCCGGTGCGCGCCAGCGGGTCGGTCACCTACACCACCCGGTGGTCCGGCACGACGTTCATCATCAACCTCAACGTCGGCGGCGCACGTGCGGCGATCGCCATCTCCGGCGGCGGATCCCTTTACCGGGCGGGCTAGCAGCCTGAGTTTGCGCCAAACCTAGTGCCCTCCGGTCCTTCGACTGGATGGGCACTAGGTTCGGCCTGCACCGGACCGCTTCGATCTCGTTAGGGTGCTGGGCAGGATGGATCGACGCAGGCGAAGGAGATGCAGATGACCGAGGCCACGACTCGTTCGATCGAGGTACCGGGCGCCGTACTGACCTATGACATCCGGCCCGGCAGTGATGTGGACAAGATCCCGCTGGTGATGGTTGCGTCGCCGATGGCCGCCGCCGGGTTCACGACGTTGGCCGGCCACTTCACCGACCGCACGGTGGTCACCTACGACCCGCGGCAGAGTGAGCGCAGCGAGCTCACCACCGATGCGGATCCCACCCCGGAGACCCACGCCGACGACATCCATCGAGTGATCGAGGCCGCGGTGGGTCCTGGTCCTGTCGATGTGCTGGCGAGCAGCGGCGGCGCTGTGAACATGCTTGCATTCGTCGCCGCGCATCCTGACGTGGTCCGCATCCTGGTAGCTCACGAGCCTCCGCTCGTGTCGGCGTTGCCCGACCGCGAGGCATCGGTCGCAGCAGTCCACGATGTCCGGGACACCTACGAGCGCGATGGCCTGGGGCCGGGGATGGCCAAGTTCCTGATCCTGGTCATGCACAGCGGCGAGATCCCCGCCGACTGGACCCATCGGCCTGCTCCCGACCCGGCCCAGTTCGGGTTGCCGACCGACGACGACGGCTCGCGCCAGGATCCGATGCTCGGTCGCGGACACATCGTCAACACCACCGGGTACGAGCCCGACTACGACGCGATCAGGGCTGCACCGACCCGGGTCGTGCCGGGGTACGGCATCGAGTCGGACGGGCTGATCACGCAACGCGCCACGATCGCCGTCGCCGATGCGCTCGGGGTCGAGCCGACGATCTTCCCGAGCGACCACGGCGGCTTCCTGGGCGGGGAGTACGGGCAGACCGGCGACCCGGACGCCTTCGCCACCCGGCTGCGCGAGCTACTCGACGGGTGACCTCCCGAGGCGACAGCCGGGGCTGATCCGCCGGTTTAGCCATAGACCCTTCGACCGCATCACCCGTGGCCGCGGGAGTCAGAGGGAGCCGGCGAGCCAGGACCAGGCGACTTCGAACTTTGCTTCCAGGCGGGTGCGGACGGCGTCGGTGACGATGCGCTCGAGGCGTGGCCCGAGGACGGGCGTCGAGGCCGTGACGTGGAGGTCGAATTCCTGGGTGGTGGAGTGACCGGTCGGGACCAGGACGGTGCGGCCGACCAGTTTCACGCGGGCGCCCGCGAGTTCGCCCTCGACGTGGGCCTCCCGTGCGCCGTCCTGTCCCGCCGGGTGCCAGGTCTTGGTCTGGACGAGGTTCAGCATGTCGCCGACGAATCGTCGTGCGACGACTGGTACGTCGTCGGTGGCGGTCTCCCATTGCACCCGGAGCAGTACGTCGTCGCCTGCGTTGCGGACGGCAACGTCGTAGGAGTGTGCGCTGAACCTCCGGAACACCTGTTCCTGGAACGTCGCGTCCGTGATGAGCGCGAACACTTCCTCGGGAGTCGCGTCGTACGACGTGATCAGGTTGAGATCCATCGACCCATCATCCCAGCGAACAGGCCGACCAGGCAGATCCGCGGCATCCGTCGCTGACCCGTGAGTCGCAGGCCGGCGGGGCATCATGTCCCTTATGGAGCAGGAGGACCTCGGTTCCACGCCCGGCGACTGACCCCTGCGCCCGATCCTGCCTTCCATCGCGCCGGTGGCTTGCACGGCCGGCGGCCGGACGGTGCTGCCTAGTGGGTCTGCCAGACGACTTCGATGAGGTGGTCGTTCGGCTCGAGGTTCCAGACCGGGCTGGCCGGCCGGCCGGTCTACTGGAATGACCGCTTCGCCCGGGATGAGCCCGTCGTTGGTTGGTTCGCCGAGACAGATGTAGACGGTGCCTGCCTGGGTCAGGCCTTGTCGCTGGACCTCTGCGCTGACCTCGCGGAGCGCCGCTCCGGCGCCGGAGTCGGGGTCGACGGATCCCAGAACCCACGGATCCGGAGGACCGGTTGCTCGCGCAGCCTCCTGCGCATGACGTCGGTGGTCACGGTCGTCGGCGCCCCAGACATCCGTCAAAGCTGTCAGGCCGGCTGCGCGTAGGTCAAGTGCTCTTGATCCGGTAAAGGGTTCCAGAGGCTGTGTAGGTGACTTCGTAGCGCAAGGGGTGGCTCCCGTTGGTTGGTGCTGGCGGTGGGGCGACCGGCTCAGGTCAGGTCGTGGGGTGTGTCGGCCTCGGCGTTGATTCCGTGTTCGCGGGCGAGGTGGAGGAGGCTGTCGAGCTCGCCGGCGTAGACGCGTTCGGCGTCGAGATCGCCGGCTTCCTGGGCTGCGCGGACGGCCTCGCGGGCGTCGGTGATCCTGCGGTGGAGCTCGTCGGCGAACGCGTTCATGGTCTCCCGTCCCGGGGTGCCGGCAGTGGGCTGTCGCGTCAATCTACACATCAGTTGCAGAATTCTTCAATTCATGATCGCATGGATTGAGGATGGCGTGAAGTGATGGGAAGGCGTGCGCGATGACGACACCGCTGCACCAGCTGAAGGCGGAGTTCTTCAAGACGCTGGGGCATCCGGCCCGGATCCGGGTGCTGGAGTTGTTGAGCCAGCGTGAGATGGCGGTGAGTGAGTTGCTGCCGGAGTTGGGTCTGGAGGCGTCGAATCTGTCGCAGCAGCTCGCCGTACTCCGTCGGGCCGGTCTGGTCACGACGCGCAAGGAGGGCTCGCAGGTCTACTACTCGTTGACGAGTCCGCATGTGGCTGAGTTGCTGGCCGTGGCACGGACCATCCTCACCTCGGTGCTGACCGAGCAGGCCGAGTTGCTGGACGGGTTGAAGGCAGACGCGCAAGCGTCGGGCCGGGCGCGGGCGCGGGTGCGGCGGGCGGTGCGGTGAGGGCGCTGCTGCGGAAGATTCGGTCGACGGGCAGGGTGGCCGAGCCGGCCCCGGAGCGGTCGGGCGGCCGTGACGAGGCGTTCGCCGGCTCCGTTCAGGTGCGGCACGTCGATGCGGGGTCGTGCAACGGGTGCGAGGTGGAGATCGGTTCGGCGTTCGGGCCCGTGTACGACGGTGAGCGGTACGGCGCCCGCCTGGTCGCATCCCCGCGGCACGCCGACGTGCTGCTCGTGACGGGCCCGGTGACCCGGAACATGGCCGAACCGCTGCGCAAGGCGTACGACGCCACCCCGGCGCCGAAGCGTGTGGTCGCGGTGGGGGACTGCGCACACGACTGTGGCGTGTTCGCCGGCGGATACGGGGTCGAGGGTGCGGTCGCTGATGTGATCCCGGTCGACGTCGTCGTACGGGGATGCCCGCCGGAGCCGCCGCAGATCATCGGGGCGTTGCGAGATCTGACCGGGCGATGACGATCGGTTGGGCGCTGCTCGGCGTACTGCTGGGCGCTGGACTCGGTGCGCTGGGCGCTGTCGCCGCAACTCCGCGACCACGTGCACTCGTCGCGGGCCTTGCCACGTGCGCTGTCGGAGCTTTCGGCGCACTGGCCGGTGTGCTGGCGCTGAGCGGCGAGACGTTCGCTGCGGCCATTCCGCAACTGCTGCCGTTGAGCGAGGCTACGATCGCAGTCGATGCGCTGTCCGGTGTGTTCTGTGTACTGATCGGTGGTGTGGCCGTCATCGCCGGGTTGTACAGCATCGGCTACTCCGGTGGGGATCACGCGGATGGCGTCGGTGCCGGCTCGCGGACGGCGCAGGGGCTGCTGCCGGTGTTCGTGGCGACGATGATCCTGGTCCCGGTCGCGGCGAACGTGACGACCTTCCTGATCCTGTGGGAGCTGATGGCGCTGGCGTCCCTGGCATTGGTCTTCGCCGAGCACAGGGTGCGCCCGGCGGTCCGCGAGGCCGGCGTCTGGTACGGCGCGATGACGCACGCCGGCCTGGTGGCGATCCTGCTCGGTCTCGTGTTGTTCGCGTCGAACGCCGGTGGCGAGTCGTTCGAGGCACTGCGTTCCGCCGATGTCTCGGCGTCGACCCGCTCTGTCGTCTTTGTGCTTGTCTTCGTGGGGTTCGGTTCCAAGGCGGGCCTGGTTCCGCTGCACGTGTGGCTGCCGCGCGCGCATCCGGAGGCGCCGAGCCCGGTGTCGGCGTTGATGTCGGCGGCGATGGTGACACTCGGCCTGTACGGCGTCCTGCGTGTGGGCTTCGACCTTCTCGGTGGTGGCCCGCGCTGGTGGTGGCTGCTGGTGCTGATCGTCGGCGGGGTCTCTGCGCTGTACGGCGTACTGCAGGCCAGCGTCGCGGTGGATCTGAAGCGCCTGCTGGGCTACTCGACAACCGAGAACATGGGCCTGATCATGCTCGGGGTCGGCGCGGGTGGAATGTTCGCTGCCGACGGCAACCGGACGCTGGCGAGCCTGCTGGTCGGCGCCGCGCTGCTGCACGCGCTCAACCACGCCGGGTTCAAGACCGTGTTGTTCCTCGGTGCGGGATCGGCGCTGCGATCGACGGGCACGCGCCATCTCGACAGCCTGGGCGGCCTGGTGTCGCGGATGCCGGTGACGACGGCGCTGTTCGGCGTCGGTGCACTCGCTGCCGCCGCGCTGCCTCCGGGGAACGGGTTCGTCTCGGAGTGGCTGTTGCTGCAGGGCCTGATCCACGGTCTGCCCGGTGCGGACGCGGTCATCGCGGTGGCGATGCCGCTCGCCGTCGGTGTGGTGGCGTTGACCGCGGGCCTGGGGGTGGCGACTTTCGTCAAGGCGTTCGGGGTGGGATTCCTGGCGCGGCCGAGATCCGCGGCAGCGGCAGCGGCGAAGGAATCGCCGCGGACGATGCTGGTCGCGATGCTGCTGGGGGCGGTCGCCTGCGCTGTGCTCGCGATCGTGCCGGCTGCGGTCGGTCCTGCATTGACGAAGGCCTTGGCCGTGCTGCCGACGGTCGAGGACGGTGCGCCGTTGAGCGGTGTGGTGACGTTGCGGCTGACAGGGATCGAGGGGTCGATGTCGCCGCTGCTGATCCTGGTTGGTTTGCTCCTTGCAGCGTTGCTGGTGGTGGCGCTGGTTCGCCGCGGGTTGCCGCGTCGCGAGTCGCTGGTGTGGGGGTGCGGCGGAACCAGGCTGGATCCGCGGATGGAGTACACGGCGACGTCGTTCGCGGAGCCGCTGACTCGGGTGTTCGACGACGTACTGCGCCCGGAGTACGACGTCGACGTCACGCATCATGTGGAGTCGCAGTACCTGATCGAGAGCGTCCGCTACCGGCAACGTGTCGACGATCGGCTGGAGGCGGTGCTGTATCCGCCTGTCCTTGCCGGCAGCACCCGGATCGGCGCGACCCTGAGCCGGCTGCAGAACGGAAGCGTGCACAGGTATCTCGCGCTCGGGCTGCTCGGTCTTGTCGCCGTCCTGGTCGTCGTGGGGCTGACCACATGAGCGTCGTCGGAGTCGTCGTTCAGCTCGTTGTGCTGATCGTGCTGGCTCCTTACCTGATCGGCTTGATGAGGCAGGTCAGAGCAGTCCTCGAAGGCCGGGCGGGCGCCGGCATCGGGCAGCCGTGGCGGGACCTGCGCAAACAGTTCCGCAAGGAGCCGATCACCCCTGAGGGGTCGAGTTGGGTGTTCGCCGCGGCTCCTGTCGTCCTTGTCGCGTCGACGCTGGTGATCGCGGCGGTGGCGCCGTTCATCGCGACGATGTCACCGTTGGACGGGGTCGCGGACCTGTTCGCGGTCGTCGCGCTGCTGCTGGTCGGCACCGTCGCCCTGGCCCTGGCAGGTCTGGACACCGGTACGGCGTTCGGCGGAATGGGCGCGAGCCGGGAGATGACGGTGGCGGCCCTGGCCGAGCCGACGATCCTGCTGGCCGGGTTCGCCTTGTCCGCGCGGGTCGGATCGACGAACCTGTCGGCCATCGCGGAGCGCGGCCAGCAGGTGCCTGGCGACGTGTTGTCGCCGGCCACGTTGCTGGCCGCGGTTGCGCTCGCAGTGGTCGTCATCGCGGAGGCCGGCCGGCTGCCGGTCGACAACCCGTCGACGCATCTGGAGCTGACCATGATCCACGAGGCGATGGTGCTCGAGTACGCCGGTCGCGACCTCGCGCTGGTCGAGTTCGCGTCGGCGCTGCGGTTGACGGTGCTGCTGGGGTTGTGGGCGAACCTGTTCCTGCCGTGGGGAGTCGCCACCGAGGCGTCGGTGGGGGCGTTGCTGATCGGTGTCGTGGCGTTCGTCGCGAAGGTCGCCGTACTGGGCGCTGTGCTGGCCGCTGGTGAGGTGTTCATGGCGAAGCTGCGGTTGTTCCGGGTGCCGGAGCTGCTCGCGGGGTCGTTCCTGTTCGGTGTCCTTGCTGTCTCGTCGTCCTTCTTCCTGGCGTGACTGTAATGACCCAGTTGCTCTATCTGATCTGCGGCGGCCTGCTGTTGTCGTCGGTGCTCGTGTTGTGGCGGCGTGAGCTGTCGGCGATCGTGCGGTTGCTGGTGGTTCAGGGGCTCCTGCTGGGCGCGCTGGCCGCGGTGCTGGCGGTGCGACTGGACAGTGTCGAGTTGGTGCTGGTCGCGATCGGCGTACTGGCACTGAAGGCGGTCGTCGTACCGGGCATCCTGCGCAAGGTGCTGCGGGACAGCAGCGAGGCGCGGGAGACCGAGCCGCTCATCAACGTGACCGCGTCGATCGTCGCCGCTGCGTTGCTGACGTTGCTCGCGTACGCCGTCGCCCGGCCGCTCGTGCGGCTGGCGCCGTCGGCCGAGACCGAGGCAGTTCCGGTCGGCCTCGCGATGGTCCTGCTCGGCTTCTTCGTGCTGGTCACGCGGCGGCGGGCGCTGTCGCAGATCGTCGGATTCCTGCTGCTGGACAACGGCATCGCGACGACGGCGTTCCTGATCACCGGGGGAGTGCCGGGGATCGTCGAGCTGGCCGTCTCGCTCGACGTGTTGCTGGTCGCCCTGGTGTTGCAGGTTCTGACCGCGCGACTGCGTGCGACGTTCGGAGGTACGGACATCGACGAGCTACGGGAGCTGCACGACTGATGAGTCTCACCGGTGTCCCGGCGGTGCTGCTCCTCGTCGCCCCGATGATTGCCCTGGTCCTCGCTTCCGCCGCAGCGCTGCTGCTGGGCTGGCGGCGATCGGTGGCTGTCGCGACCGTCGCGGCAGCTGCGGTCGTCCTGGTTGTCGGTGTGCTGGCAGCGGCCTGGACCGCCGGCGGCGGCGTGGTTGCTGCCGGCACCTTGTTGCGCATCGATGCGTTGTCGGGCGTGATGCTGATCGCCATCGGCGCGGTCGGTGTGGTGGCGACCTGGGCAGGTATCGGCTATCTGGACGGCGAGCTCGCGTCGGGTCGCACGGATGCGGCGGGTGCTCGGCGGTACGGCGTACTCGTGCCGCTGTTCCTGGCGTCGATGGTGTTCGCGGTGTCGGCGAACAACCTGGGGCTGCTGTGGGCCGCGGTCGAGGCGACGACGATCGTCACCGCGTTCCTGGTCGGGCACCGTCGGACCAGGAAGTCTCTGGAGGCGACCTGGAAGTACGTGATCATCTGCTCGGTCGGCATCGCGCTGGCGTATCTCGGGACGGTGCTGGTCAACTACGCCGCCAAGCAGGCGGGCATCACCGAGCACGGGACCCTTGACTGGACCGAGCTCGTCGCGCACGGCGGCGAGCTCGACCCGGGCGTGATGAGGCTCGCGTTCGCGTTGCTGGTGCTCGGATTCGGCACCAAGGCCGGGTTGTTCCCGATGCACAGTTGGCTGCCCGACGCGCACAGTCAAGCGCCTGCGCCGGTCTCCGCGCTGATGTCCGGCGTACTGCTGCCCGTGGCGGTCTACGCGCTGGCCCGCTATCGCGTGATCGCGGTCGCCAGCGTCGATCCGCGGTTCGTCCGGGGGCTGCTGCTGGCCGTGGCGCTGGCATCTCTGCTGCTCGCCGCCGGGTTGCTGCTGGCACAGCGTGATTACAAGCGGCTGCTGGCCTACTCGAGTATCGAGCACATGGCGCTTGCTGTCGTCGGTGTCGCGATCGGCACGCCGTTGGCGATCGCTGCGACGCTGCTGCACATCGTCGGCCACGGACTGGGGAAGGCGGTGCTGTTCTGCGGAGCAGGGGAGATCCTCGCCCGTGAGGGCAGTACGCGGATCGACTCAGTCCGGGGGTTGTTCCTGCGCGCGCCGATGCTCGCCGGGCTCTTCGCGGCTGGGCTGGCGGCGCTGCTCGGGTTGCCGCCGTTCAGCCTGTTCGTCAGCGAGATCGGGCTGATTCGCGCGATGATCAACGAGGACGCCGGCTGGGCGGCCGCCGTCGTCCTGGTGTTGCTGCTCGTGGTCTTCGTCGCGGTCGTCGCGAAGGCCGCCGGTTTGCTGCTGGGGCCTGGCCAGCCACGCGAGGTGGCTGGCGGAGCGAACGTGACTGCGCTGCCTGTGATGACGGTCGTTCCGTTGACGGCCGGGCTTGTGGCCCTCGCCGTACTGGGGATTGCGGACTGGCCGCTCGGCCAGCTGCTGCAGACTGCCGGCCTGATCGTGGGGAACCGATGAGCTCAGATCCCAGGACCTACCCCAACCGCCGTCAGGTCACAGTCGCCGCATCCACGGTGGCAGACCGCGCGTCGGCGCTGCTGCTCGACGGCTACCGCCTCGCACTGGTCGCCGCACACGACGACGCCGAGGAGTTCCGTGTCGTCTACCTCTTTGTTGCCGCGAATCCCGACCGGCGAGTGGAACTTGTCCTGCCCACCGACCGCATCACACCCATGATCCCCAGCCTCGCCGCCCTGTCCTTCCCGGCGACCCGCTTCGAACGCGAACTGCGCGACCTGTTCGGCATCGAGGTCGCGAGCCACCCGCTTCCACGCCGCCTGGTGCTGCACCAGCACTGGCCGGACGACTGGTTCCCGATGCGTCACGACGCGGGACCACCACCCGCCTTCGGCGACATCGACGAGCCGTACCCGTTCCTCACCGTCGCCGGGACCGGCGTCTACGAGATCCCGGTCGGGCCGATCCACGCCGGCCTGATCGAACCCGGTCACTTCCGATTCTCCGTGGTCGGCGAGACGATCCTGAAGCTGAAGGCCCGGTTGTGGTTCGTCCACAAGGGCATCGAAAAACTTGCCGAAGGCAAACTGCTGGCCGACGTGCTGCCGCTGGCCGAACGGGTCTCCGGCGACACGACCGTGGGTCACACACTGGCGTTCTGCCTCGCGGTCGAGGAAGCCCGAGACTGGCCGGTGCCGCCGCAGGCACAGACACTGCGGGCGATCCTCCTCGAGCTCGAGCGGCTCTACAACCACGTCACGGACATCGGTGCCCTGTGCAACGACGTCGGCTACGGCATCGCGAACGCGCACGCTCAGCGCATCCGCGAGCAACTCCTCCGCCTCAACAAGCAGGTCACCGGACACCGCCTGCTGCGTGGCGCGATCACCCCGAGCGGGACGCACGTCCGCGCTCTCCCCGAACCCGGTCAGCTCGCCGCGATCGCCGCCGACATCCAGCAGGTCGTCGACATCGCCCTCGGCCACAGCGTCGTACTGGACCGCATGACCGGTACAGCGATCCTGTCGCGCGAACAGGCCCAAGACATCGGCACCCTCGGGTACGTCGCCCGCGCCAGCGGCATCGATCACGACGCTCGCCGCGACCACCCCTTCGCGCCGGAGACAACCGCAGTTGTCGCGCCCACGCACACCGCTGGAGACGTTCTGGCCCGCCTCCTCACCAGAGCAGAGGAGATCCAGAACTCCGTCGCCTTGATCGCCGGGCTCGTCGCCGGCCGGCCGCCGCAGGGTGCGGAAGCGCCGAAACCGACGTGGCTGGCCGCCGGCCGCACCTCCGGCATCGGGCTGGTCGAAGGCTGGCGCGGCACGATCGCCCACCGGATCGAATTCGCACCCGACGGCACCGTGACCCGCCTGAAGATCGTCGACCCGTCGTTCTTCAACTGGCCGGCCCTCCCCGTCGCCCTGGCCGACACGATCGTCCCGGACTTCCCGCTGACCAACAAGAGCTTCAACCTGTCCTACGCCGGGAACGACCTGTGAGGCCCGCAGGAAGATCGAGACAGTCCAGCGCTGGGTGGCCTCGGTGATCCTCACCGGCTTCTACCTCTTCACGTGAGCGAGGCTGGACGCGGCGACACGTGGAGAGCACGCTGGGGGAGAGGCTGGAGAGACTGTTCGGCGGTGATGGTGATGACTCAGCAGTATGTTGCCGGTGAAATGTCGCTGCTGCTGGCGCACCTGCGATCGGTGGCCACGGACGAGGAGTCCGCGCGAGAAGTCGACAGCTTCCGTCGCGAGGCGGAGACCATGCCACTCGCGACACTGGCGTCCGTCGCCGAGCGCGCGATGGCGCTTGCCGACGCGATGTGCTGGGCCTCGATCGCCCGAGGAGACGCGACAGGCTTCAGCCGCCTGGCCGAGGTCTCGGCCCACCTGCACGAGTTCGGCACCTGCGCCGGCCTACTCTGCGATCAGATCCCCGACAGCCGATCGGTCACCTAGCCCAGCCGCCGCAGCCGTCCGTAGACCGCCCAGCGCGAGCGTGGCGAGTGAGCCTCCCATCGCGGGCGGCCGCCCTGCTGGGGGACAGGTGGAGGGTAAGCAGAGCGGCCGCGGTCTTTAGGGTGGCGGACCGCCGACGGCCTGGCCGACAGGTTCGCGCAGGTCGTCCAGGAGCTCTGCTTGGTCGGTCAGGACTCCGGTCAGGATGCGGCGGGCGACGCTCAGTAACTCCGCGACGTACGGGGAGGTCGGTGAATAGATCACCGTCGCCCCTTCCTTGCGTGAGGTGACCAGCCCGGAACGACGGAGTACGGCGAGGTGCTGGGACAGGTTCGCGGGCTCGATGCCGACCTCGCGCACCATCTCCGCAACCGAGTGATCCCGCTGGCTGAGCAGCTCCAGGACACGGATCCGGGCCGGGTGGGACAGGTTCTTGAAGAACTCCGCCTTCAGCTGGTACAGCGGCCTCGTCATCCGGCCCTCCTCCATGCTGTCGGCTTCCCGTCGCCCTTGCGGACTTGCTAATCTTAGCAAGTCCGCAAGCGAGGTGAGACCGATGCTCGAGCCTGTCGTCGCCACGTTCATGACTCGGTCGCCGGTGACGGTGACGGACGACACGCCGTTCAAACTGGTTGCCTGCGCCTTGCTCGCTTCCGATGCCCCGGCGGTTCCCGTCCTGAGCGGGAATCGCCGGCCCGTCGGGCTGATCACCGAGAGCGACCTCCTGGTGAACCTCGAGTACCACGGCGGCATCGATCCGCCGCCGTTGCTCGGCGGTGTCGCCGGCCGCAGACGACGCCGCAAGTCCACCGCTCTGACGGCGCGCGAGTTGATGAGCTCACCGGTCAGCACGATCGGCGCCGACGCACCGATCGGCGTTGCCGCGCGCAGCCTGACCAACCCCGGAGCTCCACCCCTGTGTGTCGTCGACGACAACCTGACACTTGTCGGCCTGCTCACCAGACGCGATCTGATCTGCGCCTATCGACGCCCGGACGTCGACATCGCTGCCGACATCGACCGCGCAATCAACAGCGACCGCCGGCGTCCGGCGCGCTCCCCGGCAGAACTCACGATCCAGGTCGACAACGGCGTGGTCACCCTGACCGGACAACTCGCCTACCGCAGCCAGGTAGAACACGCGATCGTGGCCGCCTCCAGGATCGCCGGCGTCGTCGCCGTACACAGCACCCTCGTCTACGACATCGACGACCTACTGGTCACCGGCTTCTGACGACAGGCGGCCCTGCTCTTGCGGTGGTCTGGTTGCTACGCAGACGAACTAGTGCCCGAATGGGTTGAGGTGCAGGGTGGGGCGGGCCAGTCGCAGGCCTGCAGAGCGCAGCGTCGCCGCGGCTCCCGCATACGGATGCCGACGACGCAGGCGCCTCGAGCGCCGCACCGTCGGGTGCAGGAGCAGATCGGCAAGGCATATGCGTCCGCCCGGGCTCGGCACGCGTGCCAGCTCACCGATCGCCGTATCCAGATCAACGAGGTGCCTGAGCGCGGCCGTGCAAGAACGACAGCTCAGCTCCGGGGCAGGAGGCGGTAGCGAACCGGTCGCCTCGACCGACTCAGTGGGTCAGATGCTCTCGACCTCGTTCGGTCGGCTGACGCACCATCGAGGTATGGCCCGGTATGACGTGACTGTGCGGATCAGGACCGGCTGGCCTCCGTCGGCGTCGGATCTGTTCGCGATGCGCAGCGCCGGCCGCCACATGCCTGGGCCGATGCGCCTCCGATCTGTCGTGTCCTGCCTGGACGGCGACAGCGAACTGGTACTGCGAACCCGCGGCCTGCCCGCCGGAATGGCGATCCAGCAGGCACGTATGGCGCTGCCGATCCTCGGACTACGCCGCGACGCAGTACGCCGGATCGACGTACGAAGCGTCCACCCGCTCGACTCCCGCCGCCAGCTGCTCGCCAGTTGGCAACCAACACCCACCGATCGCCAATCCCCGCCGCCCGCTGGACCGCCGCCCGCCCGCGTCACCGTGCTCGGCTCCCGCACACGCCGGTCATAGACCGCTGCCGGACCAGCCAGCGGTCGAACCAACGATTGGTGACGCTCTACGCCGGCGACCCGGGCATTACACCAGTGCCAAACGTTTTGGCGTCGGCTGCGGTGTTGACCGGGTAGGTGTCGCTCGGAACACTCTCTGCCAAGACGTTTTGCCAAAACGTTTAATCAGGCAGTCGGGGAGAATCGGAGTCGGAGTGATGAAGTTTCGCAGGGCGGGCGATCGTCAAAGCATCGGCGTATACCTCACGGCCGCTGTCACAGCTCTGGTGCTTGTCGCCGCCGGATGTGGTGCGGGCGGTGGCTCCGGGGCCGAGAGCAGCACATTGACCGTACTCGTGGAGGGTGGGGGCAAGGCCGAGCTGCAGCCGGTCGCCGACCTGTACAAGAAGGAGACAGGTACGACGGTCGAGTTGGTCGAGCTGCCGTACGACGGCCTGTACGACCGGGTCCAGACCGAGCTGGGATCGGGGAAGGCGTCGTTCGACGTGGCCGCGCTCGATGCGATCTGGTTGAGCGCGTTCTCCGCCGGCGTCTCGCCGTTGGACGACCTGTTCACCGAGGACGTGAAGCGAGACCTGTTCCCGGGCCTGGTGACCGAGGCTCAGGTCGGGGGTTCGTACGTCGGTATGCCGGTGTGGACGAACTCGGAGATCCTCTACTACCGCACCGATCTGTTCGGTGATCCGAAGGAGAAGGCGGCGTTCCAGGCGAAGTACGGCTATCCGCGCGTGCCGCCGACCACCTGGAAGCAGTACCGCGACGCGGCGGAGTTCTTCACCCGCGACGCCAACCGCGACGGGCAGACCGACCTGTACGGCACGGACGTCAAGGGCGCCGTCGAGACAGAGTGGCTGGCGACGGTTTCGCAGACCGGTGCGAAGACGATGGTGCTCGATCCGAGCAGCGGCCAGGTCACCATCGACGACGGCCGGCATCTCGAAGCGCTGAACTTCTACACGAGCCTGTTGCCGTATGCGCCGTCGGGTGCGGCGCAGCTCGATTGGGCCGGCGCGCAGAACCTGTTCTACCAGGGGAAGCTCGCGATGATGCGGTTCTGGGGACATGCGTACACGCAGACCCCGGCGGATGCCTCGGTCAAGGGGAAGATCGGTGTTGCTCCGATGATCGCCGGACCCGGCGGGATCGCGGGTGTTCCGGGTGCGTGGTACCTGTCGGTGCCGAAGGCAACCACCAAGCAGGATGAGGCGAAGAAGTTCGTCGCCTTCGCGTATGCCCACAACGACCTGTCGATCAAGACGTCCCTGGGCCTGGTCTCCCGGATCTCGGCGTTCGAGTCGCAGGCCGGCGTGGCCGGGCGTGAGAACTACCCGGCGATCCTCGCGACGCTGAAGTCGCCCGCGACGGTCGCACGACCGGCGACGCCGAAGTGGCAGGAAATCGTGAACACCGTGCTGACGCCGATGCTGCAGAAGGCAGTTGCCAAGGGCGCCGACAACGCCGCTTTGCTCAAACAGGCCAAGGCCCAGATCGACGCGATCGTCCAGTAGCCCGATCCCGCCGACTTCGAAGGGTCCGCTTGTGCGCCTCACCGATCGCCGGTTCGCGCTGTTGCTGATGGCGCCGGCCGGGTTGTTCCTGCTCGCCTTCGTGGCGTGGCCTTTGATCAGATTCGTCTCGAACGCGTTCTACGAGATCTCGCCGATCGCCGGCGGGCCCCGGACGTTCGTCGGCTTCGACAACTTCGCCGCAGCCTTCAGCTCATCGGCGTTCCAGGGAGCATCGCTGCGCACGACCGTCTACACGCTTGTGGTTGTCGCCTTCGAGTTCACGTTCGGCATCGCTGTGGCCCTGCTGTTCACCGCACTGGGCAGCCGGTCGGCGGTGTTTCGTACCGTCTTCATGTATCCGCTGATGATCGCTCCGGTCGTCGCGGGCCTGTTGTGGCGATTCCTGCTCATCGACAACTTCGGCATCGTCAACGAGCTGCTGAGGCGCATCGGCGTACTGCAGAGCACCGATCAGATCGGCTGGCTGAGTGATCCGGACATCGCGCTGTTCTCGGTAGCCCTGCCGGACATCTGGCTGACCACGTCGTTCATCACACTCGTGCTCTTCGCGGGGCTCCAGAACATCCCGGGCGACGTGATCGAGGCCGCGCGCATCGACGGTGTGCGCTATCCGACGCTGCTGTTCCGGATCATCCTGCCGCTGCTCCGGCCGGTGATCGCCGTCGCGCTGATCGTCCGCGGCATCGATGCGGCGAGGGCATTCGACATCATCCTCATCCAGACCAACGGCGGACCTCAGGAGAGTACGACGACGCTCAGCCTGCTGATCTACCGCACGATGACGCGCAACGGCGATCCCGGTCTGGCGAGCGCGATGGGCACCGTGTATCTGATCGCGATGCTAGTGGTCGCTGCCGCGGCGATCCTCGCCATCTGGAGGCCGGGGAGCGAGCAGGCATGAACGGTCTCGAGACGCGCCGGCGTTCCACGCGCGCCCTGGTGTGGGGCGGACTGGCGGTCACACTGGTGCTGTACGGGTTCCCGTTCGTCTACCTGCTGCTGACCTCGTTCAAATCGCCACTGGACGCCATCGCCGTACCGCCGCACGTGTTGCCGTCGCAGTGGACGCTCGGCAACTACGTCGCGGCGCTGAGCAGGGAAGGCGTCGTACCGGCGCTGATCAACAGCGTGGTGACCGCGATCCTCAGTACGGCGTTCTCATTACTGCTCGGCGTGCCGGCCGCGTATGCGATCACTCGCTACCGCACACCGAGCGGACGGGTCTTCGTGATCGGCGCGCTGATCACCCGCATGGTGCCGACGATCGCGGTTGGCGCACCCTTGGTCGAGACGATGCGAACGCTGCGCATCTCCGACACCTCGATCGGACTCGCGATCGCGCACACCACGATCTCGTTGCCGTTGTCGATCTGGCTGATGTCGAGCTTCTTCGAGGCGGTGCCCGGTGAGCTCGAGGAAGCGGCGAAGGTCGACGGCAGCGGCCGGCTGGAGGCGCTGTGGTACGTCGTACTGCCGGTCGTCTCCGGCGGGCTCGCGGTGACGGCGATCTTCGCGTTTCTCGCCTCGTGGAACGAGTTCCTGTTCGCGCTTCTGCTGACGTCGGTGCGGGCGCAGACCACGCCGATCGTCATCGCGAACTTCCAGACCCAGTTCGGTCTCGACTGGGGCGGGATGACCGCGCTCGCGGCCGTCTACTCGGTCCCGGTCATCCTGCTCACCCTCGCCCTGCAGCGGCACATCGTCGCGGGCCTGACCCTTGGCGCGGTCAAGGGCTGACACCACTCGAATCCGGAGAAGATATGGAATTCTGGCAACCCAACAGCCCGCTCGGCGGCCTGGCTCACGTCAAGTCCGGCCGGTCTCGACGCGAGTCGAGCTGGGACCACAGCGGCGGCAACCGCGACTTCGAGGTCGTGCCCGCCGGAGAGACCTTCGTCATCGCCGACATCGAAGGCGCCGGCCGGATCGAGCACATCTGGCTGACGACCCGCTGCTACTCGGAGAAGTACCTGCGCAAGCTCGTGATCGAGATGTTCTGGGACGGCGAGGACAACCCGAGCGTCCGCGCGCCGCTCGGCGACTTCTTCGGTGTCGGGCACGCGGTCGCGAAGCACTACATCTCGCTTCCGCTCAACGCCGTCTTCGGTCCACGCCGCGGTCCGAAGGGACCGTTCGCGGCCGCGATGAACAGCTACTTTCCGATGCCGTTCGGCAGCCACGCGCGGATCCAGCTCCGCAACGAGAGCGACCAGCCGATCGAGAACCTCTTCTACTACGTCGACTACGAACTGACCGACGAGCCGGTACCGGACGACGTGGGCCGGTTCCACGCGTACTACCGGCAGGAGAAGCCGGCAACCGCCGTGCGCCACACCGCCGAGGTCGAGAACCCGGCGCCGTGGGACCTGCCCGGGACGAATCTGACCGGCGACGACAACTACGTGATCCTCGATGCGGTCGGCAAGGGGCATTACGTTGGTTGCGTGCTGAGCATCGACAACTTCGACGCCTCCAACCAGGTGTTCACCTGGCCGGGGGAGGGCGACGACATGTTCTTCATCGACGGCGAGGTCTGGCCGCCGTCACTGCACGGGACCGGTACCGAGGACTACTTCGGCGCGGCCTGGGGCTTCCCGAGCGGCGAGTACGCCGGTCCGTACCACGGCATCACGCTCGGGGCGAGCCCGCAGGAGCACTTCGGGTTGTGGAGCATGTTCCGCTGGCACATCGAAGACCCGGTCCGCTTCGAGAAGAGCCTCCGCGTGTCGATCGAGCACGGTCATGCGAACGATCAGGGCAACGACTACTCGAGCGTGGCGTACTGGTACCAGGTCGGCGGGCACGCTCCACATGCCGAGCTGCCGCCGGTCGAGGAGCGGCTGCCGCGTCGCTGGCCGGAGCACGGGCTCTGGGACGAGTGAGGCCGGACCGATGAACAACGAGGAGACGGTGGTGCCGAAGGTCGGCATCCGGGATGTCGCGCGGGCCGCGGGGGTCTCCGTCACGACCGTTTCCCACGTTCTGAACGACACTCCGCACACCCGAACCAGCGAGGCGACCAGTGAACGGGTGCGGTCGATCGCGCGGGAACTCGGGTACACGCCGAACCGGCTCGCCCGTGGTCTGCGAACTCGTACGTCGGAGATGATCGGTCTGCTGACCGAGGAGATCGCGACGACTCCGCATGCCGGGCGGATAATCCTCGGTGCGCAGGAGGAAGCGAGCCGCCACAACCTGACGCTCGCGATCATCAACTCGCACCTCGACGCCGGCGCGGAGGCACGGCGGGCCGACGCCCGGGCGCTGATCGAGCGCCAGGTCGACGGCATCATCTACGCCACCGTGTTCCATCACGAGGTCTCGGTACCGCGCGAGCTGCGGGCCGTGCCGGCGGTCCTGATCGGCGCCCTCGACCGGCAGGGCGTCGTACCAGCCGTGCTGCCCGACGAGGCCGGCGGCGCTGCCGAGCTGGTGGCGCTGCTGGCCGAGGCAGGTCACCGCCGGATCGCGTTCGCCAACTCGAGCATCGAGGTGCCGGCAACGCAAGGCCGCCTGGTCGGCTACCTGCGTGGTCTCGAGACCGCTGGCATCCCGCGTGACGATCGCCTGATTGCCTCCGGTGTGTCAGAGGCAGCCGGTGGCTACACAGCTTGCCTCGAACTGCTCGACCGCGCAGACCGTCCGACCGCGATCTTTTGCTACAACGACCGGATGGCGATGGGCGCCTACCGCGCTGCCCAGGAGCTCGGCCTGCGGATCCCCGAGGACGTCTCGATCGTCGGCTTCGACGACCAGGCGCCCATCGCCGCGAGCGTCTATCCCGCACTGACCACGGTCGCTCTCCCGCACTACGAAATGGGCGCCTGGGCGGTCTCCACGCTCACCCGCCTCATCCAGAGCACCAGCACTGCCTGGTACCGGTCGACGGACCCGACGTGGCTTCCTTGCCCTGTCGTCGTCCGCGAATCGGTCAGCCCAGCTCCAGCTCGCCGTCGGGGCGTACGAGGACCGGGGTCGGGTCGGTCAGGGCGCCGATGAAGGTGCCGTTGGGGTCGTTGTGGAGGAAAGCGAGGAAGACCGGGTTGCCGGTGGTGGGATCGGTGATGAGCTTGCCGGCGTACCGGGAGGCTGACTCGTCGGCGGCGAACAGGTGGTCGGAGAGGGGCTTGAACGGGCCTGTGAGGGCATCGCCGACGTAGTAGTGGGTGCCGGTGGTAGGTGCGACGCGGGTGGTGCGGCTGGTGCTGTTGGCGAAGGCGTAGGCGCAGAAGAGGAGGTAGTAGCGGCCGTTGAGGGGGACGACTTGGGGGACTTCCAGGTGGCCGAAGTCGCCTGGTTCGGTGACGGGGCCGATGGGGGTCCAGTCGGTGAGGTTGCCGGATCGGAGAAGGGCGACGACACCGCGGCCGTCGGGTGGGCCGTCAGGCACCCGGGCCGTGACGAGCATCGCGTAGCCGCCGTCCGGGTCGGCGAAGACGCACGGGTCGCGCCAGCACAGGTCGGGCCAGACCGAGACGTCGAGTTGCTCGAAGTACGCCGGATCCGCCTCGAGCACGAAGGCGTCGTCCTTGGTCCAGGTGATGAGGTCGGTGCTGTGCGCCCGGCCGATGCGCTGACGCAGGCCGTCGTCGCCGTGGCAGATGCCGGTGTAGTACATCCACCAGCCGTCGACGCGCAGTACTGAGCCGGTCCAGGTGGCGAGGTCGTCCCAGGCACCGGCTGGGCCGGGGACGAGCGCGTCGGGCAGAACGGTCCAGCTACGTAGATCAGTGGAGACAGCGTGTCCGATCCGGGCGTTGCGGTGCCGGAGGTCGGGATCGCCCAGCGCGCGGGGCGCCTTCAGGAAGAAGAGATGGATGTCCGGACCGTTCTCGGCGAACCAGAAGTCCCACGTCCAGTAGTCGTCCAGTGCAAGCACAGGCAGTCCTTCTCAGTTGTCGGCGCCGGCCAGTTGCCAGGCTCGGCAGGAGGTGTACGGCGTACTGATGCTCAGCTCGGGTGGTCCGGCGCTGACGTCGATGCGGGTGGTGATGCTGGTGTGGTCGCCGACGTACGCCTCGACCATCGAGTGGTCCACGAACAGACGCAGACGTACGTCGTCGGCGGGCACCACTGCCGGACCTTCCTCGTACTCGTCCGGACCCCAGACGTCGTACGCCGAAGCGCCTGGGCGTCGAAGGCGGACCAGTTGACGGGTGGCGTCGATCGTGAGCTCGAGAGCAAGCAGCCCCGCCACGGTGAGGCTGACCACCAGCGGGTCGGCTGAGGCTTCGGCGGTCACCTCGCACTCGAAGGTCGTTCCGCCGATGTGCCCGGGGTCCAAGGCTGCTGTCCGGAGTGATTCGAGCTCGCGGATCGGGCGGATCGTGAGCCGCTCGCCGGCGAGCCCGAGTTCGAGCGGCAGGCCGGCGTTGTGGGCCCAGCCGCCTGCGCGCTGGGCCTCCGGAGTCCGGCCGTCCTGGGCAATCGACCAGAGGATCGTGCGGCCGTCGTCGAGCACGTTTCCGCTCGGCCCGGTGAAGTGCCGACCCAAGTCGAAGCGCCGCGGCTCGGGGTGGTCGGGTGTGAAGGTGGCGGACTCGGGGTCCCAGCGGCCGATCCAGTGCGCCACCTCGACGATCTGGTCCGCCGGTCGCTCGTTCCACCACGGGCACACCAGGAAGACATGCCGGTCATCACCGATCGGGAGGAGGACCGGCAACTCCCACATCTCGCCGGTCTCCGGGTGACGCGATCGATCACCGACAAGGAGCCGGCCGTACGACGTCCACGCCCGGCCGTCGGGGGACCGGTACAGCAACGCCGTGCCACCGTGATCGACGACACCGGCGCCGACGAGCATGAACCAGCCCGAGGTTTCCCGCCATACGAATGGATCCCGGAACTGCCCGGCGACGAGGTCCGGATCATCCGGCATCTCGACGAGCGGAGCCTCGTCGGCGATCCAGCCATCGCCGGACGGACGGGCCAGCGCCACCGACTGATCCGGAGTACGGCTGAAGTCTCCTGCGGTGAAGTAGAGCAACGGCTCGCCGCTCTCTCCGAGAACGCTGCTGCCGCTCCACACGCCGTCTGGCGCGACGGTGGTCCGATCAGGGGTGAGTGCGGGCGGTAGATGAGTCCAGTGAACGAGGTCCTTGCTGATCGCGTGGCCCCACTCGATGGCTCCCCAGAACGGTCCGCGGCGGTTGGCCTGGTAGAAGAGGTGGTGCACGCCGTCCACCTGGATCGGGGCGTGCGGTTCGTTCATCCAGTGCGCCGGCGGCATGAAGTGGTACTCCGGCCGATTCGGATCCTCACCGCGCAACGCCCGCAACTCGGCCACCACGTCCAGATCCGGCAAGGCTGGTGAACCCGCCGCGGCTCGTCGGCGAGCCTCGGCGGGGTCGCACACCACCTCGACGTCGGCGAGCCGCCCGCAGCAGGACTCGTCCGCGCCTTCCGCTTGGTCGGCCCGTCGGCCGATGACCGGCGTACCCGTAGGCAGCGGACCGTGCCAGCCGGCGCTCGCCGCCGTCCTGCCGTCGACCAGGAGCTGCAATTCGGTGCCGTCGGCAAACAATGCCAGCCGCACCCATCGCCCCAGCGCGAGCGGCTTGTCGGCGACCAGCTGACAGTCGCGGGAACCGTCGCTCACTTCGGCCGAGGGCCGGCCGAAGCGGTCGTATCCCAGCGTCAGGTGGGCGTCTCCCTGACCCCAGCTGACCAGGCCCGAGGGACGCCCGGTCAGCGAGGTCAGGGACAGCGGGGCGAACGCGGCCTGGACGAGAACGGTCACTTCGTTCCCCGGTGGCGGTCGTACGCCGTCTGGTAGATCTGCACCAGATCGTCCAGCCCGGCGGCCTTCAGTTGCTTCACGTAGTTGTCCCAGTCCTTCTCGACCCCGCCCCGGACGATCCACGAGGCGCGCTTCTCGTCGACGAGTGCCTTGATCTCGGTCTGGATCTCACCCGAACGCTGCAGTTCTTCCTGTGTGAAGAAGACGAGCGGGTACGACTGCTTCTCGGCGTACGGCAGGTAGATCTTCTCCAGGTCCGTCTGCCGCTGAGCGGCCCGCGGCTCCGGCGCCACGACGGACTTGAAGTCCTCCTTCAGGATCACGCGCGGTCCACCCGGCGCGATCCGCTGCTTGCGCTCACCCGCGCTCTCACCGGGCTTGTCCGGCATGCTCACCAGGACACCGGACGCGTTCTTCTGCAGGCCCTCACCGGCTGGTCCCCACGCGACCTGCGCGGACATCACCGGGTCGTAGAGCCGGTCCACCCAGCGCATCGTGACTTCGGGATACTTGTTCGCGCGCGTGATCGCGAACGCGTCGCGGCCGTAGTCGCCGCCGTTGGCCCGCCCGACGAGCTTGCCCTTCGGCCCCTCGAGCGGACCCATCAAGGCGTAGTCCTTGGTCCGCGGTGCGCCGACGACCTCCTCGGTCTCCCACCACACGAACGAGCCGAGAACCTCGTCCTTGCTCTTGCCCTTGGCGAGGTACTGCTTGTCGGTCTGTGTGAACGTCTCCGGGTCGATCAGCCCCTCGGAGTACCACTGGTGCAGCGTCGAGATCGCCTCCCGGTACTCCGGTTGTGCCGCGGTGTAGATCACCTTGTCGTCGCGGACGATCCGGTGATCGGGGTTGTCCGGCACGCCCGAGATCGCGGCGAACAGGTCGCCGGCGTCGGCGCACCACCAGCCGCCGATGAAGCTCAGCGGGATCTCGTCGGCCTTCCCGTTGCCGTTCGGGTCCTTGGTCTTGAACGCCTGGAGCGTCTGGTGGTACTGCTCGAGCGTCTGCGGCATCGGCAGCCCGAGCTTCTTCAGCCAGGCGGTGTTGATCGAGTAGAAGAACGGTACGGCGCCGATCCCGAGCTCCTCGGCCGCCGGCAGGGAATAGATGTGGCCGTCGGACGCGGTGACCGCGGCCTTGATCTCCGGCCGCTTCTCGAAGATCTTCTTCAGGTTCGGCGCGTACTTGTCGATCAGGGACTCCAGCGGGATCAGGGTCCCGTTGGCGCCGTACGTCGCGATGTCGGAGTCGGTGAACCCGGTGTTGTAGAACGCGTCGGGCAGGTCGCCGCTGGCCAGCAGCAGGTTCTTCTTCTCCTTGTAGACGTTCTCCGGCAGGTTCTCCCACTTGATCTGTACGGCGGTGTCCTGCTGCCACTGCTTGACCAGCGTCATGCTGTTGTAGTCGGGGGCGAGCGGCGCCTTCTGGCCGGAGAATCTCAGCGTGACCGGCTTGCTCACCAGGGGCAGCCCGCTCTCCTGGAAGCCGACTGCGGCGGCCTCGCCGGACACCTTCTCGTCGTTCCCGCCGGAACAGGCGGTGAGGAGTCCGAGCGACAGGACCATCGCGGCGGACAGGACCTTCTTCATGACCAACCTCCTGCGAGGAGTTATACGTATGATGTTCAGCCCTTGAGGGCGCCCGCGACGCCGCCGCGGGTGAGGTACTTCTGCGCGAACGGCGACACGATCAGCAGCGGGAGGGTGGAGACGACGATCATGCCGTACTTGACCAGCTCGCCGACGCGTTGTTGTGCGGCGTACGACGCCAGGTCGCTGCTGAGGTTCCCGTTCGCGGACAGCTCGGACTGCACCAGGATGTTGCGCAGCACGAGTTGCAGCGGGAACTTCGACTCGTCGGTGAGGAAGATGAGCGCGTCGAAGAACGCGTTCCAGTTCCACACCAGGTGGATCAGTACGAGGACGGCGACGAGGGGCTTCGCCAGTGGGAGGACGATCCGGAAGAAGTAGCCGAACTCGCTGGCGCCGTCGAGCTGGGCGGCTTCGCGCACCTCCTCCGGGATCGCGGACCGGAAGTAGGTGCGCGCGATCAGCAGGTTCCAGACGGCGACCGCGTTCGGCAGGACCATCGCCCAGAAGGTGTTCAGCAGGCCGAGCTCCTTGACCACGAGGTAGCGCGGGATCATGCCGCCGTCGAAGAACAACGTGATCAGGAACAGGCCGGTGATGAGGTTCCGGCCGGGCAGGTCCTTGCGGGACAACGCGTAGCCGGCCGAGAGGACAAGAGCAACGCTGATCGCCGTGGCAAAGCCGGTGTAGAGCGCGGAGTTCGCGAAGCCTTGCCAGACGCGGGAATCGCTGAGCAGCCGCTCGTAGCCGTCGAGCGTGAAGCCCGCCGGCCATGCCCAGACTTGCCCGTTGTTGACCGCGTCGGGCTCGCTGAACGAGGCGACGAGGATGAAGTACAGCGGGTAGACGATCGCCAGCACCGCCGCGCCGAGAACGGTTGCGGCGACCACGGTGTATGCGTGGTCCGCCAGTCCGGAGCGGTTGCGGCGGGTACGTCGTACGGTCGTTGCCGCGAGTGTCGTCGTACCCATGTCACATCACCTGCCCGCGGCGAGCCCGCCGTACGACGAGGTGGAAGGTGACCAGGAGAGCCAGATTGATGACCGAGTTGAACAGGCCGATCGCGGCGCTGTAACTGAACTGTGCTTGCTGGAGTCCGGCTTGGTAGACGTAGGTCTGGATCACCTGGGAGGACTCGCGGTTGAGCGGCGTCTGCATCAGGAGCGCTTTCTCGAAGCTGATGTTCATCAAGTTGCCGACCGCAAGCATGAAGAGGACCACCACGGTCGGCAGGATGCCGGGCAGGTCGATGTGCCGGATCCGCTGCCAACTGTTCGCGCCGTCGACCCGTGCCGCGTCGTGCAGCGCCGGGTCGATCGCGGACAGCGCGGCCAGGTAGATGACCAGTTGGAAGCCGGATTCCTGCCAGACCGTCGACCCGACGAACAGCGGACGGAACAACTCCGGCGACCCCATGAACAGGATCGGCTGACCGCCGAGCAGGGTGACGAGGTGGTTGATCAGCCCCGATCGTGGCGAGAGGAGGACGTACATCATCCCGACCACCACGACGGTGGAGATGAACGTGGGGGAGTAGAGGACGCCGCGGACGAAGTTGCGCAGCCGGCCCTCGCGGAGGTTGTTCACCATCAGGGCCAGCAGCACAGGCACCGGGAAGGCGACCAGCAGGTTGATCACCGCCAGCGACAACGTGTTCTCCAGAACACGTTCGAACTGCGGTGAGCCGAAGAACCGCTCGAAATGCTGCCAGCCGGCGAAGGGGCTGGCGCTGAAGCCGTCGATCGGGTTGTAGTTGCGGAACGCGATCTGCACGCCGTACATCGGCCAGAACTTGAACACGGCGAGGTAGACCAGCGCGGGCAGGACCAGGAGGTAGACCTGCCACAGGCGGCCCATCCTCCGCGCCAGTCCGGGCCTGGAGACACGGGCTTCCATACTCATCCCAGACTCCTGACCGACGCCCGCTCCACGAGTGGGCAGGTCACAGCCTCGACCTCGGTCCCGCGCTGACCCGACAGCAGCCGGGCGACGCCCTGCCGGCCCATCTCGGCGAACGGCAGAGCCATGGTGGTGAGTCCCGGGCGCAGGTGCGCGGCGATGAGCTCCTGGTTGTCGAAGCCCATCACCGAGACGTCGTCAGGGATCCGCAGCCCGAGGTCGGCCGCCGCCTGGTAGGCGCCCCACGCCGTACGGTCGTTGGCGCCGAAGATCGCGGTCGGCGGTCGTTTGCGATCGAGGAGCCGGCGAGCGTGCTGGTACGCCGTCTCCGCGTCACCGTCACCCCGCTTCACGAGGGTGCGGTCGATCTTCAGCCCGGCTGCGTCGACCGCGTCCAGGAATCCTCGCTCGCGATCCACCACAGCGGGGAGCCGGGACTCCAGGGTGTTGATGTTGATGAACCCGATGCGCTCGTGACCGCGGTCGATCAGGTACTGCGTGGCCGCGCGACCGCCGGCGTACTCGTCCGGAACGACGGCCGGCAGCGAACCGTCCTCGGTCTCGGCGTTCAGCACGACCGAGGGGACCTCGCGCAACGCGGCCGGAACCTTCAGCCGCCGGTGGTACATCGCGGCGTAGACGATCCCGTCGACCTGGCGAGACAGCAGCGAGTCGATCGCGCGCTCCTCGAGATCGCGGTCGCCGCCTGTGTTCACGATCAGCATCAGGTGACCGTCGGCCCATGCCCGGTCCTGCGCCGCTTCGATGATCTCGCCGGCGAACGGCGTACTGGCCACGATGTCGCCGATGAACCCGATCAGCCGGGAGTGTCCCTCGCGCAGCGACTTCGCCGCCGAGTTCACCCGGTACCCCAGGTGGGCGACGGCCGCCAGCACGCGCTCCCGGGTCTCCGCCGAGACCCGGGAGCCCTCGGCGTCGTTCAGCACCAGACTGACCGTCGCCTGGCTGACCCCCGCCGCCCGAGCCACGTCGTGCATGGTCGGACCGGACCGCCTCCGTGTCACCTGGCACCTCCGCAGTTATACGTACAACCGAACTTTCGCCGCTGAACGTACGCCGACTTCCGGCATCACGTCAACAGCTCGCACGAACAGTTGACACTCTGCCGTCGTGCGCGTACAAACCTTCACCAAATCGTTTTTGCACCCGGACGGTGGCGCACGAGGCTCAGCTCAGCTGACGGGCGGATGCGCGGTGGATGATGGGGCAGGGGAGCTTGACGGGGAACGGGCCGTTGGGTGTGTTGCGCTCCTCGATCAGGTCGAGGAGCGTGTTGGCCGCCCAGCGGCCCATGTCGGCGTGGGGGAGTGCGACAGTTGTCAGCTCGGGGTGGAGGCCGTCGGCGATGTTCTCCTGGTCGTCGTACCCGATCACCGACAGATCGTCGGGGATACGCAGGCCGAGCTCGGCGGCCGCACGGTACGCACCCATCGCCATACGATCGTTGAAGCAGAAGACCGCCGTCGGGCGATTGCGTAGCTGGAGCAGCTGGGAGGTCGCGCGGTAGCCACCGTGTGCGTTGGCGTCGTCGACGGCGACCAGGCGCCCGTCGTACCTGATGCCGGCGTCCTTCAGCGCCGCGCGATACCCGGCGAGGCGGCCGGTGGTGGCGGGGATGTCGTCGCGATTGAGCGCGAAGCCGATCCGGCGGTGCCCCAGCCGGAGCAGCTCCTCGACCGCGGTGCGTCCGCCGCCGACCTCGTCCGGGACCACCGACGGGACGGTCCGCTCGCGGCTGCGAGCGTCGAGCAGGACCGTGGGGAGCCCGGCCAGGTTATCGGGCAGTTCGATCTCGCGGTGGAACATCGTGGCATAGAGGACGCCGTCGACCTGATGCTGCAACGTCGTCTCGATCGCCCGCTTCTCGACGTCCGGATCGCCGCCGGTGTCGAACATCAGGACCGTCCAGCCGCGGGCGAACGCGGCCTCCTGGACGCCGAGGACCATCCGCCCGGCGTACGGCGTGGTCGCGACCCGGTCGCTGATCAACGCCAGCAGATGCGACCGCTGCAACCGCAACCCACGCGCAAGCCGGCTCGGCGTATACCCGAGCCGCTCCGCCACCGCCCGGATCCGCAACCGGGTGTCCTCGGAAACCCGCGTCCCCTCGACCTCGTTGAGCGCATGCGACACAGTCGTCACCGAGACCCCAGCGGCCTCCGCCACATCCTTGATCCCCACCCGCCGCTGCGCCATGCCCACATCCTCACATCCGCCCGCGGACGTCCAACTGGGTACCCACTGCTTCCGTCGTGAAAGACTTCGACCCGTGGCTGATGGGTTCGGGGCACGTGTGCGACGGGCTGTCGAAGGGCTCACGCCTGGCTACTTCGCGCTGGTCATGGCTTCCGGCATCATTTCGGTCGGTATGCACCTGGAAGGTTTCCTTCTCCTGTCTCGGATCTTGCTGGTCGTCTGTTGTGCGGCATTCGTCGTGCTGCTGCTGTTTACCGGATGGAGGTTCGTCGCGTACCGCGCCGCGCTGGTCGAGGACTTCATGGATCCACGCCGGGCGTTCGGCTTCTTCACCTTCGTTGCCGGCATCAACGTTCTCGGCGTCCGGCTCGGCCTGTCCGGATGGTTCACTGCCACGGCCGTCCTGCTCGTCGTCGCCGGACTGGCGTGGCTCGCCTTGGGGTACGTCGTACCGTGGACGGCTGTACTCGGCCGTCAGGAGCGGCCGGTGGTGGCGACCGCCAACGGCACCTGGTTCATCTGGGTGGTAGGCAGTCAGTCCGTCGCGGTCGCGGCGGCCACAGTCGAACCGGTCTTCGAGCCGGTACGGCGGGAGCTCGCGGTCCTGGCGATTATGTCGTGGTCGGTCGGAGTGTTCTTGTACGGGGCTACCGGCATACTCGTCGCGCTGCGACTGATGCTGTACGAGTTCGGGCCCGAGGAGCTGACCCCGCCGTACTGGGTCTCTATGGGGGCCCTGGCCATCACGGTGCTCGCGGGTGCGCGCATCGTCGAGATGGCCGACGCGCCGATGGTGACGGTGACGCGCGACCTGATCGCGGGTCTTTCGGTGGTGTTCTGGGCGTTCGCGACCTGGCTCATCCCGGTGCTCGTTGCCGCGGGCTGGTGGCGTCACGTCCGGCGCCGGGTGCCGCTGCGGTACGAGGCAACCCTGTGGAGCATCGTCTTCCCGTTGGGCATGTATGGCGTTGCAGGGATCTACCTGGGCCGCGCGGATCGTCTGCCGGTGGTGGAGGTAGTTGGCCGCACTGAGCTGTGGGTGGCCTTCACGGTGTGGGTGCTGGTCTTCGCGGCGATGACAAGGCACGTGGCCCGCACGGTCTTTGCGTCGCGACGGACCTGATGGGCCGCATCGAGTCCTTGATCGTGCTGAGCGCGCCGTGCTAGCCGACCGAGGGCGTGATTGGTTTGCTGGATTTCGCCACCGTTCGCCCGTGCGTGCCACAGAGTCGCTTCCGGGCTCCGTCCAAGTGTCTATCGGCTGCTGTCGGCTGGATCGAGCAGGTGAGCGTCAGCGAGGCCGTAGCGGATGTACGCCAGTCCTAGCGGGTTGCCTTTGTTGAGGAGGGCGAGGCGGGTTGCTCGTAGTGCGCTGCCCAGGCTGGTGCCGCCCAGCAGCGCGTCGAGGAAGGTGAGGGGCAAAGGCGTAGGCGAGGCTGGTGAAGATGTCTGAGCGCCCACCAGCCGTGACAATATGCCCGCGAAGAGTGATCATGGAGTCGAGTAGGGATGTGAGGTCGTGGCGACGGATCTGCGGCCCGGTGTTCGGGCCGGTCTCGGGATCGGCGGGCTGGTGCTCGTCGTGGTGGGGGTTCTGCTCGCCTTCCGAGGCGCCAGCGACCTGACCTCGCTCGGAGCATTGATCGTCGGCGCGGTGCTCGGCGTGGCTGCCATCAGTGGGCGACTCCCGAACGAGGTCGGCCTGCAGCGGGTGACCTTCGGGGCCCAGGACCGCAGTGCCCAGTCCTATCGAGAGGCGCTGTACGGCGCTGTCCGGGAAGCCTTGCCGGAAGTGAGTCCACCGAGCCGCGACACAGACTGGCATCCGCGACGGCCGACGTACTGGGTCGACGAACTTCAGCTTCGCGTGGTGATCCGCTGGGCGCCGGACCGGTCGGTCGCCTTGGACGTGTCCACGATCGAGGCCGACTTCTCAGGCACGCGGGATGCTGTTGCGGTACTGCTCGTCACGAACGTCGATGAGGTCGACGACCTGCAATCCGCCGTGAGGTCCAGCATGGGAGAACGTGCCGCGGTCGTGCGCTGGCGCTCGACAGACGACAACGCCGTCCTTCGCCATGTCGCGCGCGGACTCGGCGCGCCGAAAGGCCCGCTGCAGTAGGCGCACTCACCCCTCAGACGTGGTAGTGACGGCCGTCCACCTGCCCCGCGCAGTCCGTGAAGTCGCGGCGGCAGCGTCGCGAACAGTGTGGCGAGGCCTGCGAGAGGGCGGACGAGAACGCTCCCGAGCACAAGTGGTTCGGTGGTGTCGATGTCGTCGAGGTAGTGCCGGCAATCGCCTGTCGGCAACCGGGCATCAGCTGGCCGGGCCGGCCCGCGCCTGGTTTCCAAGGACGGCGTACGCCGCGCGGAGGCCGTCCTCGGCCCGCGCCAGATCCGGTACCCAGCCACTGCCCACGTTGTTGCCATCAGCAACTGTCCGGTGATCGAGCACCCAGCCCTGACTCCTCCGGGTCACCTGCGCTGCAGTGCGGCGCACGAGATGGTGTTCGAGGAGGAACACGCACCCTGACAACACGCCTCGAGCTCGACGGTAGTGCAGCGGCTCGAACCTCGTAATCGTGATCTGCAGCCGGCCCTGATCGTTGGTTGCCGCCGCCTCGCGATGTTGCCCTGACCGTCGGTTTCTCCAGGTCGTGATGTCGACGCATCTGGGCGTGAACACGTCCAGCGGCCAGCGATGCGTGATCGGTGGCCGCTGGCAACCAGTACGGCGGATGTACGCCTGACTGGGACGCTCGGGACCGGTTTGTCAGCTCGTCTGGCCGGGCAGTGGGATCGCGATGACCTCGCCGGTGTCGGCACAGACGCCGCAGTTCGAGACGTATGCCTCGCCGTCCCGGATCGCCAGCCCGGTCGGCATCGTGAGACCTTCGCCGGCGATGAGCGTGCGCGAACCGTTCTGGTCCACGCGGATCAGCGCACCCGTCGGATCACCTGACAGCAGGCCGTTGTGGGCGATCTCGAGCACGTAGAGCGAGCCGTCCGGACCGAACGCGATGTCGATGATGTTCGTGAACCCGCCGGCGACGACCTCAGGTGGTTCGCCCGGCTCGACCCGGAAGATGTTCGCGCCGCCGACCGGGAACGGGAATCCGGTGAGCTGACCGACGTGCAACTCGCCGTCCGGGCCGCGGGTCACGGTCGTCGGCACGGCCTGCATCGGGATGTCCGGGCCGCCGAACGGGTTGGGCACCAGCCGCGGTGGGAAGACGGCCAGCGTCGAGATGCGTCCGGCTGAGCTCACCCTCAGTAGCGAGTTGCCACCGGCGTCCGCGACCACCTGGCCGGCCGCGGTGGTGAGCAGGCCCTGCGGGTTGCTGTCCGGGAGTCCGCCGTCCGGGTTGTCCGAGAGCTCGAAGCCGCCGAGGTCCGCCACCAGCCGGAACGTCCCCTGCGCCGGCTTGGCGCGGACCAGGGTCGCGGCCGTCTGCCCCTCCGCGGGCAGCGCCGCGCGGACGGCCGGGTCGGCGCCGAGGCCGAGCGTCACGAACAGGTTGCCGCTTCCGTTCAGTGCCACGTCGGACGGTCCGAAGACCTCTGGTGTCCCCTGCAGCTCGAACGACGGGAGTCCGGTGAGGACCCGCGTCTGATCCCCTCGCTTCACCTCGGTGACCGCGCCCGTGGCGCCGTAGCAGATCTGTCCGAGCGGATGCGGCACGCAGGGACCCGCCCCGCCCACACCCGCCTCGGCGACGTACAAGGTGCCATTCGGGGCGAACGCCAGGCCGCGAGGGCTGTCGAGCCCCGATGCGACCACGCGCCACGGTGAGTCCTGACCGGCCGCCGGCAGAGCCGGTAGGACGGCAAGACTCAACCCGGTGCTCAGCGCTGTGCCAATGATCATCGCGCGTCGAAACATGTCCCCTCCCCTGGAAGTCCCCGCTCCCGAGTCTGCTCACGACCGTCCCAGCCGTCCATAGCTCGGCGCGCCCGCCGTACAGGCGCACGGCCCGGCGGGCGACGCGGGATCGATGTCGGGGTCGACCGGCTCGAGCGGGACCCCCCGCGCGATTTCGGCCGTCGTGGTCGCCGCGTACCCGCTGGCCGCGAACGCCTGCACCGCGGCCTGCAGGACCTCAGTACGCCGTTCGGCCGCCGTGAGCCGCATCCTCGTTCCCAGCGCGTTTGTGGACTGCGGCCGGATCAGGCGATCGAGTTCAGCAGGTCGGCCGGCACGTCGGGCCGCTCGAGGGCGATGAAGTGGCCGGCCTTCGGGACCTGGGTGAACTCGGCGTTGGGGAGTTGTTGCCGGTTGGCCTGCCGGTCGGTCGGCCGGGACCAGTCCTGCTGGCCGTAGATGAGGTGGATCGGTGCGGTGACCTCGGGGTAGCGGTCGCGGGCGGCGATGAGGCTGGGCAGGTTGCGGTACACGGCGCGGGCGACGGTCGGGTAGCCCGGGTGGCGGCCGACGTTGAGGAGTTCGTTCAGGTAGTCGTCGCGGAGTGCGGCCGGGTCGGCGAGGCCGCCGGTCAGCATGGCGCGCATGACGGGCTTGGGTTCCAGCCGGGCGAGCAGCGGACCTGCCGCCGGCGTGATGACGCCGGTGACGATCAGACGTGCCAGGAGACTGGACCTGGCGATTCCTCCGGGATAGTCGTAGGCGTTGACCGCCACGACGCGGCGGACCCGGTCGGGGAGGTCGGCGGCGGCGGTGAGTGCAAGTACGGCTCCCATCGACTCGCCGAGCAGCGTCACGTCGCGCAGATCGAGGTGGGTGATGAGTCGTACGACGGCCGCGCGCATGGCGGGTTCGTCGTACGAAGCGCCGGGCACGATCTGCGAGTAGCCCATACCGGGCAGGTCGAGCGCGTACACGGTGTATCGCTGCTGAACCAGCGGGATGAGGTGGCGGAAGTGCTCGGCCTGGGTGCGCACGGTGTGCAGCAGGACCAGGGGCGCGCCGCTGCCGCCGGTGAGGTAGCGCAACTGTCCCTGCCGTTGGTCACCTGCCCCGGTCGGGTCGAGGAAACGGCTGGTTGTTCCGGGGACGCTGATTCCGGGTTCGCTGTTGGCGAGGGTCGGCATGTGAGTCTCCAAGGGTGTGTTGCGTTTTCCTACCGACTGAGGGTCACGGTAGACCAGTGAGTTGGAAATGACAACACACTCGGTCTAGGTTGGGGCCCATGACCGATCCCGAGCCGTTGAACGGCATTGACATGGCTGAGCTGCCCTTGGGAGTCCGTCCCTGCTCGCTGGCCGCGGCTCTGGACGTCCTCGGCGAGCGGTGGTCGCTCCTGGCGCTACGTGAGATCGGGTACGGCGTGCACCGGTTCGCCCGGATCGCCGGGTACACGGGCGCATCCCGCGACATCCTGGCTGACCGGCTGCGCAAGTTGGAGGCTGCCGGGGTCATTGAGCGACGCCAGTACAGCGAACATCCGCCGCGTCACGAGTACCACCTGACCGAAGCCGGCCGGGAACTGTTCCCGGTCATGCTCGCCCTGTCCCAGTGGGGTGACAAGTGGGCGGTGGACACCCCATTCCTCACCCGGCGACACTCCTGCGGCCACCCGGTCCAGGTCGACCTGGTCTGCCACCACTGCGGCCGGCCGATCACCCACGACTCCGTCCACGCCCAAGTGACCGGTGCCTGACCGTCGCCCGAGGCTGACCCTCGGACGCAGCGGCGCCCAGCTCGCAGTGCTGACGTCGCCGGGCGATGGAAGGAGGCTCCGGGACAGGCCTCCGCGTTCACCCTGGTGATCGAGCGAGCAGCTCGTTGATCACCCCCCAGAAAAGCGTCGGCCGGAGCATCGCGCTCCGGCCGGCTCACTTGTGCGGGCCGGCGCTAGCGCCGGCTGCGCATCTCGTCGGCGAACGACTCCTGGGCCGCCCGGATCTTCGACAGTTCGGCCTGGTCCGCGAACACCTCGCCCAGTGTGCTCGGGTCCACGTCGTACAGGTGCGTCTGCAGCCACCACACGTTGCCCACCGGATCCTTGATCCGGCACCCGCGGTCTCCGGTGACCCTGGACTCGGCCAGCTCGGTCACCACCGTCGCCCCAGCCTGCAGCGCCCGCGCGAACACCTTGTCGACGTCGTCCACGTACACGCTCAGGAAGGCCGGGGTCTCCGGCCAGTCCGGCTGCGCGTCGAAGGCCATCAGGACCGACTGGCCGACGGTGATCTCCGCGTGCCCGAGAGTGCCGTCCTGGTTGGGTACCGCCAGCGAGCTCTTGACCTCGAAGGTCTGCTCGACGAACTCGAGGAAACGCGCCGCACCCTTCGCAACCACGTACGGCGTCACCGTCGACTTGCCGCCGGGAATCTGCTGCGTTGTCGTCATACGTCTGATCCTGCCTGAGGTAGAGGCCAATCTTTGTCCTCTACCTCGCGCAGTCACCGCCGCTGTCCGCTGTTGATCCTGGGAACGGTGTGGAGCTGTCGCCAAACCGCCCCGGCGCTGCGTCCGCTGGGCCGACGTGACCAGCGCCTCGGCCATGTCTCCAGCAGTGCCGGCGGATCGCCCCGGATCCAGCCGCCTACCGAGTGACAGATCGGTTCGCCTGCTGGTGATGACGCTGGGACTGATACCCATGGCGCTTCGCAGATGACCAGGGTGACCGCCAGGGACTGATCCGGGCGCGAATCCGCCCACGGCGAGGTCATCGTGATACCAGCACACCCGCCGTCGGCCCGCTGTCCGAGCTGCTCACGTTCGCTATCACGACGGCGGTCGGCCGGTGCGTCGGCCGTAGATCCAGCATCCTCATGGCGCGATGCCGCCAGTACACCTTCAGGTCGAGGGCGCCGCGAGGCCTGATCCCGACAGGAGAACGACATGAGCGATGTGATCGTGCGGAATCGACGGGCCGACAGTTCGGCCAACGCGGACCTCACCGAACTCGCACGCCGTGGCGCCGCAGCGTTCGGTTACAAGGCCGACCTTCGGATCGACCGCCGGCTCGCCGAACTCCTGCGCCTGCGGGTGTCTCAGATCAACAACTGCACGTACTGCCTGAACGTCCACTACGAGGCCGCCCGCGACTTCGGTGTCCGCCGGGAGGTGATCGACACCCTCACTGCCTGGTGGGAGACCGAGTTCCACGACGCGGCCGCCCGTGCCGCCCTCGCGTACGCCGAGGCGTTGACGCGGCTGGCCGATGCGACGGTCGCCGACAGCTTCGCCGCACGGCACGACGCTCTCGCCGAGCATTTCTCCCCCGATGAGATCCTCGAGATCATCGGGATCGTCATCAACATGAACGTGTGGACCAGACTCAAGGTCGCCGAGGGAGCTGTCCCTGGGCCGGACTGACAGGGTTCGCCGTACGTCCTGGACCTTGGCGGGCGACGCTCTGTGACTCCGTCAAAGTCTGTGCCCGCTGCTGTGTCCTCCGCTGGTTGCCCGCACCTTGTTCTGGGCCGCGCTCTCGGAATCGCGCGGTACCACCCGAAACCGCGGTGCAGCGCGTCGCCGCCGGGCTGGAGCATGCTGTCCTCTTCCAGCACCTTGGTGGGTCTATAGGCAGGCGCGGGAGGGACCGTAGGCCCTGTGACGACAGTTGGGTTCCGCGCACGCTGGGGCACATGAACGTCTCTGTGTGGTCGCTGGCAGGTCCTCCGCGTGATCCCTGGTTCCGGCATCGTCCGATACCCACTCTTGCTGTCGCGGGTGCCCTGTACGCGGTGGTGCTGGTGCTGCGGCTGCTCTCCGGGGATCCCGTGGACGCGTATTCGATGCTCTACGTGTTTCCCGTGGCCTTGGTCGCGATCACGTTCGGAGCGCGCGCCGGCGTCGGAGCGGGTTTGATCGCGGTGGCGCTGATGGTGGTCTGGGTTGTCGTACGGGACGTGTCGCTCACGGCTACGGGATGGGTATCGCGCGTCCTGCCGATGCTGCTGCTCGGTCTGTTGCTCGGGGATGCGTCGGATCGACTGAGCCGAGCTGAGACCGAGCGGCGCCGGTTGGAGGCTGCGGCGCTGCTGCACCGCGACGCCATCGAGATCAACGACTCGTTGGTGCAGGGGATGGCCGCCGCCCGGTGGTCGCTGCAGGCCGGTCGCATCGACGCCGGCATGCGCACCCTTGACGAGACGATCGATGAGGCCCAAGACCTGGTCTCCGGCCTGATTCGGCAGGCCGGGATGGGTGGCCAGACCGAGCAGCCCGCCGGTGCGGCGCCAAGCGCCTCGGTGAGGCCCCCTGAACGGGTCAGCGAGAGTGAATCGGGCACCGGCTAGCTCGAGGTGGCGTTGAATCGCGGTCCGTGGCTGCCGACCGTCGCGATGAGATCAACCACCCGCGAGTACCGGATGAGGATCCCGGCTGAATCGGCGAGCCGGTCGTGTCCGTGATCCGCCACATATTTTACACGGCATTCAGTGTAGTAAAATATGTCGTGGAGGCCGTTGAGTTGGAGGACAAGGGAATGTGCGAGCACTGCGGCTGCCGGCAGATGGAGCCGATCGCCGAGCTGATGGATGAGCACTTCGTGCTGCTCGACCTTGCTGGGTCGGTACGTCGAGCGCTGGCGGCCGGTGACCGCTCCCGAGCTGTCGAGGTGCTGGAGTCGCTCTCCAGCCGGCTCACGCAGCATGTCCGGCGCGAGGAGCGAGGTGTCTTTGCGGCGCTGAGGGAGCAGGGCGACTTCGCGTACGCGGTCGACGAACTCGAGAACGAGCATCTGACGTTCGACCAGCGCCTCGCGGCGATCGATCCGGACGACGCGGGCTTCGCCGAACACGTAGCCGCATTGCTCGACGAGTTGAAGGTGCACATCGACAAGGAGAACCTCGGGGTCTTCGCGGTCTCGGTGGTGACCCTGGGAGCCGACGGCTGGGAGACCGTGAGCAAGGCCCACGCGGAGCTCCCGACCTTCCTCTCGACCCCGACACCTACCTAAGCCGGCCGCCGACCTGCTCGTCCGGTGCAGACGACCTACCCGGTGACGCGGACGACCCCGTGGGCTCCACGTTCGGCGTCGATCATGAGGTGGGAGACGAAGGGGTAGTCGCCGGGTCCGGGGAAGGCGAGTTCCACGAAGCCGCCCTGGGCGGGCTGCAGACCCAGGCTCTGTGCGCCTGCCTGGCCGTTCTGGCGGAGTGGCCTGTGGTCGTACTGGTTGGCGTAGCCGTTGAATACCACCGCGTCGGTTGCTCCGACTTCAGCTTCGTGGCGTCGACCATGCCTGCCTGGTCACCGAGGTAGAGCTCGGACTGGACCAGCGGCCAACACGCCGCACGAGAGCAGCAACGTCGTCGTCCCGACCGAAGGGCCGAGGCTCAGCCGGGCGAGCTCGAGGCGCTCGCCGCAGATGGTCAGCACGACGAACCCGACCAGCCATGGCAGGAGCACGGGTACGGCGACTCCGCCGAGCCAAAGCACCGAAGCACCCAATGCGACGACGGCTCCGAGTGCCTGAATCAGCGCGGCGTTGTCACGCTGACGACGCCAGAGCGGCACAGAGAGCGCTACCAGAGCGCCAGTTCCTGCGACAAGCAGGCACTTGCCGACGGCAAGCGAGGCGGGCGAGAGCAGCACCACGGCCCTGAGACCAAGCAGCGCCGGTGCGGCATAGCCGAGTGGTTGGCGGCAGGCGACCGACGCGCACCGGAGCGGGGACGCAAAGCAGGATCAAGGCGGCGTCGAGGCCTGCCGCGAGGGCAAGGCCGGCAGGAACGAGCAGTGCCAGCCGGAGCGGCGTCGACCCGCCCCGCGGCGATCGTCCCTGCGCTGATCGTGCCGAGGCTGATGGCCCCGGCGCTGATCGTGCCGGCAGCGATCGGGCAGGTGCTTGGGCCGGTGTCGCTTGGGTCGTTGTCGATCTCCGCGGGTTTCTGGTGGAGCGTATGAGTGGGCTCATCGGGGCCGGGTCTTCAGGCGAAGTCGGCAGGCTCCCGGCTCGGCGAACGGCAGCAGTTCGGTGCCGTTGTCGTCCGCGCCATACTCCTCGAGCGCTCCTCGAGCGAGTCCGAGGTGAACTCCACAGACGACGTCAGGGTACTTGTGTGCTGCCTCGAGCAACGGGCACCTGGTGAGGCGCACCACGTTGTTGCGGGCGTCTGCTTGCGGTGCGAACCCGATTTCGTCGAGCAGAGAGACGACCTCTCGCCGGGCGGCGGCAGGACTAGCGGTAGGCCCCGCGTTGCGGGCGCGGGCGAGTTGGTGGCCCCAGTCCAGACCCGCGGTGACGGCGTCCTCGCGTGGGGTGGTGCTGGTGCGTTGGATGGCGGCCGCCAGGGCGCTGGCGAGTCCGGCGTACTCGGGTGCGGCCGCGGCGTCGCTGCCGGTGGCTTCGTACAGCCAAGCGGGCCGTCCGCGGCCGGCAGGTGGCGCCTGGTGCCGGTGGGCGAGGCCGTCGCGCACCAGTGCGTCCAGGTGTTCGCGGACAGTGTTGACATGCAGCCCGGTCGTCGCGACGAGCGCGTTGAGCGTCGTTGGTTCGGTCTGTGCGCGAAGCGTCTCCAGCAGAGCGGCGCGCGACTTGGACAGTAGTGCGCGGCTCCGCCCGGTGCCGGCTGACGGGCCGTACGGCGGTGATTGCGCCGGCCGATTATTTTCCACGGATATGAGTGTAGTAAAGCTTCGAGCGCGTCGGCTCCGCCCAGCCGAGCCCCTCGGCGGCACCGATCAGGTGGACGAGTCCGTGGATGATGACGAGTCCGACGACCAACCGGCGCGCGGCCCTCATCCGAGCGTCTTCTCGGGTGTGGGCTTCCCTCGGGCCCGTGAGCGAAGCCCAAGGCGGCCCCCGGTGGCGATCAGAAGTGTCACGACGGCGGTGAGGTAGACGCCCAGGATCACCCAGTCGGGCCTGTCCAGGGTCGATGTATAGGCCAGGTCTCGCGGGAGGAGGATCAGTTCGTCCTGGGCCGGGGTGAAGCTTGCGTGGAGGACGATGGCCAACAGAATGCTGCCGGTCCTGTTCCACAGGTAGGTGTAGAAGAACGCGAGCACCAGCGGGACCACGAAACCGAGCGGACCGTAGACCGGGATGTGCCACACGCCCCACACGAGCCCGAGAATCAGCGTCGCACGGACCGGTGAGTGCCTTTCCAGCAAATGCGGAAGCCCGAACCCTCGCCATCCGGGCTCCTCCATCGCGCCCCCGAGCAGAAGCACGAACACGAACCCCGCGACGTACGACGGGAGTCGGTCAACCGCCAGGCTCCAGTCGACCGGGGAGCCGATCAGCTGCAGCACCAGGGACACGAGACCGAACAAGAGGGCCGGCAAACCGAGTGCATACGCCCACCAGCGGAATGACACACGCCAGTGCAGCACTGGCCGCAACCATGCTCGAACCGAGCCGCCCGTCCACCACGTGACGAGCCCCGCCGCGGTCATCGGACCCAATACACCCAGCAGGAACGGAACTTGGCCGCCGCCCAGGTAGGAGGTCACCCACAGCGTCCACGAGATCCCGTAGGCGATGATCACGAACGCGGCGAAGGGATGCCGGGCGACGAGATCTCGTGGCCCTCGGCCCGCGGGCAGACCGGGCTCGGCCCGCGACGTGACCTCCGGTGCTGGGTCTTCGCCCGGGCGGGGTCGGGCGCGTTCGCCACGCCATGCTCGGATCCGAACGAACTCAGCCATGTCTCATCCCTCCCGCCGTTCGTCGGCTCCCGGCGAGTGGCTCGTGCGTGCCTGTCGAACTGAGGACGCTGCTCTGTCCACAGGACTCCCGGCAACGACGAAGCACAGCCCTGCCAACAGCAAGGCGACCGGACCGAGCAGGAACCTCTCCCACGGACTCTGCGACGCGAAGTTCGCCAACGCTCCGAGCGTCAGCAGCACCACCAGCACCCAGGTGCCGATTCGCGCGACCACGCTTGGAAGCCGAATCCCGAAGCCCGCACGCCGCAGGACCACCGCGGCCGCGCCGGCGTAGACAACGACGGAGATGGCACTGCCGACCCGGAGGCCGGCCGGGAGCCGGCCCTCCGTGTTTCCGCCCCAGGCGGCTTCCCCGTACGGCGCGCCCGCCGCCAGCAACAGCTGGAAGACCGCCAGCCCGGCAAACCCAATGGCGGCGGCGATCGCGGCCGTCCTCGCACTCGCTCCACTCATCATTGCACTCACCTCTGACCAGGCGCGCTGACTCGTCGCGAACCCGGGACGGTCTCAGCGTCCCGCTCGCCCGTCGGCACCCATCAGGGCACGACGCCCCACCGCCTCCGGGCCTTTGGTCACGGATCCGTCGCCGTGCCCTCAGGTGGCGCGTTGTTCGGGGCGACGCCCGTACGCCGGACAGCGGTACCCGATGGGCCCGCCAGGTTCCTTCGACCGGAACGCCGTCGACCTCCTGCGGCCCGGTCCACCCCTTCGGCGTCCGGAACACGATCATGGGCCAGGGTCGCCGAGGCGTAGCCGGATCGGGCCCGGGACTCGTCCTGGATGCGCTCGGCGAGCTCGAATCCCCAGAGCAGGAGGGCCGAGCCGATGAAGGTGGCCTGGTGGCTCAGGTAGAGCGCTACGAGTGTGATCACCAAGCCGGTGGCGAGCAGGTCCTGCGGAGGACTGTCATGTCAGTGGATGCGGACAGCGACGACACCTTTGACGGTGCCGGCCAGCACGTCGGCGAGCTTGCGTTCGTGCGGGTCGGCCGGCCCGGAGACCGTGACGACTCCGTCGTGGACGTCGACCTGCCAGTCCGGGCACTCGGCGGCGAGGAGCTCACGGACCTCGGCGCGGATCCGGTCGTCGCGGCCGGCCAGCAGGTGGACGACGTCGCTGCGGCTGATCATGCCGACGACCCGTCCTTTGCCCAGCACCGGCAGGCTTTTCACCATCGTCGACCACATCAGGTCGAGCGCGACCTCCAGATCGTCGTCGGCATCGACAGTGGCGACCAGGTGGCTCATGACGTCGGCCACGCGGCGGGGCGGCGTGTCCGCCGTCGTCCGGACAGCGGCGATGGGAACACGGTCGTTCAGCAGGTCGGCGTCCTGCACCAGGTCCGCCTCGCTGACGATTCCTTCGAGTACGCCGCCTTTGCCGACGACTGGCATCGCGGTGATCTTGCGCTCGTCCAGGAGTCCCAGCGCCGTACCGATCGGCGTCTCGGCGGTCACAGTGACGGCCGGCGTGGTCATCAGGTCCCGGATCAACATCGTCATCACCTCGTCGTGCGAAAGGGCTTCCGGGGAGGTCAGCCTCCGGCCGCGGCGGCCGGAATCACGGCGGCCGGGCTGGTGGCGTGGTGCAGAACGGCCTGGCTGACCGAGCCGAGCAGCAGGCCGGCGAAACCGCCGCGGCCGCGGGCACCGAGCACGATCAGGCTCGCGTGTCCGGACAGCCTCAGGATCTGCGCGGCGGCCTCGGCTGCGGCCCACCTGATCGCGGCCTCCGCGGCGGGCGACCCGTCGACCCCCACCACCACTCGTCCCTTGGTCATCGTGACCTCCTTCAACGTGACGATCCCGCGCCGGAGACCTTGCTCCCAGAGCCGAAGGTCCCGGCCGCACCGGTCTTCGGGCCGCGGGCATCGGCCCCGAGACGTAGGGTTCTGCGGCACCTCCTGCGGGGACGAGCGGCTCTGCTCCGTCAGCCTTCGGCAGCCGGACGATCGACATGGGAACGACCGGACAGGACAACGATGATGACGATCAGGCCGAACCGGCGCCAGGCTCTGGCTCCCGTGGCGGTGCCTGATCGGCACGCCCGGATCACCACCGCTGCGGGGCGGGTCGAGAGGCAGGCAGAGATGAGCACCTGGAACCGGGGTGGTCCGGTTGTGGTCGAGGTCGACGGCAGCGCCGAGAACCTGAACGTGGTGCCAGTCGCAATCGTCCCGCACCACACGACTGCCGAAGAGGTCGTACCGACGCAACCCGACGCGCGACGGGTTCAGCTTGTCGTTCCGCCTCCGAACACGAACTGGACCTCTGACTGTCGTCCGAACTGCGGAGGTCAGTCGGCAACGACGCCGTGCCACTTTCCGTAGCTGTAGCCCTTGAAGTAGTACTCAGTGCCGTCCTTGACGGGTCAGCAGGCGACGTACGACCCCTGCCCGGGAGCGTTCGGTCACCAGGAGCGGATGCGGCGGCCGGTGATTCGGTGGGGGGCGATGGCGACGTAGGTGTCTCGGGTGCCGCCGGCCCAGGGGTCGACTCGGCTACCTGCCGCTTCGGCTTCCCCGTCGGTGGCGGGACGGACCGTGCCGTTCACCAGGACGCTCCAACCGTCCATCACGCCCTCGTCGATGGAGTCCAGCTCGAAGGCGATCGGAGCAACGTCGTACTGCGCGACGGCGCTGTCGGCCGCGGTGCGGAAGATGATGAGGTCGTTCAGGTAGCAGTAGTTGATCGGGATCACGATCAGTTCGTCGTCGCGGTTGAAGGCGATCCGGCCGACAACTCCGGACTCGATCAGCTCGACGCATTCGTCGCGGCGCATCGGCTCGAGCAGGGGTACGAGTCGCGTCGCCCTGGCTGTCCGGGGCCGCGGCGGGGCGCACAGGTCGCTGACCGTGGTGTCGAGCGCGTGGGCCAGCCTGACCAGGTCGCGGGCCGTCAGCATGCCCGGGCTGGTCTCGATCCGCTCGATCCGGCGAGCGCTCATGTCGGCGCGTTCGGCGACCTCCGCCGTACTCAGGCCGAGTGCCGTTCGGCGTTGCCTGACCCTGATGCCGAGGTCACCCGGCACGTTCAGGGAGCGCGACCCGGTGCCCATGGGGATGCCGCCTTCCGCTTGGTTCCTGCAGCTCCAGACAACCAGGAATCCGTCGAGGCGAGCAGGGCAGGACGACCCGAGGCAGCAGGGCCGGATGGCCACGTTCTCATGACGATCAGGGTCCTTTTGCTCGACGACCACGAGGTCGTCCGGCTCGGCCTTCGCCAGCTGCTGGAGGACGAGCCGGCATCGGTGATTCGCCGACGCTTGGACGAGAGATCTCCCAGATCAGGTGACTACTGAACAGTGAACGTGCGGGTGGCGTAGCCGCTGTAGCCGTAGGGCCCGCTCCCGAGGTTGGTGGTCTGGATCTGGAGCGTGTGCCGGCCACTCGACAATCCGGTCGCCGTGAAGGGCGACGTACACGAGCCGAGGTACTCGCCGTCGAGGTAGCACTGAACGAACTCGCCGATCAGGGCGGACCTGTCGAACGGGATCGACACGTCCGGTCCGGTGGTTGCCGGGGTGTCGCCGATGACGACATTGCGGCCCTGCCAGGTCAAGTCGGCGAACGTCTCGGTGGTCGTGTTGTAGATGCCGGCTCCCAGGTCGACCTGACCACCGCCGAGAACGTCCAACGCGTTGAAGGAATGGATGATGTCGCGTCCGGAGCTCTTGCTGAGTACGCCGAGGCGCACGCCGACGGTGTCCCACGCGAGATCGGCGATGACCGTGCCCTGCACGAATCCAAGGTCGACCATCGTCGCCGCCCCACCGTCGCGCGGCAGGAGAGCGACCTGACCAACGGTGCCCTGCGGCACATACGCCAGCCAGCCGCCCGCCGGCGAAGGCGTCGGATGCGTCGCACCCTCTGAACCGTCGATGATTGCGATCCGCGCGCCCTGTTCGCTCGCATCGACGCGGGCGAGCGGCGATCCGGGCAGGGCTGCTGTCCTGGACGATCAGCGAGTGGTTGTCGGTGTGCCAGATCGGATAGTCGAGATTGCAGCCCACTCTGATCACGGACGAGTCGGCCAGCGTCATGACGTCGAGTCGGTTCCCGTCGTACTGAACGCGATCGGCCCTACCGCCCGGCGACCACGCCGGATGCGCGAGCCCCGGAGCGGACTGAAGCAGCGACTGCGGGGCACCGAGCGCCGTCCTAGGTCGCCGTACGACGGCGGGCTGCGAGGGCTGCGAGGCCGAGGAGAGTGGGGACTGTGATGGCGACGGGGAGGGCGCCGGCGGTGTCGAGGGCTTCGCGGTTGGAGACTGTTATGTGGACCGGTGGGCCGGCGACGAGTTTGCCGGTTCGGGGAACGAGGACGACGTAGACGACGAAGCGGCCGGGGTTGACGGCTTGGAATTCCCAGTCGAGGTGGGTTTCCGCGCCGGGTGGTACGGGTTTGGTGACGTCTTGACTCCAGTCTTCGAGGTCGACGTACACGCCGTCGAGGCTGGCGACGTTGAGGTGGGCGATCGCCGGTCCGGAGTCGCTGATGACCGACTCCACCGTGACTGTCTGGCCGACGACGGCGCCGAGTTCGTCCTGATTCATGCTGATGGCCGGGTCAGGTGCGGTCAGGAGCAGTATCGCGAGCAGGTTCATTTCAGCCCCGCGGTCAGCCGGGCGAGTCGAGGGCCGGCCAGGATCAGGACGGTGGCGGCGACCAGGGCGACCACGACCGGAGCGGCAAGGTAGCTGAGGTCGTGTGTCCAACCGCGTCGGCTCGCGAGGATCTGGGAGATGTAGTGCAAGGCCGACCCGATCGGGTTGGCACGGGTGATCGCCTCGCCGATCCCGGTCTTCGGCAGCGCCGGAAGCTGGGTCGGGGCGAACAGCACGAGCAGTAGCAGCAGTCCGCAGGCGAGGCTGGTCTTGTTGGAGTTCGTGATCGCGCTGATCAGGAGACCGATCCCGCCGAGGCCGACCGCGACCAAGCTGCCGACGGTCAGGGCGAGTACCGCGGCCGGGCCGGCGCCCGCGACGCCGCGGCCGAGCACCCAGAGGTAGGGGAGTGTGATGACGAGGCAGGACAGCCACATGGTCGACGCGGCTGCGAGCTTGCCGACCACGATCGCACGTCGCGACACCGGTGTGAGCAGCAGCGTTTCGAAGGTGCCGCGTTCCCGTTCGCCACTGATCGCGTCGGCGCTGACCACGACGGTGAGCAGTACGCCGACCGCGAGCCCGACCTGGACGGTGAGGTTGACCGCCTCACGCTGCTCGAGGAAGTTCATCGCCTGGTTGGTCGCGGCCAGGTAGGTCATCGCGCTGAGCAACACGCTGTACCCGAACACCAGCACAGGCCCGCGTCCGCCGACCCACAGGTCCCGACTCTCGCGCTCGGCGATGACTGTCCAGCTAGTCATGGCCAGCCTCTGTGAGCTCGAGGAATGCCGCGCTCAGGCTTCCGGCGCCGGCGACGACTTCGTGGATCGGTCCGGCCGCGCGCACCTTCCCGTGGTCGAGGACGACGACGCTGCTGCAGACCTGCTCGACCTCCGGCAATGTGTGTGTCGACAACACGACGGTCGCACCCCCGCGTGCAGCGATGTCGGAGATGGTGGCGAGGATCTCGCGCTGGCCCGCCGGGTCCAGGCCGAGAGTCGGCTCATCGAGGAACACGACCGCGGGCTCGTTGATCAGGGCCCGAGCGATGCCGAGCCGTTGCCTCATGCCCCTGCTGTACGACGAGATCCGTGCGTCCGCGCGGTCACTGAGTCCGACGTCGCTGAGCAACCGTTCGGCAACAGTGCGTGCGTCTCGGCGGCTCCGGCCGAACAAGCGGGCCGCATAGCGCAGGTACTCGCCACCGGTCTGCCGGCCTGGATAGCCCGCGCTCTCCGGCAGCACGCCGATCCGGTGCCTGATCCGGGCTGCTTGATCGCCTGGAATGCCCGCCACAGAGAAGGTCCCGCTCGTCGGCTCGAGAATCGTTGTGAGCAGGCGGATCGTGGTCGTCTTCCCCGCGCCGTTCGGGCCGAGCAAGCCGATCACCTCGCCGGCGCTCGCGGCGAACGTGAGTCCGTCGAGGGCGTTGCGCGCGCCGTACCGCTTGCTGAGCCCGATCGCCTCGATGGTCTTCATAGGCGGACGATAGGCCGGGGGTGCTGAACCCGAGCTGAAACGGTGCATTCAGCCGGGATTCAGCGAGAATGGGAGAGGATCGGCTGGAGGTGGCTGATGCGCGCTCTGGTGGTGGAGGACGAGCCGCGGCTCGCGACCGGTCTGCGGAACGGGTTGGAGGCGGAGGGGTACGCCGTCGACGTGGCGCTGACCGGCACCGACGGGTTGTGGTTCGCGCGCGAGCACGGGTACGACGTCGTCCTGCTGGATCTGATGTTGCCGGAGATCGACGGGTTCGAGATCTGCGCGACGTTGCGGGCCGAGCGGATGTGGACACCGATCTTGATGCTCACGGCAAGGGATGCTGAGACCGATCAGATCCGGGCGCTGGACGCGGGTGCGGACGACTACCTGACCAAGCCGTTCTCGTACGCCGTCCTGATCGCAAGGTTGCGGGCGTTGGTACGGCGAGGCGCTGCCGAGCGACCGGCGGTGCTGGAGGCCGGTGAGCTCCGCCTCGATCCGGCGTCGCGGCGGGCCTGGCGCGGGGAGGTCGAGTTGGTGCTGACGGCGAGGGAGCTGTCGGTGCTGGAGTTCCTGATTCGTCGGTGTGGTCAGGTGGTGTCGAAGCGGATGATTCTGGATCACGTCTGGGACTACGATTTCGAGGGCGACCCGAACATCGTCGAGGTGTACGTCCGTCGCCTTCGGACGAAGGTTGGGGAGCGGTGCATCACTACGGTGCGTGGCTCGGGCTATCGGTTGGCGACATGCGGATCCGAGTGACGCTGGCCGCCGTACTGGTCGTGGGACTGGCTCTCTTGGCGGGTGCCTTCGTCCTGGTGACCCTGCTCGGCTCGGTGCTGACGGCCCAGGTCTGCACCGCCGTTCGGGAGCGTGCGGCGGAGTTGTCTGGGTCCGCCGTACGAGCGTCGTCGACGAGCACCGAGTTGGTGCAGGTGATCGACCGGTCCGGCGTGGTGGTCGGCGGCAGGGACATCGGAAGGCTGGCGTCGCCGGGCCCGGCGTGCGTGAAGGTCGAGCCGTCCGGCTATCCGGAGGACTTCGTGTTCGCGGCGTCGTCGTTGGAGTCCGGTGGAGAGGTGATCGTCGGGCGGCCGCTGGTCGACGTACTGGACTCGACGCGGTTCGTGAGCCGGGTGCTGGTGGTCGGGGTGCCGGTGATGATGCTGGTCGTCGGTGGCGTGACGTGGGCCGTGACCGGGCGCATGCTGGCGCCGGTGAGCGCGATCCGGCGTGAGGTCGACGAGATCACAGCCGGCGAGTTGCATCGCCGGGTGCCCGCCGTACGCAGGGATGAGATCGGCCTGCTGGCGCGGACGATGAACCGGATGCTCGACCGGCTGCAGAGCTCGCACGAGAGCCGGCAGCGGTTCGTGTCCGATGCGTCGCACGAGTTGCGGTCACCGATCGCGGCGATCCGCCAGCATGCCGAGGTGGCGCAAGCTCATCCGGAGCGCACGACAGTCGACGAGCTGGCTGCGATCGTCCTCGACGAGGACCTGCGACTGCAGCAGCTCGTCGACGATCTCCTGCTGCTGGCCCGGTCCGACGAGGACCACACCGAACCACGCCTGACTCCGGTGGATCTCGACGACCTGCTCTTCGCCGAGGCCGAATGGTTGCGTAGAGCAACGAGCCTGACGATCGACACCTCGGCGGTCTCGGCCGGCCAGGTGCTGGGTGACGAGGGCGCCCTCGCCCGGATGATCCACAATCTCGCCGACAACGCGGCTTGCTACGCTCGCAGCCGGATCTCCTTCGCGTTGACCGAGTCCGCCGGCACCGTCGTCCTCATAGTCTCCGACGACGGCCCGGGGATCCCGCCGGAGGACCGCTTCCGGGTCTTCGACCGCTTTGTCCGTCTGACCTCCGCTCGTTCCCGCGAGACCGGCGGCACCGGCTTGGGGCTGGCGATCGTCGCCGAGGTGATCCGGCGTCACCGTGGCACGATCCGCATCACCGCCGCGTCCACCTTCGAGGTCCGCCTCCCGCGAGGCGATCGCGCAGTCGCTCAGTCGAGGTAGCTGCTGCTGCCGAGGCCGAGCGCGAGGCCGCCGACGATGAGCAGGCTTGCCCAGACCGCGCGTTGGCGGAGCGCCGCGACGATACCCAGGACGGCGAGAGGTCCCGGGGCGCATCTGCAGTTCGTCTTCGCCCACGAGCGCCGGCATCCCCCATCTCCAGGCGATGAGTCCCGGCTGAACGCATCTGCTCAGGCTGGATTCAGCACCGGCCGCCGTTGCGGCATGGCGACCATCGAGGCAATCGGCCTCACCATGCGGTTCGGCACGCGCAACGCCCTCGAGGGGCTCGCGCTCGTCGCGGAGCCGGGCGAGGTGCTCGGCCCGGACGCTCCCGGCACTACTCGGGATCGTGGTCCTCGCCGGGCGCCGCCGTACGGCGAAGCAATCCACTTGATTCGACCACGGTGACACCGGCGGTGGGCTGGTTGGTGGCCAGTGTCATCACGTGTCCGGGTGCGGGGTCCGGGAGGCGGTGAATGGTCAGGCCGGATCCGCCGCCGGCTTTGAACTGGGCTTCGGTGAGTGTCCAGGCGATCACCTCTGGAACCGGGCGGTCGTTGATCCGCTCGACGTCGACTCCGACTCGGCCGCCGCCAGGAAGGACCGCGACGGCGACCACCATTCCGCTGTGGGAGACCGACACGTCCAGATCGGTGCCGGGCAGGGTTGGGCGGCCGTGCCAGCCGCCGCATTCCGGGCAGGTGCGATCGACGACGACCTCTCGGGCCGGGATGCCGAGCATGGAGCCTGCGACCGAACGCAGTAATGCCGCACCGATCAGGATTCGGGCGCGATCGGCTTCACCTGCGATGCGGTCGATGCGCAGTCGATCACGGTCGTCCAGCAGGTCCAGTAATTTACTGTCGGTGACCGTCAAACCGGCAGTGAGCACCGTGATTCTCGACGCCTGGACGGCCATAAGACCTTAGGTTAGCCTCACCTTGTGTCCCTGCTGGATTCGCGGCGGGCGTGCGCCGCCGTCCCGGTGTCAGACACGGCCGAAGCGGATCGCCTTGCCCTGATCGATTCGGCCGGAAGCCTCACGTACGGGGAACTGACCGAGCGGCTGGCCGCGCTCACCGCCTTGCTGCCTCCCGCCCACACCGGGCGGCGACTGGTTCATGTGCCGCTGGCGCCAGAGCGCGACCTCGTGCTTGCCTACCTTGCGGTGCTGGCGGCGGGCCATGTGGCCTTGGTGACGCCGCCCCAGCATCGGCTGATCACCACCGCCTATCCGCCGGACGTTTGGCTGCGGGCCGACGGCACCTTCGAGCCCACGTCGCCGGACGTCGGGCCGAGGCACCTGCTTCATCCGGATCTCGCGCTGTTGCTCAGTACGTCGGGCAGCACCGGCTCACCGAAGCTGGTCCGGCTCAGTCACAGCAATCTGGTCAGCAACGCGAAGGCGATCGCGGCCGCGTTGTCGATCACTCCCGACGACCGCGCGGTCACCTCGCTGCCGCTGCACTACTGCTTCGGCCTCTCTGTGCTCCACGCCCAGCTGCAGGCGGGGGCAACCACCGTGTTGTGGTCTGGATCGGTGACCGAGCCGGGGTTCCCCGACGAGTTGCGTCGGCAGCGGGTCACCATGCTCGCGGGCACCCCGCATGTGGTGGATCTGCTGGACTCGCTCGGCGTACTGGACGACCTGCCGTCTCTGCGCCTGCTTGCCCAGGCGGGCGGTGCACTCCCGCCGGATCGAGTCCGCGCGATCGCGGCCCGGGGCCGAGCGGCAGGTTGGGGACTGGCGGTGATGTACGGCCAGACCGAGGCCACTGCCCGGATGGCGGTCCTTCCACCGGAGCTCGCAGAGCGAAGCCCGGACGCAGTCGGCCGGCCGATCGCGGGGTCCGCTTTCAGGCTTGACCCGACTGGGGTAGAGCAAGCCGCGAACTCAGCCGGCAGTCCGGTGGGCGAACTCGTGTTCAGTGGTCCGGGTGTGATGCTCGGGTACGCCGAACACCCCGACGACCTCGCACTGGGCCGAATGCACACCGAACTGCGGACCGGTGACCTGGCCCGGATCGATGCCGACGGTCTGGTCCGGATCGTCGGGCGGCGCTCGGACTTCGTGAAGATCGTCGGGATCCGGATCGACCTCGGCCAGGTCGAGCGCACCCTTCGTGGACATGGGCTGCAGTGTTGTGTCACCGGCACCGACGACCAGCTCCAGGTGACGTATCGGGGCAGCGGGCCGACTCCCGACATGATCCGCGAGCGGGCCGCTCTGGTCTCCGGACTCGGCCGATCCGTGGTCTCGGTCCGTGTGGTCGACGAGCTCCCGATGCTGCCCAACGGCAAGCCCGACCGCCGGACCTGCGCCGAGCTGCACACCTCGGAGACCTCCGTCGAATCAGGTGACACGTTCAGTGCGGTGGTCGCCGTACTGGCGCCGTTGGTCGGTCGTGGCGGCGTCGACCCGGATCGGTCGTTCGTCGAGCTGGGCGGTGACTCCTTCAGCCACGTCGCGGCGTCGGTCGGCCTGACCCGTCTGCTCGGCGATCTGCCGCCCGACTGGCATCACCGGCCGGTCCGCGAACTGCTCGCGATGGCCGAACGGCGGCCGCGCGCTCGCAGGTGGCATCCGCTGCTGCAGCAGGTCGAGACCACCGTCCTGTTGCGGGGCCTTGCCGTGGTCACGATCTGCGGAAGTCACGTCGGGCTGTTCAAGCTGGCTGGGGGAGCGCACATTCTGATGGCGGTGGCCGGCTTCCTGTTCGCGAAGTACGTGCTTTCGTCGCCGACCACAGCTGATCGCGTACGGCGGACCGCTCGGATCGCCGTCGCGGTCGTGGTGCCCTCGGTAACGGTCGCTGCGGTGATGCTGTTCGGGTTCGGATCGGCCGGCTGGTCGAACGTGGCGATGGTGCACTGGCTCGTGCGGCCGCTCGAGCTCAACATCTTCTGGTTCGTCGAGGCCTTGGTGGTCATCATCATCGGCACCGTTGCCGTGCTGGCCGTTCCACGAATCAGGGCTGCGTACGCCGCCGACCCCTGGCGCACAGCGATGATCGCTCTCGTCATCCTGCTGGTGCCTCGCTACGTGGTGCTTTCGCTCTACCCTGGGCCGCTACGCGGTCTGCCCGGCACGGTCGCCTGGTTGTTCGTCGCGGGAGTCGCGATAGCGGTCGCCGACAGCCGGAAGCGCCGCCTGGTCACGACGGTGGTGGCCGTCGTCGCCGCCGTCGAGTTCTTCATCGGCGAGGGAGAACGCAATCTGGCGATCATGGTCGGCCTGACCGTCCTGGCGCTGGTTCCGGCGTTGCCGGTACCGCGAGTGCTTGTTCGCCCCCTCGCCGTACTGGCGGCCGCGTCCCTGCACATCTACCTGGTGCAGTTCCAGGTGTTCGAGGTCTTCAGCGGACCGATCATCCAGTTCACTGCCGCGATCGCGATCGGTCTGGTGTTCAGTGCGGCCAGCAACTACGTCCTGCGCCGGCGGGTGTCGCCCGTACCGACAGTCGCAGTGACCCTTCGTCGCCTTGCGGCCAGGCAACCGTTGAGAGAGGACATGACATGCGTCGACGCACGTTCCTGACCGGGCTGGGTGCCCTTGGCGCCGCAGGGCTGGTGGGGTGCCGGGCCGAGGGCAAGGAGGGCGGGGCGGAGGCATACGTCGCCGACCCAGGGTCCTTGCAGGTCTACTCGGCGCAGCACCAGAACCTCACCACAGCGTGGGCCGAGGCGTTCACCGCGGCGACCGGGATCAAGGTCCAGATCCGGAAGGGCGCCGACTCGTCGATGGGTCACCAACTGGTCGCCGAAGGGTCCGAGTCGCCGGCCGACGTGTTCCTCACCGAGAACAGTCCCGCGATGACGCTGGTCGAGCGGAACAAACTGCTCGCCCCACTGGACGCAGCAACCCGGGCTCAGGTGCCGGCCAACCTGACGCCGTCCTCGAAGGCCTGGACGTCGATCGCCGCCCGCTCGACGGTGCTGGTCTACAACACGAGCAAGCTGACCAAGGATGATCTGCCGAAGTCGTTGATGGATCTGGCCCAGCCGCAGTGGAAGGACCGTTGGGGCTGTGCGCCCGGGGGAGCGGACTTCCAGGCCATCGTCGCCGGCATGCTTGCGGGGCAGGGCGAGCAGAAGACCACCGACTGGCTCCAGGGTCTCAAGGACAACGCCCGGGCGCTGCAGAACAACATCGCGACGATGAAGTCCGTCAACGCGGGCGAGATCGAGTGCGGTGTGATCTACCACTATTACTGGTACCGCGACCAGGCCGGCACCAAGGAAGGCAGCGGCAACACGGCCCTGCACTACTTCCGCAACCAGGACCCCGGCGCGTTTGTGTCGCTGTCCGGCGGCGCCGTGCTGGCGTCAGCGAAGAAGGCTGCCGAGGCGCACAAGTTCCTGGCCTTCATCACCAGCAAGGCCGGTCAGCAGGTGCTGGTCGACTCGAACTCGATGGAGTACGCGGTCGGTATCGGCGTGGCCTCCGCACCCGCGCTTCCGCCGTTGAACAGCCTGCAGGCGCCGCCGGTCGACCCGTTCACGCTGAACTCCGACAAGGTGAACGCACTGATGACCGATGCCGGGATCCTCTGACCTCCGCGAGGCGCCTTTGGCGGGACCGCTGACTGCGCCCGCTGGGGTTCGGTCGCGCCGGGGGCCGTGGTTCGTTGTTGTGTCCGCGGTGCTGGTCGCCGTAGTGATGGTCGTTCCGGTCCTGGTTGTGGTCGACCAGGCAGTGTCGGCCGGTGGCGAGCTGACCCGGCTGTTGCTGCGTCCGAGAACGGCCGAGTTGCTGGTCAACACCGTGCTCCTGATCGTGCTGACCGTTCCGCTGACGGTGCTGCTGGGCTGCGGCGCGGCCTGGTTGGTCGAGCGAACGTCACTGCCTGGCGCCGGAGTATGGCGCACGCTTCTGCTGGCTCCGCTCGCGATCCCCGCTTTCGTCAGCAGCTACGCCTGGACATCAGTACTGCCTTCGGTCCAAGGGCTCGGCGGTGCGGTGTTCATCACGACGCTCGCCTACTACCCGTTCGTCTTCCTGCCGGCTGCCGCCTTGCTGCGGGCACTCGACCAGGGGCATCTCGACGTCGCACGATCGCTTGGCCTCTCGGCGGTCGGGGCAGTGTTGCGGGTGGTGATGCCACAGTTGCGTCCGGCGGTCGCGGGTGGTGCGCTGCTGGTGGCGCTGCATTTGCTTGCCGAGTTCGGCGTACTGCAGATGATGCGGTATCCCACCTTCACCACGGCGATCTTGCAGCAGTTCGCGGTCGGGTTCAGCAACGCCGCCGGCAGCGTGCTGGCCGCCGTTCTGATAGTGCTGTGTCTGGGGCTGCTGGCTCTTGAGGTGCCCCTGCGCGGACATACACGGATCGCACGCATCGGTTCGGGCGCAAGGCAACGACCGATCGCTTATCGGCTGGGCGGGTTGACCATCCCGTCGGTCGTCGCGCTTGCCGCGCTGGTCGGCCTGGCGCTGATCGTGCCGCTGATCCTGGTACTGCGTTGGTTGCTACGGGCGATCGCGTCGAGCGCGGTGGACGTCGGGCTGCTGCTGGCTGCGACAGGTTCCACAGTCGGCCTGGCGACCATGGCAGGTCTCGTGGCGTCGGTCGCAGCGTTGCCTGTGGCGTGGCTGTTGCAGCGGTACCCGTCTCGGCTCGCACTGATGGTGGAGCGGGTGACGTATGTGGCGAGTGCTCTCCCCGGCGTGGTGATCGGGCTGGCGTTGGTGACGCTGGCGGTGCAGTGGGCTCGTCCGGTGTACCAGACCGCCGGGCTCGCGGTGCTTGCTTACACGGTGCTTTTCCTGCCTCGTGCCTTGATCGCCTGGCGGTCCGGCATGGCCGCAGCGCCGCCTGAGCTCATCGAGGCGTCGCGGTCGCTCGGAGTCTCTGGTCTCAGTACTCTCGTCCGTGTGGTTCTCCCGCTGGTGTCGCCGTCCGCGCTGACTGGATTCGTTCTGGTGTTCCTTGCCGCATCGACCGAGCTGACCGCGACTCTGCTGCTCGCGCCGACCGGTACCGAGACGCTGGCCACGGCCTTCTGGTCCGCGAGTGACGAGCTGGACTATGTGGCGAGCGCTCCGTTCGCAGCGGCGCTGATCGCGTTGTCCGCTCCGCTGACCGTCGTACTGCGTCGTCAAGTCATGGACCAGCGATGAGCGGCCCGGGTATCGCGATCACCGGACTGTCCGTCGGGTACGGCGGTCCGCCCGTTCTGGACCAAGTCGACCTGAGCGTGCGCGCGGGCGGCACCACGGCCGTCCTCGGTCCGTCCGGGAGTGGCAAGACCACGTTGCTGCGGGCAATCGCTGGCTTCGTCCGACCCGATCAGGGGCGGATCGAGGTGGATGGCCGGGTGTACACCGACGGATCGATCCTGGTCGCTCCGGAGCGGCGTGGAATCGGCTATGTCCGGCAGGACGGCGCGCTGTTCCCGCATCTCGATGTCACCGGCAACATCATGTTCGGGTTGCCGCGGGCCGAACGGCGCAGAGCTACCCAGGTGGGCCAACTGCTCGAACTTGTTGGCCTTCCGGCGAACCTGGCTCGCCGGCGACCGGATGAGCTGTCCGGTGGGCAGCAGCAGCGGGTCGCACTCGCCCGGGCCCTGGCCCGTGAGCCCGCAGTTGTGCTGCTCGACGAGCCGTTCTCCTCGCTCGACACAGCACTTCGCGCCGCCACTCGGGAAGCTACGCTCGCGGCCCTGGCGGAGCGTGGTGCGACGACCGTCCTGGTCACGCACGACCAAGCCGAAGCCCTGTCGTTCGCCGACGAGGTGGCCGTCATGTTCGACGGCCGGTTCGCCCAGGTGGACAGCCCGGCCAGCGTCTACGGCAAGCCGGCGACACCCGAGATCGGCCGGTTCCTGGGCGACGCGATGCTCCTGGACGGACACGCCGACGGCCGAACAGTCGACTGCGCCCTCGGCCGACTCGAGCTCGCTGAACCAGCCACCGGCGACGTGCTGGTGATGCTCCGCCCAGAGCAACTCGACCTCTGCGAACCGTCCGACCGAGCCGCACAGGTGGTCTCAGTCACCTATCACGGCCCACACACCATGGTCGCGCTCGAACTGCCCGACCAGAAGACCCGGCTGACGGCACGAGTCCCCGGCGACCATCCCCTCAACGTCGGCGACAAGGTCGGCATCGCCGTACCAGCACCAGTTCGTTCGTTCCCACACCGCTGACGAGACCATCCGCCCCTGTCTGGAGCTCAGTTCATCTCGAGAACGTCGAGGCCATCGGCGGCGGTACCCTCGCGTAGCATTGGGCGGGTCAGTGCGCGAACACCTCCGGGAAGCCGAACCTCGCGACCAGCGCGGGATCGTGGAACTTGATCACGCTGGAGATGCCGGTGGGGGTGGGGGACAGCACCACGGCGCCGTCGGCGCGGAACTCGCCGTTGGCGTTCCGGTGGTATACGACGGCGGCGGGCTGGCCGTTGGCGGTGGTCGCGATCATTCGCCAGTCGCCCGGTGCGCCCAGCACGTAGGTGTCGAGTATGTGGATGCACATCGGCCTGCCCGACTGCCAGTCGCGGAACGGCGTCGCCTCCAGCGTGGCGTCCGCGCGCAGCACTTGTTCCAACAGGCCGGCATCGGAGCGCTCGAAGGCCGCGATGTAGCCGTCGAGCAGCGCACGTGCCCGTTGATCGGTCGGTTCGAGCAGTTCCGCGGGCTCCGGCGCCAAGGTGTCCATCCGGGCCCGTGCGCGCTGGAGACCGCTCTTGACCGCCGCAGTGGTGGTGTCGAGGATCTCCGCGGTCTCGGCTGCGGAGAATGCCAGCACTTCGCGCAGGATGAGGATCGCCCGTTGGCGAGCAGGCAGGTGTTGCAGGCTGGCGACGAGCGCCAGCCGCACAGACTCGCGCGCGACCACCACCGCGGCCGGGTCGTCGGCGGGTGGGGCGATCCACCGGTCCGGCAGCGGTTCCAGCCACGAGACCTCGCCCGGCTCAGTGGGACTCGGCGCGCGGTCGGGTCCGTCATACGGGCCTGCCAGCCCCGAGGGAAGCACCCGGATCGGGCGCGGCTCCATCGCCCTCAGGCAGACGTTGGTGGCGATCTTGTAGAGCCAGGACCGAATCGACGCTCGGCCCTCGAATCCAGAGTAGGACCGCCACGCCCGCAGATAGGTCTCCTGCACCAGGTCCTCGGCATCATGCGCTGAGCCGACCATGCGATAGCAGTGCGCCAACAACTCCCGGCGGAACCGCTCAGTCTCGTCGGTGAACCGGTCTCGATCGGGTGCCGCCCGCAGATGCGATGTCACGCCGCGAGCCTAGTGTTGCAACGCCTCTGCGCGTGGTCCACGATCAGAAGCGCCGGATACTGTCTCGCCAGCGGGCAGCAATGCCAGCTTGCCTACGGTGGCCCGCGCTTCCAGTTCCGCGAGTACCTTCGATCCTTCGGCCAGCTCGTAGGTCGTGGGCCGGCTGGGGCGCAAGACACCGTCCGCGACGAGTCCGAACAGCTCACCCATCACCTCGCCGAAAATCTGCGGTGCGGCCTGGATCAGGGTGCCGACGTTGAGGCCGATGAGCTGGACTTGGTGCTTGTAGACCAGTTCCCAGTTGCTGATCGCCGCTTCGCCGCCGGCCAGGCCGTAGACGACGACCCGGCCGGTAACCCGCTTGGTCGCGGCCAGGCTGGCTTCGAGAGTGGCGCCGCCGACCGACTCCAGCACCAGGTCGACGCCCGCACCGCCGGTCAGTCCCAAGACCTCCGCCGCGATGTCTGCGCCGCGCGAGTCGATGACGTGGTCAGCGCCGAGCGCCTGCACCACTTCGTGCTTGGCCGGCGATGCCGTGGCGATCACCGTCGCGCCGTAGTGCTTGGCCATCTTCACCGCGGCCTGGCCGGTCCCGCCGGCCGCGGCGTGGATCAGCACGGTCTGCCCTGCGGCGATGCGGCCCAGTGGCTTGAGCGCCGCCAGCGCGGTCGGCCAGTTCACGACCAGACCCAGCGACTGCTCGTCGGTCCAGCCCGCCGGCACCGGCACCGCGCCGGCCGCCGGAAGCACCATGTACTCGGCGAAGGCGCCGCCACTCATGCCGACTCCGATGACGTGCGCGCCGGGCTCCAGGCCGGTCACCCCTGCACCGACTGCGGTGACTTCCCCGGCGCCCTCGATGCCTGCCAGATACGGCGGCTGCGGGCCGCCTGCGAACATGCCACGGGCCTGCGAGATGTCGACAAAGTTGACACCGGCGGCGGTGACACGGATCAGGACGTCGCTCGGACCTGGGCTCGGTACCGGCGCGTCGGTGATCAGGCGCATGTCCTGCGGGCCGTTGAGGGAAGTCTGCTGCAGCGCGCGCATCGTCGCGGGAGTGCTCATCGGCGATCAGCCCTTCTTTCTCGGCGTACCTGAGAGAGACCGGCGCATGCGCGCCGCGCCTCCCGCTATGTAGATCCCGGCCACCACCCAAAGGAATCGCCCGCGCCCGAACCGCACGGGGGTCGGCTTGCACCGAGCGTCAGCCTGCTGCCCACGTCCGACCTTGACCTCCCCGCACGGCAGCACGTGCGACCGGAACATCGGCGCAGGCCCGCTCTCGTCCTTGGCAAAGCTGCGGTCGGAAGAGTTCAGTCAACTAACGCTTACTGACCCTTGTCGAGGGAGAGCGTGACTTCCTGCTGCCGAGTGTCGAGATGCAGGCCTTTTAGTAACGCGCGCTGGATGCCTTCACCGTCCGGTGTCGGCGATGTAGGAGCGCAGGGCTGATGTGGGTCATCGAGCAGTTGCACGCAGCGGCGAACTCGATGCCGTTCGAGCCATCCATCGTCTGACTCAGAGGGTGTAGGCGCTCCCCGGCACTAGAAGGACCAGGCGTCACAGCACGCGCGTGCCGGCCGGCCTGCCTGCAGCCGCTCCGTGGGCGTCGAGACCGCAGCGGGCTGTAGCCGCTCCGCGTGACTGAGGCTCATAGGGGCACGGTGCTTTCTCGGACCACGAGGGTGGGCCGGAGCAAGACCTGTTCGGCCTTGGCATCTGGATTCTTGAGCAACTCCAGGAGTAGGCGCATCGTGTGTCGTGCGGCCAGATCCAGTGGCTGGGCGAGGCTGGTCAACCCCGGGTCGGCGACGTGTGCGCCGACGCTGTCGTCGAATCCTACGACGCCAACGTCGTGGCCGGCGGTCAGTCCCCGCTCCCGGCATGCACGGAGCGCACCGATCGCAAGCGTGTCGCTGACGCACACGAATCCGGTCGGTGGCGTCTTCTTGTCGAGGAGTCGACCAGCCAGCTCCCGGCCGGTGCTGATCTCGTCCGTCCCGCGGACTGCGAGGCCACGGGTCGCGAGGCCGAGTGAGCTCATGGCGCGGCGCCAGCCTGACTCCCGGTCGTCCCCGAGGCCGCTGGGCCTTTCCCAGCCCAAGTAGGCGATGCGCTGGTGACCGCGTTCGGCGAGATGGTGCACTGCCTGCTCGACACCGGCGGCGCCGTCGACGTCGACCCACCACATGTCCGACATCGGGTGATCCCACGGGCGCCCGAAGGCGACGAAGGGAATGCCGCGTTCGAGCAGGAAGGTGATCCGAGGGTCGTTGTTCCGGGTGACAGTGATCACGAAGCAGTCGACGGTCTTCGTGCTGAAGATTTCCTGGATGACCCGGATCTCCTCCTCGTCGGTGGCGGCGGCATGGCAGAAGACCGCGTGGTCGGCTTGGTGTGCCGCTACCGAGAGTTGGTAGAGATAGCTTGCACTGATCCCGCCCGACTGAAGTTCGGTCGGGAACAGCCGAAAGCCCACGGCGCGCGGAGAATGTGTTCGGAGCGAACGGGCAGCTTGGTTCGGTCGATAACCCAACTCGTCAACCGCTTTGAGGACCCGGCGCAAGGTTGCCGGGCTGAGACGCTCCGGGGAGTTCAGGGCGTAGTGAACGGTCTGCTTGGAGACTCCCACCCGCGCCGCCACCATGGCCATGGTCGGCCTTGACGACCCAGACGTCCCCCCAGCGGCCGCCCCGCGCCTGCGCGGTGGCACCGATGCTTGATCGGTAAAATCCATCTACACATACTCGCGGGCGGGAGCCGCGACGTCAAGCAGGTTCGAGCCGTCCGCCCATGTCGTCGGGCCGATCGGGCTGCTGGATCGCTGCGGACGTCCGTCGACCCTCCCTCCGGTAGGTCGTCGGTAGCCTCGGGGGCGCGAAAATCCCTTGAATAGTGAGGGTTTCGGCAACCAGGCAGCGAAGACGCCAGGTCCCTGCCAGGGCTGATCGAGTGTGGGCGGCTCGTCGCCGACCGCCGTCGATCTGACCGCAGACGACCTCTTGACTGTAGTGACCGGCAGCTCTACGGTCCCGTTTTATCGGTAACACAAATTGGTCCGCGAATCTGCGGCCACCAGCTCGAACAGGCGCCGTGACGCGGCGAAACGATCAAGAGCTGCTCTACGGCGACGTACCGCCACCGGAAGGGACGACTATGTTCAGTCGCAGCAATGTGATCAAGGGGGTGGCCGCCACCTCGGTTGTGGACCGCCGTACCCTCCTCAAGGCGGGCATGTTCGCCGGTCTTGGTTTGGCGGCCGCGCCCGCGCTTGCCGCCTGCGGCAACGGCTCCTCGGGCGGCTCCTCGGGCGGACCTGGATTGACCTGGGCAGGTTGGGACGGTCCACCCGCGTCGGAGCGGTTCCGTCAGTTCTCCGAGAAGATGACCGGCCAGTTGGGGTTCAAGGTCACGTACCAGCAGGTGGTGGGCGACTACCTCGCCAAGTTGCTGTCGCAGTTGTCGGCCAAAGCTGCTCCGGCTGCCTTCTACGTCGGTGACATCTACATGGCCAAGCTGATCGAGACCAAGCAGGTACTCGACCTCACCAAGTACCTGGACAGCGGAGACGCCGCGGTCAAGCTCGATGACTTCTACGACGGGCTGTACCAGTGGTGCAGGCCCGCCGATGGCAGCCCCGGGCTGTTCGGGCTGCCCGTGGACTGCAATCCGGCCGTGATCTGGTTCAACAAGGACCTTCTGGCCGCCGCAGGTGTCACCGCCGACCCGGCTGCGCAGTTCGCTGCGGGCACCTGGACCCAGGACGCACTGACCGACATGTTGGACAAGATCCGCGCCACCAAGAAGAAGGGTTTGCTGATCGGTAGCGGCTGGTACGACTGGTTCGGATGGATCACCACCTTCGGCGGCACGCTCTTCGACGAGTCCGGTAAGGCGGTGTTGGACGCCGACCCCAAGTCGCTGGAGGCTTTGGCTTGGTTGTTCGAGCAACTCAAGTCCGGAAACATCACCTACACCGGCTCCCTACCCCAGGGGCAGAGCGGTGACGTGCTGTTCTACGCCAACCAACTGGGCAGCATCGCCACCGGCCGCGTGATCCTGCCGAACGTGAGGAAGCTGAAGTTCGGCTACGACATCGCCCCGTTCCCGTCCTTGTCCGGTAAGGACATCATGCCGGTACCGGTCAACACGGCAGCGCTCTCGGTCAACGCGAACACCGAGAACCAGGACCAGGCGCTGAAGTTCCTCGGCAACTTCGTGAACGCCGGGGGGCAGGAGTTCCGGCTGGCCGACGGCGGCAACGCGGTGCCTTCGGTGAAGGGCCTGGAGAAGATCGTCACCGAAGGCGATGACCCGGCGCACGGAAAGCTGTTCAACGACGTGGCCGCCAAGGGCTACGCCGTTCCCAGGGCGATCGCGGGCAAGCCGACGGTCCTCACCGAGCTGCCGCTCCTGGTGGACAAGATGTTCAAGGCGGGCAACGAGACGCCGCAGTCGTTCAGCGGCAAAGTGGTCCAGCTGATCAACGGCACCAACTGATGGCCGTGCTGACCGCCGGGTCCCAGAACGCTGCGCAGGCGGGGATCCCGGACCACGACCGGAGCCGCGTGCGCCGGCGCCGTCGCCGCAAGGAGACGGTCGCGGGCTACCTGTTCCTGGCTCCCCAGCTGTTGGGTCTGGCGTTGTTCATGGTGGGCCCGCTGGTGTTCGCTCTGGTGCTGGCGTTCTACCACTGGGACGGGTTCGGCACCCGCTCCTTCGCCGGCCTGTCCAACTTCGTGGATGTGCTGTCCGACCCACGTATCCGGCGCTCGGCGGTGAACACTGTCTGGTTCACGGTGCTGCAGGTGCCGGGACTGATGCTCACGGGCTTCTTCTTCGCGGTGCTGATGCAGCGTGCCGGAAAGCTGACCTCGGTGTACCGGCTGGCGTTCTTCGCCCCGGTGATCACCTCCTCGGTCGCGGTCGCGGCGATCTGGCTGTGGCTGTTCAACCCCGACATCAGCCCGGTCAACCACGCGCTGAGCGCGATCGGGCTGCCCGCGCCGAACTGGCTGCAGGACGCCCGGTTCGTCATCCCCGCCTTCGCGCTGGTCGGGATCTGGCAAGGCCTGGGCTACCAGCTGGTGATGTTCATGGCCGGGTTGCAGAGCATCGACCGCACGTTCCTGGAGGCCGCCGAGCTGGACGGATGCTCGGAGTGGCGAAAGTTGCGGCACGTCACCATCCCGCTGCTGTCTCCGACCATCCTGTTCCTGTCGATCACCTCGATCATCGGCTCGTTCCAGGTGTTCGACTACATCTACGTCTTCTTCGGTACCGCGGCCCCGGACGCCGGCCGCACCGTCGTCTACGAGATCGTCCAGCTCGCCTTCGGGACGTTCGACTTCGGGCAGGCGTCGGCTCTCGCCTTCCTCCTGTTCCTGGCCCTGCTGGGGGTCACCGGCTGCCAGCTCGCAGCCCAGAAGAGATGGGTCCACTACACAGAATGAGCGCCTTCTCCGACACCACCGGCCAGGCGGTCACGACCGCCAAGGCCCGCGCCGGGCGCGCGCCGCGCACACTGCTGCTGCACGCGGTCCTGCTCGTCGGCGGCGTCGCCATGGCGCTGCCGTTCGCCTGGATGCTGTTCTCCTCGTTCAAACCCCTGGGCGAGATCTTCATCCAGCCGCCCAAGCTGCTTCCGCAGGACTGGGACCTGCAGGGCTACCGCACCGCGCTCGGTGGCGCCGACTTCGTCCGCGGGTTCTGGAACAGCACCTACATCGCGGTGACGGTCACCGTCCTGTCCCTGCTCAGCTCGGCGATGGCCGCCTACGCGTTCGCCCGGATCGAGTTCTGGGCCCGCCGTGGGCTGTTCATGGTCTTCCTCGCGACCATGATGATCCCTGGCCAGCTCACGATCATTCCGCTGTATATCATCATGGGCTGGCTCGGCTGGGTGGACACTCACACCGCGCTCATCGTGCCGTCCGCCCTGTTCAACGCCTTCGGTGTCTTCCTGTTACGCCAGTACATCAAAGGCATCCCGTCGGAGTTGGAGGAAGCCGCCCAGCTCGACGGCGCCGGCCGGATCCGCACCTTCGTGACGATCGTCCTGCCGCTGCTGCGCACCCCTCTCACAGCCTTGGGGATCTTCACCTTCCTCGGTCAGTGGAACAGCTTCTTCTACCCGCTGATCTTCCTCAACAGCTCGGACAAGTTCACGTTGCCGTTGCTGGTCAACCAGTTCAAGGGCCAGTACACCTCCGACTGGCCCGCGCTGATGGCCGCCACCACGTTGCTGGCCGCACCGATGCTGATCATGTTCGCGATCGCCCAACGCCAGATCGTCGAGGGCATCGCCCTGTCCGGCTCCAAGTCCTGAGCCACTGCCGGCCCATATCTCCCCAACAAGACCCAGCCATGGAAGGGCGATCGCTTGACCTCCCACGGAGATCCCTCCGACCAGTACAACCCCACCCACGCCCTGGGACCTACGGGGTCCCAGCCCGACGCCGAGTGGACGCTGAGTACCACCGAAACAGACGACGACAATGCGCCGACCTTCCTCGGCAACGGCTATTTCGGCGGCCGGATCCCCGCAGCGGGGATGGGATACGCGACGACGCCGGTCGAAACCCAGGCGCACCTGGCCGGGTTCTTCGCCGAAGACGGCCCGGTCGAGAAGTTCGCGAACATCCCGACCTGGTCCACGCTGGCGTTCTCCGACGAGTCGGGCACCTTTGGCCGGCTGCCACAGACGGCGCAGGCAGATGAACAGGATGAGTGGGAGCACGGGGCGGTGAGCAACTACCGGCAGACGCTGGACCTGCGGGCCGGGTTGCTGACTACCCAAGCTACGTGGACCTCGCCGGCGGGCCACCGTACAGATCTCAGTTACCAGGTACTGGTCCACCAGGCGCGGCATCGGGTGGCCGTAGTACAGCTCACCTTCACCCCCCACTGGAGTGGAAGCGCGCGCGTGTCCGGGATCTTCGACGGCACTAGCGCAGGGCTGACCGAACGGTCGAGCAAGGGGTACGACGGCGCGGCGGCCGAGGCGCATGAGGCGGTGACCACGCTCGGCACGGGGATCAGCGCCGCGCTCGCGTTGCGGCTGAACCTGCCCACCGGGGTGGCGGCAGACGTCGCCGAGTTCGAGACAGACCAGGTTCAGTCGGTCGGTGTGCAGGCAACGTTCGATGTGAAAGCCGGCAGCACGTACACGGTCACCAAGTACGTCGGCGTGGCCAGCTCCCAAGACTCCGAAGACCCGTTGTCGGCTGCTCGCGCCGCCGCGGCGGCCGCGGCGGACACCGGGTACGGCGACCTGCTGGCCGAGCATGAGGCGGCGTGGGCCGACCTGTGGCGGGCCGATATCGAGGTGCTGGGGGATCCCGTGCTGCAGCTACAGGTCCGCGCAAGCATGTTCTACCTGCTGGAGAGCACCCGCGCCGGGGTGGACTGGAGCCTGTCCCCGTGCGGCCTGTCCGGCGACGGCTACAACGGGCACGTCTTCTGGGACGCCGAGACCTGGATGTATCCAGCGCTGCTGGCCCAGCACCCGAATATCGCGGTGGGTATGAACACCTATCGACAGCAGCGTCTGGCCGCGGCCCGGGAGTATGCGACCCGAACAGGATTCGCGGGTGCCAGGTTTCCCTGGGAGAGCGCGCTGCGAGGTGACGAACAGACCCCACCCGGCTTCGAAACCGGTGACCTCGAGCACCACATCATCGCCGACGTCGCACTCGCCCACTGGCAGTACTACCTCGCCACCGGCGATCGCGGCTGGCTCGCCGAGAAGGCGTGGGCGGTGCTGGAGGGTGCCGCCGAGTTCTGGGTGAGCTCCGCCGTACCCGACGATGCCGGCGGCTACGAGATCAACCAGGTGATGGGTCCGGACGAATACCACTTCCCGGTCGACAACAGCGTCTACACCAACGTCGCGGCCGCGGGGACCCTGCGGATCGCCACCCAGGCGGCGAAGATCGTGGGCGTGGCCGCAGACCCGGAGTGGGATCGGGTCGCTGACGGCCTGCGGGTCCCGCTCGACGAGGATCTGGGCATCCATCCGCAGTACGACGGCTACGACGGCGAAATCGTCAAGCAGGCCGACGTGGTAATGCTGCAGTATCCCTGGGAGCACCCGATGCCGGCCGACGTCGCGCGGAACGATCTCGACTACTACGTGCCGCGCACCGACCCGGACGGTCCGTCCATGACCGACTCCATCCACGCGATCGCCCACGCCGCACTGGATACGCCCGGGTCCGCATCCTACGACTTCATGCGGCGCAGCGTGGACCCGTTCATACGCGGACCGTTCAACCAGTTCGCCGAGGAGCGGCACGGAGGAGTATTCACCTTCACCACCGGACAGGGCGGTTTCCTGCAGGTGTTCCTCTACGGCTTCAGCGGGATGCGCTGGCGTGAAGACCGACTCAGGCTCGACCCGACCCTGCCACCTCCCTTGGACGGCCTCACACTGCGCCGGATGCTGTGGCAGGGACGCGAGTTCGACGTCGCGATCGGCCCGGAGCACACCACGATCACGCTGACCGGAGGGCTCCCGACGAGAGTTGAGGTAGCGGGCGCGACACATCCACTGCGCCAGGGCACACCGCTGATCGTGGCGACGCGCCGGCCTGACCTGCTGCCCATCAGTGACCTTACTGGCGCGTCGAGGAGAGCGTGACCGCAAGCTCGCGTCGGATGCATAGTCTCGACAGAACCCCGGTTCAGAACGCACAGGAAGCCCACTGACCATGACCTCGCCGACCTACCGGGACGCTTCGAGACCGCTCGAGGAGCGCCTCGAGGATCTCCTCGCCCGCATGACGCTGCCGGAAAAGGTCGGACAGATGCTGCAACTGGACGCCCGGGACGACCTGGAAGACGTCGTGGCCACGAAGCTGGCCGGGTCGATCTTGCATGCCTCGCCCGAGCGCATGCTCGCCGCCGTCGAGCTGGCGGCCTCCACCAGGCTGGGTATCCCGCTGCTCACCGCTGACGACTGCATCCACGGCCATTCGTTCTGGCCGGGTGCCACGATCTTCCCCACCCAGCTGGGAATGGCCTGCACCTGGGATACCGAGCTCGTCGAGCGGATGGCCCGGGCGACCGCGGTGGAAGTCGCCGCGACGGGTATCCATTGGACCTTCTCACCGGTGCTGTGCATCACCCGCGACCTGCGATGGGGCCGGGTGAACGAGACCTTCGGGGAGGACCCCCTGCTCATCGGGGAGCTGGGTGCTGCGATGGTCCGCGGGTATCAGGGAGCGGGACTGGACGACCCGACGGCAATCCTGGCGTGCGCCAAGCACTTCGCGGGCTACTCGGAGACGCAGGGCGGACGCGACGCGAGCGAGGCGGACCTGAGCCGGCGCAAGCTGCGCTCCTGGTTCCTGCCGCCGTTCGAGAGAGCTGCTCGCGAGGGCTGCCGCACGTTCATGCTCGGCTACCAGGCGATGGACGGGGTCCCGATCACGGCGAACAAGTGGCTCTTGAACGACGTCCTCAAGGGCGAATGGGAGTTCACCGGCACGCTCGTGACCGACTGGGACAACGTGGGCCGGATGGTGTGGGAGCAGAAGGTCTGCGCAGATGCCGTCGAGGCAGCAGTGGTCGCGGTGCAGGCCGGAAACGACCTGGTGATGACCACGCCGGACTTCTTCGAGGGCGCCCAGGAAGCAGTCGCGCAGGGGCGACTGGCAGAGGAGACGATCGACGAGGCCGTCCGGCGGATCCTGCGGCTGAAACTGGAACTGGGCCTGTTCGAGGACCCCCGCGCGCCGGACCGGGCACGCCAGGCCGACGCGATCGGGTGCGCCGAGCACACCGCCCTCAACCTCGAACTCGCCCGGAGGTCGCTGGTGCTGTTGCGCAACGACGGCACCTTGCCCCTCGACGGCGGATCGACCGCCGACGGTCAGGGTCGACCGGTCACCGCTGGGGGCCCGCGCACGATTGCCGTGATCGGTCCCAACGGCGACGACCCGCAGGCCATGCTCGGCGACTGGGCCGGCGCATCCGGTCAGGTGGACTGGATGCCGGACGGGCACCCGCGCGAGACCGTCACCACGGTGCTCGACGGGTTCCGTGCAGCCGTTCCCGACGAGTGGACGGTCACCTACGCCCGAGGCGCCGACATCGAGCGCCTCGTACCGGACCCGCAAGGACCGATGTACCCCGACGGACAGCCACGTCCGCCCCTGTTTGCGCCGGCTCCAGTGGACGAGGCTCTGATCGCGGAGGCGGTCAGCGTCGCGCGCGCAGCTGATTACGTTGTCGCCGTTGTCGGAGACACCGTTGCGTTGACGGGGGAAGGTTGCTCGACCGCGACCTTGGAACTGCAGGGCGGACAGGTCGCCCTCCTCGAGGCACTCGCCGCTACTGGCACACCCGTTGTCGTGGTGCTGCTCCACGGCAAGCCCGCAGTACTCCCCGAGTCCGCGCTGGCGGCGGCAGCGCTGATCGAGGCGTTCAACCCCGGCATGCGCGGCGGTCAGGCGGTGGCCGAGCTCGTACTTGGTCTGATCGAGCCGTCGGGACGCCTGCCCCTGTCAGTGCCACGCCATGTCGGGCAGCAGCCTGTCTACTACAACCAGGTGCGCGGCCAGCATGGTGACCGTTATGCCGACCTGACCCAGGAACCACTTTTCGTCTTCGGGGAGGGCCTGTCCTACAGCACAATCGAGTACGCCGACCTGGCCCTCCTCGATGAAGTCGTGGCATTGGACGACGTGGTTCGCGCCGAGGTCACCGTCTCCAACACCGGCGACCGACCGGTGCTGGAGACCGTGCAGGCCTACATCAGCGACCTGGTCACGAGCGTCACGTGGGCAAAGCAGGAACTCAAGGCCTGGCGACAGGTCGCGGTCCCTCCCGGTGAGAGCGTGCGGGTCCAGCTGGCGATCCCCGCCGCGGAATGCTCCCTGGTCGACGCGGAAGGGCGACGGATCGTCGAGCCCGGAGAATTCGACCTGCTCGTCGGCCACAGCTCACGCGCCGCCGACCTGCTTCGCGCCCGTTTCGCCCTCAGCCAGCATCACTGAACATGTGCGGAATCGGGCGGCCAAGCATCGCTGACCGAGCGTCGGAGTGCCCGCCAATGTGAGCTGCGCGTGCAAGCCGGTGTCGTTTCGCACAACCCACCTGTGACCACTTGATCTTGGTAAGTGAGGCGAACCAGTAGATGCGAAAGTCCTCGTCGTCTCCCTCGGCTGTGAAGGTGGGCTCGTCGCACATCTCCACAACGAGGTCCACATCATCGGGCTTCGTGCCGTACTTGTAGGCGTGGGCTGTGTCCCGGACGAGGTCTCGGACGGTCAAGCTTCGGTCGCCGTCCCGCCACAGCGTGACGGCTTGGCGTGCGATGTCGGTCAGGATGTCGTGCACGGTCTTCCGGTGGTATGAACCGCGCAACCCGTGGACGAGTGCCTTGAGTACGGCGGGCTTCGGTTGTGACTGCAGGACCGCCCCGCATCGCATGAGCATCCAGGCTTCCGGCTCGATGATCCAGTCGTCGCCGAAGTGCTCGTCATCGCCGAGGTCGACCTGGAGGCGTTCGCGAGGTACTGCTCGGCCTCGACGTACTCGGGGTCGTAGATCGAGCCCTACACCGCGAACCACCGCAGGTAGCCGTCGTCTACGTCTGGAAGCTGCGGCGAGAGCCGCTGCTCCGGCCAGACGGCTCCGTTTGAGTAGGTTCGGAGGGCCGGTCGGCCGTCGACGAGCGCGGCCGCGACGTCGTCGAGCATCTCGCTGACGCTGCCCCACCAAGGCGCCGATGCCCCGCCGCCCTCGGGGTACCACTCCCAAACAAACCCGAACTGGTCGCCGTCGCGTAGGTCGACGTAGAGGTGGCCGGCGTCGCCTGCGGCTGCGATCGGTAGAAAGCTGTCGAGCCATTCCGTCGTCGGCCGCCCGGCCGGATCGCAGGCACCTGGCCAAGGGCCGGGCCCGCTGATCCGATGCTGGATCTTCTGCAGCATCTGCCGCGTAGACAGCATGTCCTTCACTGGGACCAGGTTGTAGAGGGTCGGGATGAGTGAACCTTGGATGGCGCGGTGCTCTGTGCCGTTGGCGAGCTCGAGCAGTGCGACCAAGTCAGCTGGAAGCGGGCGGTTGATCGCCGCTTCGAGGTAGCGGAGATCGACGGCCGTAGCGGGTGGGTTGATCAGGGTGGCCGTGGCCTGATCGTGCGCGGTAAGCCAGTTGATGATCCGATGCCAGGATGTGGTGACGTCCATGCGACCGGTCAGATCCGGCTCTGGGTGGCGGTCGGCCGACGAATGAGCAGAGCCCGGGCGCCGATCAGGAGCTCGGCGGAGCCCGCCACGCCCGCGATCAGTGAGGCGGCCGAGAACAGGATCAGCCCCGTCACCAGCATGCGGCGGCGTCCAAGGAGGTCGGCCAATCTGCCGCCGAGCAGCAGGAATCCGCCGAGCATGAGGCCGTACGCGATGACGATCCACTGCACGGTGCTCTGCCTGATGCCGAGGTCCTGCTGGATCGAGGGCAGGGCGACGTTCACGATCGCGATGTCGAGCACGACCATGAACTGCGCCGCGCAGGACAGTAGGAGGACATCCCCTTGCTCGTGTGTGCTTTGGTTGCTTGGCTGTCAGTCATCGAGGCCGCCCATGGTCAGGTTGACCGTGGTTCCCGTCATGCCGCCGGCCTTGTCGGAGGCCATGAAGGCCGCGACGTCAGCCAGCTCGTCGAGAGTCATGAGCCGTCGCGGATGCGTCTTGCTGGCGAGCATCTCTTGCCACTGGTCCCAGGTCAGGCCGGATGCCTTGGCGCGAGGCTCATAGGCCTCCCTGATCGTGCGGGTCTCCGGCATGCCCGCTGGCCGCAGACCGACCACGCGAATGCCGTGTGGTGCCAGCTCGGCGGACAGACCGCGGGTGAGTGCCTCCTTGGCGGCCTGCGCCGGGCCGTAGCCTCCCACCAAGGGGATGCCCGTTCGCGAGTGGAGCGCGGAGACGCTCATGATCACCCCCGCCCTGTTCGGAACCATGCGCCGGGCGACCAGGCGTGCGGTCAGGAAATACGATCTCGTGTACGTCGCGATCGGCAGCGAGAACCGCTCGACATCCAGCTCGGTCAGCGGCACACCCACGATCTCCGCATTCGGGATCCCGACCGCGTTGAACGAGATGTCGACGCGGCCCGCCCGATCGATCACGGACTGCAGATGCTCGTCCACAGCCTGCTCGTCGAGAGCGTCGACCTCGGCCGCCTCGGCGGATCCGCCGGCCGACACGATGTCCTTGGCGACCACCTCGACCGGCGCCGGCCGGCGCCCGGTGAGAAACAGTTTGGCCCCTTCGCGGGCAAAGGCGACGGCGACGGCGCCGCCGATACCGCCCCCCGCTCCGTAGATCACCGCAACTTTGTCTTTCAGCATCATCTCTGGTCCCGTTCTGTGCCTGGGTGGTCCGTCGATGATGTAGGCACCGCGATGCCGGGAAACTGGGCGCCGTCCAGCCGCCCAGTTCGCTCTTCGGCCGGTGTCTGTACAGCATGGGAGAGCGACAAGCTGCGGGAAGTAGGTGAGGTTGGTGACAGCCGACCTGATGAGCCGGGCACGGGCCGGGGACGGTGACGCCTTTCGGGAGCTGACCGAGCCGTATCGCCAGGAGTTGCTCGTGCATTGCTACCGGATGCTCGGATCGTTCCAGGACGCCGAGGACGCACTCCAGGACACGTTGCTGGCCGCCTGGCAAGGTCTTGACGGGTTCGAGGGCCGCGCCGCACTGCGCACCTGGCTGTACCGAATCGCCACCAATCGGTGCCTCAACGTGCGTCGCTCGGCGAGCCGGCGCCCGGCCAAGGAGTGGGACGTGCCCAAGGTTGGACCGCCCGAGCCGACCCGGCTCGGCGAAGTCGTCTGGCTCGAGCCGTTTCCGGACGCGCGAATCGAGGGTGCGACCGAGACGCCGCCGGGCCCGGAGGCACGCTACGAACAGTCCGAAGCCATCTCGTTGGCCTTCGTGACTGCCCTCCAGGTGTTGCCACCTCGTCAGCTCGCCGTCCTCATCCTGCGCGACGTCCTCGCCTACCGCGCGAACGAGGTGGCCGACATGCTGGACACGACCGTCGAATCGGTCAACAGCGCCCTGAAGCGAGCGCGCGCCGGCCTGCAGCGCCACCGGCCGCGGACCGCCGAACCGCCTCCCGCCTCGGGCTCAGCGTCCGAGGACGCGATCGTGGCGAACTTCGTCCGCGCGTGGGAGTCCGCCGATCTCGACGCGCTGGTGGCCCTGCTGACCAACGACGTCTTCGTGTCGATGCCACCGATGCCTTTCGAGTACGTCGGCCGAGACGCCGCGGCCCGGTTCTGCGCCGGCATCTTCGGCTCGGGCCGCAGGTTCGACCTGGTGCGGACGCGAGCCAACGGTCAGCCGGCGTTCGGGGCCTACCTGCGAACACCCACCGGCGTCCGCCACGGGGTCGGTCTTTACGTCCTCACCCTCAGCGGCGACCGAATCTCCGCCATGACCCGCTTCGAGAACACCGTGCTGCCCTGGTTCGGCCTCCCACGATCGCTGCCAAGCCGAAGTGTCGGCGGGCGCGGTTAGCGTGGTCGGGTGGCGTATTCGGCGGTGCGAACGACCGGGATCTACTGTCGGCCGGGGTGTGGGGCCAGACCGTTGGCGGAGAATGTGCGGACGTTCGAGCTCGCGGCCGCGGCGGAGGCCGCGGGTTATCGCGCCTGTCTGCGGTGCCGGCCGTACCGGATCGCGGGGACGGTTGCGGACGAGGCGCCCGAGCTGGTCTGCCGGGCCGTGCAGTTGATCATCAGCGGCGTGCTGGACGAGTCGGGTGAGGCCGCGCTCGGTGCCCGGGTCGGGCTCTCGGCGCGGCACCTGCGGCGGATCTTCCACGAATACCTCGGTGTCACGCCCGACCAGTTCGCGCGATCGCGACGCGCCCACTTCGCTCGCCGGTTACTGGACGATTCCGAGCTCAGCATCGCGGACGTCGCGTTCGCGTCGGGGTTCGGCAGCCTGCGCCAGTTCAACCGGGCCATGCGCGAGATCTTCCGCGCATCACCGCGCGAGCTCCGCGAACGCCGCCGTCACGGCGACCGCCTGGCCGCGGATGGAGGTCTGGTACTGCGTTTGCCGTACAACCCGCCGTACGACTGGGACGCGATGGTCGCCTTCCTCGGCGCGCACGCGATCCCGGGTGTCGAGTCGGTCGAGGACGGTGTCTACCGCCGGACCATCTCGCTCGACGGTGATCCCGGTGTGCTCGAGATCGGCCCGGGCGATGCCGACCATCTGTTGCTCAAGGCTCATCTGCCGTATTGGGAAGGCGTCATCCATGTCGCCGAACGCGCTGCCCGCCTGGTCGGCCTGCATTCCGAACCCGTCCTCGCCCGGGCGTTCCTCGCCGAGGATCCGGTCGTCGGTCCGTTGGTGGCGGCTCGCCCGGGCGTTCGCGTGCCGGGTGCGTGGGGCCCGTTCGAGGTCGCCGTCCAGGCGGTAGTTCGCGATCACCTTCCGGACCTGGCCGCGGACGACGTACTCCGCAAGCTGGTCGAGGTGCACGGGTTGCCGGTGCCGGGGCTCGGCCATGGGCTCACCCATGCGTTCCCGTCCGCGGAGACGCTTGTCAGCGCGAATCCTGAGCTGGTCGCACCGCTGGCCCAGGAGGTTGCTGCAGGCAACGTCTGGCTGGACGGCGGGGAGGACGCCGAGGAGCTGATCCGTTCGCTGGCGGTGGTGCCGGGAGTGAGCAGGAAGGCGGCGCATCAGGTGGCGATGCGACTCGGCGCTCGCGATGTGTGGCCGCTCGAGGGGGAGTCCGAGCACTTGCGCCCGTGGCGTTCACTGGCGGCCGCCTACCTGCTCGCGTGATCAGCGCAGCAGCGTGTTGTGTCTGCCGAGGTCGGCCGCCGTGCTCAGCGTTCGATACGTGCCGGTCGACAGGAGCTCTTGCGCGGCAGCCGCGGCCAAACCATAGGCGCCGGCTGTGATCGCGGGCCCGACGCTGATCCTGGCCACCCCGAGCTCGGCGAGTTCGGCGACCGTCGGTGCACCTGGTCCGACCATCACGTTGAGCGGCAGTGGTGATTCCTCGACCAGCTTCCGAATTGTCGGTGCATCGACTACGCCGGGAACGAACAGCACGTCCGCGCCGGCCTCGGCGTACAGTTTCGCCCGTTCGATCGTGGCGATGCCGTCGCCGAACAGGTACGTGTCCGTACGAGCGTTGATTACCAAATCGATGCCGGCTGCGACGGCAATGGTGCGAGCGCCTGCGATTCTCGAGGCGTGCCGGGCCGGATCGACCAGCGCACCGTCTGCGCTGTCCTCGAGGTTGATGCCTACGGCACCCGCTTCGATGACGTCGGCAACTGTCGCCTCGACGTCGCCGTACCCGGACTCGATGTCCGCCGTCACCGGAATCGACACCGCCGCGACGATCGACCGGAGCGCCGCCATGGCCGTCGTGCGGGTCAGTCCGCCCGCGTCTGTCACACCTGCGGCCCACGAGACGCCGGCGCTCGTCGTCGCGATCGCGCGGGCTCCCGCGGCCTCGATCGCCCGGGCCGATCCGGCGTCCCAAGCGTTCGGCAGCACCAACGGCGGCTGCTTGTGCAGGGCCCGGAGCCGCCGGGCCGCGTCCGACGTCACAGGCTGACCACCAGTTCGTGGTCGATCTCGACGAACTCGACGATCAGGTCGGCGAACTTTCCGGCGATCAGGTCCCGGTACGCCGCCGATCCGGTGTGCGCGTCGTACGCCGCCTGGTCCAAGAAGTGCTCGACGAACAGCAGGTAGTCGGGGTTGGCCGGATCGCGGTACACCCGGAACGACAACGTCCCGTCCTCGACCGCCGGAGCCTGCGGCGCGAATGCCTGCACGATCTCCTCGGCCGCCGCCTGATTGCCGTCCTTCAGTTTGATGGGGAACACCTTTGCCAGCACTTTCGATCCCTCCTGGGTTGACTTGAGCCCCTTAAGACTCGCCCGCCCACCACCCCCGCGTCTGGCCATATCCGGTCATGATTGTGCGGCGGCAGGACGTCGTGACGCCTGCTCCGAAACGAATTGCGTGAGGAGTACGACGCCGCTGCGGCGGAGGAGCGGTGCCCGAGAAGGCGCTCGCTTCGTTGCCGATCGAGCTGAGGATCAGATGGGGTTGGTGACAAGCGCCATCGCGTACGCTGCGGTCAGGCTAGGTGTTGAGTGGCGACGACGGTGCTCACAGGCTGGTCTCGCCCCAGATGTCGCCCATCGTGAAGCCTCGTGGGAACGGGTCGCTCGGATCCAGCAGGACCTGGGTGATGCCGGTGATCCACGCCCGCCCGCGGATGGACGGTACGACGGCGTCGCGGCCGTGCATGCGTAGCTTCTCGTGCAATAGTCCGACGAACGTCGTACCGGCTGCGCTCTCGTGGACGAACGGAACCTCGAGCCCGAGCTCACCGCACGCATGCATCACGAGTACGCCGCACATCGCTGGGTGGCCACCTGGCTCGCGGAGCAGGAGCATGCGGAGGTCGGCTTGCCCTGCATGATCGATCCGTTCTGGTCAGCGGAGGATGACGGTGCGGTTGCCGTGGAGGAGCACACGGCCTTCGCAGTGCCACCGGATGGCCTTCTGCAGCGCTCCCGCCTCGGCATCCCGGCCGACGGCGACCAGATCCTCGGCGTGGTGCCGGTGGTCGACCTCAATCACTTCCTGGGCGATGATCGGGCCTTCGTCGAGGTCGGCGGTGACATAGTGTGCGGTGGCACCGACCACCTTCACGCCACGGGCATGGGCCTGGTGGTAGGGCTTCGCGCCCTTGAAACTCGGCAGGAACGAGTGGTGGATGTTGATCACCCGGCCACCGAGCTGGGCACACAGCTCGTCCGAGAGCACCTGCATGTAGCGCGCCAGGACCACCAGCTCCGCGTCGTACGCCGCCACCAGGTCGATGAGCGTTTGCTCGGCCTCGGGCTTGTTCGCCGGGGTGACGGGCACGTGGTGGAACGGGATGCCGTGCCAGGCGACGAGGCCCTCGTGATCGCGGTGGTTGGAGACCACCGCGACGATGTCGATGGGAAGGTCACCGGTGCGGGCGCGGTAGAGCAGGTCGTTCAGGCAGTGGTCGAACTTCGAGACCATCACCAGCACTCGGCTCAGGCGGTCGGCCCGTTCCAGCCGCCACGACATGGAGAACCGCTCGGCGACCGGCGTGAAGTCGTCCCGCAGTTGCTCGGTGACGTCCACGCCGTCGGCGCAGACGACGTGTACGCGCATGAAGAAGTGGTTCTCCAGCCGGTCTCCGAACTGCTGGTTGTCGACGATGTCGCAGCCGTGGTCCAGCAGGAAGCCGCTGACGGCGTGGACGATGCCCGGTGACTCCGGGCAGTCGAGGGTGAGGACGTGTTCCAGGGTTGCATCGCTCATGGCGTTCCTGCCGATTCAGCACTCGATCACGTTGACTGCGAGGCCGCCGCGGGCGGTCTCCTTGTACTTCGTCTTCATGTCCCGGCCCGTGTCGCGCATGGTCTTGATCGCCTTGTCCAGGCTGACCTTGTGGCTGCCGTCGCCCTTGATGGCGAGCCGTGCGGCGTTGACCGCCTTGACCGAGGCGATCGCGTTCCGCTCGATGCACGGGATCTGCACCAGACCGCCGACCGGGTCGCAGGTGAGGCCGAGATTGTGCTCGATCCCCACCTCGGCTGCGTTCTCCGCCTGTTCCGGTGTGCCGCCCAGCACCTCACACAGGCCGGCCGCGGCCATCGAACACGCCGAGCCCACTTCGCCCTGGCAGCCGACTTCGGCGCCCGAGATCGAGGCGTTGGTCTTGAACAGCACGCCCACCGCCGCGGCGGTGAGCAGGAAGCGCACGATGCCGTCCTCGTCCGCGCCCGGCACGAACCACACGTAGTAGTGCAGTACGGCGGGGATGATGCCGGCGGCGCCGTTGGTCGGAGCAGTGACGATCCGGCCGCCGGCGGCGTTCTCCTCGTTCACCGCGAGCGCGAACAGGTTGACCCAGTCCATGACGTGCAGCGGGTCCCGGCCCGACGACTCGGAGAGTTCCTGGAACAGTGCAGGTGCCCGGCGCGGGACCTTCAGGCCGCCGGGCAGGACGCCCTCACGATGAAATCCGCGCTCCACGCACTCCGCCATGACAGACCACAGATGCAGCATGCCGTCGCGAATTTCCTGCTCGGAGCGCCAGGCCTGCTCGTTGGCGAGCATGACGTCGCTGATGGACATGCGCTCGCGGGAGCAGATGTCCAGCAGTTCCGCGCCGGTGCTGAAGGGAAACTTGATCGGGGTCTCGTCGGGGACGATCCGGTCGGAGCCTGTGGCCGACCCGTCCACTACGAACCCGCCGCCGACCGAGTAGTACGTCTTCTCGAGCACCTGCGTTCCGAGTGCGTCGTACGCGGTGAAGACCATGCCGTTCGGGTGTGCCGGGAGGCTGCGCCGGCGGTGCATGACCAGATCCTCGTCAAGGTCGAACGGTACGGCGTGAGCGTCGTTCAGCCGCAACCGGCCTTCGGCCCGCAGCCGGTCCAGCCGCAGGTCGGCAAGGTCGGTGTCCACGGTTGCCGGGTCCGCGCCTTCAAGCCCCAAGACGACCGCCTTGGGTGAGCCGTGCCCGTGGCCGGTGGCGCCGAGCGAGCCGAACAGTTCGGCACGCACCCGGGCAACGTTCGGCAGCACGCCGGCTTCGGCGAGCCGGCCGGCGAACGTCTTTGCCGCGCGCATCGGTCCCACGGTGTGCGACGAGGAGGGGCCGATGCCGACGGAGTAGAGGTCGAACGCGGACAGCGCCATCAGCCTGCGTACTCCCGGATCGCGTCCAGCAGCCAGCGGGCGACGTAGTCGGCGAAGCTCGAGCGCGGCAGGAGCCGGTACTGGTTGTCGCCGATCTGCCACAGCAGCACCGGCACTCTGGCCAGAGTGGTGGCGACAGCGTGGCCCGGTCCGAACGAGCGGGGGTGCAGATCTAGTGGGCAGCCCTTCTCGAGGGCAGCGCGTGCCTGTGGTCCCGTGATTTCGATGACCGTCCGGTTCGCCGAGACGTCCAACGCCAGGCCAGGGTCTTCGCCGATGGCAGCCTCGAGCTGGTCGGCCAGCGCGACCGGGTCGTTCCTGGTGACGACGAGCCACTCGTCCGGGCCGAGCCAGAGTGTCTGCCCGCTGGTTTCCCCGCAGTTGGTCGGCAGCGGCGCTCCGAGGACGGCGGCGACGCGCTCGGCGGCCGGTGCGGACGGATCCACCCGCAGGCTGATCATCCCGAGGAAGGGCGTCTCCGACACGCTCACCGTTGCTCCGGCCGAGGCTGCGGCCAGCTGATCGGCAAGGTGCTCCAACGGGCTCCGCCGCAGGTTCGTCAGGTCAGCCATCTCGCTTTGTCCCTTCGGGGTCGTACAACACGGGCGAGGTCACCTCGACCTCGACCAACCGGTCGCCGACCGGTGCCAGTAGCACCTCGCCGAACCGATCGCGGCCGCCCTCGACGAGAGCCAGCCCGAACGGCCTGTTGAGTGCCTCGCTGTGGTAACTCGACGTCACGTGCCCGAGCATCGGCACGGGCCCGTCGACTGCAGTTGCGGGTGCACCGGGCGCGACGAGTTGTGTCCCCTCGGGCAGCCGGGTACTGCGATCTGTCGGCAGCACACCGACGAGGTGCTTGCGGTCGGTGCGCGAGGTGTCCGGGCGGCTGTACGAGCGCCGGCCGACGAAGTCCTTGACCTTCGAGACGACCCACTCCATCCCGGCGTCCTGGGGCGTCACCGTGCCGTCGGTGTCCTGCCCGACGATCGGGTAGCCCTTCTCGGCCCGCAGTACGTGCATCGTCTCGGTCCCGTACGGCGTGATGCCAAGGCCGGCGCCAGCTGCGTGGACCTCCTCCCAGACCGCGCGCCCGCACCAGCCGGCGACGTTGATCTCGAAGGCGAGCTCGCCGGAGAACGAGATCCGGCAGATCCGGGCCGGGATCCCGGATGCGAGCGTGGTCTCCCGAAGGGTCATGAACGGGAAGGCCTCGTTGGAGACGTCGAGCTCCGGAGCCACCTGGGCGACGACCTCGCGGGACTGCGGCCCGACGACTGCAACGGTGGTCCACTGCTCGGTCACCGACGTGCAGACCACGTCGAGTTCGGGCCACTCGGTCTGCAGCCACTCCTCGAGCCAGTCCAGGACCCCCGCGGCACCTCCCGTGGTGGTGGTCAGGAAGTAGCGGTCCTCGGCGAGCCGCAGCGTCACGCCGTCGTCGAACATCATCCCGTCCGGCCTGCACATCACGCCGTACCGGGCCGACCCGACCGGCAGCTTCTTGAAGGCGTTGGTGTAGATCCGGTTCAGGAACTCTCCGGCGTCGCGGCCGCGGACCTCGATCTTGCCGAGAGTGGAGGCGTCCATCATCGCCACGCCGTTGCGGGCGGCCCGGCACTCACGCCGTACCGCGGCGTCCATGTCCTCGCCCGGCTGCGGGTAGTACCAGGGCCGCAGCCATTGGCCGACGATCTCGAACTCCGCGCCGTGCTCGACATGCCAGGAGTGCACCGGCGTGGTCCGCTCGGGGTCGAACAGGTCGCCACGCTCACGTCCGGCGAGGGCTGCGAACGGGATGGGGGAGTACGGCGCCCGGTAGGTGGTGGTGCCGATCTCGCCGAGGTCGGACTCGGCCAGTGCTGCGGCGATCACCCCGATGGCGACGACGCCGGACGTCTTGCCTTGGTCCTGGCCGGTTCCGATGGACGTGTAGCGCTTCACATGTTCCACACTGCGCATGCCCGCGCCGGTGGCTCGCCAGACGTCGGCGACGGTCTGGTCGCGTTGCTGGTCGACGAAGTGCTGGTTCCACTCACCTGGCTCGCCGTCGATGCCCGGCACCAGCCAGACTGGTCGTACTGCTCCGTTCCAGCCGCCTGCGCCCCGGGGTGTCGTCACCTCCGACAGGTAGCCTCGACGTCGTGCCGCCGCAACGCCCGCGACGCCTCCAGCGCCGAGGTTCGCGTTCAGGCTGAACTCGCCGGCTGCGGAGCCGACCACGAACTGGTTGCGTACGGCACCGAAGGGGACGAACGCTGCGATCCGGGCGTTCCAGGTCAGCCGCCCCTGGCGCTGACTGTGCAGGTGCACGACCGGACTCCACCCGCCCGAGACGGCGACCGTGTCGCAGGCGACGGTCGACCGTTCGCCGACGAGCTGTCCCTCGGCGTCGATCGAGCTGATCTCGACCGCGGACACCCGCGGGTCTCCGTGTGTTGCCACCAGGACTGTGCCCAGGTCCACGCGGACGCCAAGCGAAGCGCAGGCGGCGGCGCGGTCTGACGGCGTCGGCCGTGCATCCAGCACTGCGGGCACCTCGACGCCGGCCGCGAGCAGGTCGGCGACGAGTGCGTAGGCGCTGTCGTTGGTCGTCGCGACGACCACCTTGCGACCGGCGGTGACGGCGTACCGGTTCAGGTACGTGCGGACCGCATCCGCGAGCATGACGCCGGGGCGGTCGTTGCCGGCGAAGACGAGCGGCCGCTCGTGGGCACCGGTGGCCAGGATGATCTGGCCGGCCCGGATGTGCCAGAGCCGTTGCCGGGATACGTGAGCCGGGGGCTCGTCGAGGTGGTCGGTCCGTCGTTCGACGGCCAGGACGTAGTTGTCGTCGTAGCTGCCGAAGGCCGTTGTCCGAGGCAACAGGGTGACTTCTGCGGATTCCTCGAGCCGGGCAGTGACCTCGGCCACCCACTCCAGCGCAGGCCGGTCGTCCACGAGCTCCTGGCCGCTGGACAACAGCGATCCACCCAGCTCCGACTGTTCGTCGACAACGAGCACCCGGGCGCCGCCGGCCGCGGCCGCGTCGGCTGCCGCGAGGCCGGCCGGTCCGGCCCCGATCACCAGGACGTCGGTGTGCACGAACTTCTTGTCGTACTGCGCCTGGTCCGGTGCGGGATCGAGATGCCCAAGTCCGGAGAGCGTCTGCGCGCTGAGGCCGTCCACCAGTTCGCGGACAGTCGCGGGCACCATGGGCTCGGAGCAGTCACCACCGATCTGCAGCAGCGCGTTCGGCTCCTCGACGCCGGCCGCGACGATCCCGCGGGGCCGCTTCCGGTAGATGGATGGGCCGACCCCGATCTGTCCGTGCGCCAGCAGCGCGGACGCGATCGTGTCGCCGGGATGGCCGACGTACTCGACGTCGTCGACGATGAACGCGAGCTCCCGGCTGCGGTCGATCCGGCCGCCGACGGGGAGCCTTCGGGACTGCGTCATCGTGCGCCTCCTGGCTGGGCGGGTGGAACCGCGCCGGTGTAGACCGCGTGGACTTCGTGGGTCGCGGTGTCGCGGACGACGTTGAACCATCGGCGGCAGCCGGCGCTGTGTGACCAGCGTTCGGCGAACGGGCCTTTGGGGTTGTCGCGATAGAACAGGTACTCCGCCCATTCCTCGTCAGTCAGCGCAGACGGGTCCTCGGGGTACGGCACGTGGGCCTGGCCGCCGTAGTGATACTCGGTCTCGTCCCGTGGTCCGCACCACGGGCACTTCAGCAGCAGCATCGGAGGTGCTCCTTCTCGGGCTCTCGGGCTCAGTGGGCGACGGCCGCGGCGCCGTGCTCGTCGACGAGTGCGCCGGTGACGAATCGCTCCAGGCCGAACGGCCGGTTCAGTTCGTGCGGCTCGCCGGTGGCCATCGTGTGCGCCATCGCCCAGCCGGCGGCCGGCGTGGCCTTGAAACCGCCGGTGCCCCAGCCCGCGTTGACGTAGAGGTTGTCCACCGGGGTGGCCCCGATGATCGGCGAGGCGTCCGGGGCGACGTCCACGATGCCGCCCCAGGTCCGCAGCAGGTGGGCGCGGCCGAAGATCGGGAAGAGCTCCAGCGCAGCGGCCATCTGGTGCTCGATGACGTGGAAGGATCCGCGTTGCCCGTAGCCGTTGTAGGCGTCGACGCCGGCGCCCATGACCAATTCGCCCTTGTGGGCCTGGGAGACGTAGACGTGGACGTGGTTGGACATCACCACGGTCGGATGGACCGGCTCGTAGAGCTCGGAGACGAGCGCCTGCAACGGGTGCGACTGGACCGGCAGCCGGAAGCCCGCCTTCTC
>NZ_JBFAHB010000005.1:0-219559 GCF_040653975.1 Kribbella sp. NPDC050820
GGAGGTCTACACCAAGCGGGAGGCGTGGCATCTGCTCGCCGGCTTTTTGGCCACCCAGAAGGCCATGTTCAGTGAGTACGCCCGCAGGGCGCACGTCGGCGGTGTTGGTAGAACCGGGCGACCGGACCAGGGAACGGGCCGACCTGGCTGGTGAATCAGTTCTTCTTGCTGCCGGTGGTGGCTTGTTCGTCGTCGTCGGCCAGCAGGTCGAGCGGCATCGCCGGGCTGCCGGACAGCGTCGCCAGCATCTGGCGGACGTTGGTCAGCTGCGCGTTGATGCTGTCGCGACGCTGGGTCGCGGCGGCGAGCTCACGCTCGGACTCGGCCCGGATCCGCTCCGCCTTGTCCTTCGCGGCGGCGACGATCTCCTGAGCCTGCCGGTTCGCGTCGGCCAGCTGCTGCTGAGCCAGCCGCTCCGCCTCGGAGCGGGAGCGGTCGGCCTCGCGCTGCACCTGGGCGGCGCGGTCGGTGACGGCGGCCAGCTGCTGCTCGGCCAGCGCGGTCCGGGCGGCGAACTCCTGCTCGACCTTGCCCCGGCGCTCGGCCAGAGTGGTCTCGAAGGCGGCCGCGGCCTGGGCGGACTTGGCCCGCTCCTGCTCGTACAGCGCCTGAGCCTCGCTGCGCCGCGCGGTCGCGTCCCGCTCGGCCTCGTCGCGCATGTCGTCGGCCTGGGTGCGCGCCTCCTCCAGGATGCGGGCGGCCTCGGCGTCGACCTCGCTCTTCCAGTCCAGGGAGTACTGCTCGGCCTCCTTGCGGACCTTCTTGGCGTGCGCCTCTGCGTCGGCGACGATCGCCTCGGCGTCGGTGCGGGCCCGGGTGACCAGGTCACGGGCCTCGTCGTCGGCCAGCGACAGGATCTTGGCGACCCGCTCGCCGAACTCGGTGAAGGTGGGGGTGCGGTCCTTGCTCTCCTCCTGGGCGGAGATGACGGCCGACTCCGCGGCGTCCGTCCGGGTCTGCAGCTCCTGAACGTGGCGCTGCAGCTGCTCGGACTGCTGCTGCAGTGCGGTCAGCGAGGTGGTCAGCTCACGGATGTGCTGGTCCACCTGGGCAGGCTCGTAGCCACGCAGAACGGTGCGGAACGGGGTTGGGCTTTCACTGCTCATGTCTTCTGATGCTCACTTCGGTGGGTGGGTGGATCACACATTGTCACTGACAAGGATCTGACTGTCACGTCCTCATCCTGATTCCCCCGTGGAACCCTCACTGCGGGACATTCCATCACCTGACAGGAAGCCCGGTACAGCGAGTGCCTCGATCACACCCGAAAGCTGAGTGAGCTCCTTGGTGATCTCATCACGGCGCTGGTTCAGCGCCGCGACCCTCGCCTCGGCGTCGGCGAGAAGTTTTCGGGCCTGGGCACGGACCTCTTCGGCGTGCTCACGGGCTTGCGCCTCGATCTGCTGAGCCTCGGCGCGGGACTTGCGGATCAGGTCGTGCGACTGCCGCTGGGCGTCGGCCAGGTCGTTGGCGGCGCGCTCGCGCAGCACCTGGGTGCTGGCCTCGGCCTCCGTCTCCCGGCGGTGCGCCCGCTCGACGATCTCGCGGGCCTCGGTCTGCGCCGAGGTCTTCAGCCGGTCGGCCCGGGTCTGCGCCTGAGCAGTCACCTTCTCGGCCTCGTGCTTGGCCGCGGCAAGCGTCGACTCGGCCTGCTCGGTCGCGGTCGTCAGCGTGGTCTCGGCGAGCGTGGTGAGCTCGGCGTTCTCCCGGGCGATCGCGTCCTTGGTCTGCTTGAGCCTGCTGGTTGTCCGGCCGACCACGCGGCGCAGGTGAGCCCGCTTCTGCCGCATCAGCTCGGCCGCGTCAGCTGCGGCGTGCTCCCGGATCGACTCCGCCTCGGACTCGGCGGCGCCGATCAGGTCGTCGACCGTCTTCCTGCTCCAGATGGTCTGGTTCTCGGCCTCCGCGAGCGCGGCCTCGGCGGCCTTGTTCGCGTCCTCGACGATGCGGTGCGCTTCGGCGGTCGCCGTACGGCGGTCTGCCTCGATGCTGTCGACGACGAGTTTGGCCTGGGCCCGGGCGTCGGCCATCAGCCGCTCGTTGCCCGCCTCGGCCTCGGCCTTGCGCTCGGCGATCTCGGCGACCGCCTCGGCCCGCAGCTTGTCGATCTCGAGGGAGATGGCGGCCAGCTTGGCCCGCTCGGTCTCCTCCAGCTCGGCGGTCCGGCGTTCCAGCTCGGCCCGGTTCTCGCCGCGCAGCCGCTCGATCTCCGCGTGCGCCTCGCCGATCTCGACACGGGACTTCATGCGCGCCGCCTCGACCTCGCGCTCGACCGCTGCGCGCAGGTCGGCGGCCTCGGTCTCGGCCCGCGCGATCAGGTCGGCCTCGTTGCGCACCGCGGCCTGCGAGACCAGCGCCGCCTGCTCGCCGGCGTCCTTGACCAACTGCTGCGCCTCGCGACTGGCCCGGTCGACGGTGTGCTGCGCGGACTCCCGGGCCATCCGGGCTTCCTCGAGCAGCTCGTCGGCCTCTTCCTCCAACCGCGCCGCCTCGGCCTCGGCGGCCGCGATCCGCCGGTCGGCCGCAGCGTGCGACTCGGCCCGCAGCCGGTCGGCGGCCGCCTGGCTCTCGTTCCGCAGCTTCTCCGCCGCTGCCTCGGAGTCTGCCCGGCGCCTCGCCACCTCTTCCGCGACCGCGGCCCGAAGCTGCTCGGCTGCGGACTCCGAGTCGGCCTTCAGCCGTTCGGCGATCGCGGTCGCCTCGGACCGGACCCGGTCCGCCTCGGCGGTCGACTCGCGCTGCAGCTTCTCGGCTGCGGCGGCAGCGTCGCGCCGTACCCGGTCGGCTTCGGCGGTCGACTCGGACCGGAGGCGCTCGGCCGCGGTCTCGGCCTCGGTGCGGACCCGGTCGGCCTCGTTCTCGGCCTCGGTGCGCAGTTGTTCTGCCGCGCGCTCCGCGTCGTTGAGCAGTCGTTGTGCCGCGGTCGTCGCGTCGGTGCGCATCTTCTGCGCGGCTGACTCGGCCTCCGCCTTCAACTGCTCGCTCTCGGCGCGGACCCGGCCCGCTTCCTCGTGGGCGAGGTCGTTCTCGTACTCCGCTTGTTCCCGCAGCGTGTCGGCGATCCGCTGGGCGCGCTCGAGGACGCCACCTGCTTGCCGCACGCCAAAGGAACCGGTGTCGGCGACCGGTTCCTGGGTCAACGGCAGACGCGGTGCGTCCATGCGACGTGATGATTCCATCCCCGGCCCCCTTTCCGACAGTCCGGGTCCCATCAGCGTGGTCACAGCGTTACAACGCGGAACATGGGTGCCAGGTAACTTCTTTTTCATGCCGCTGCGCGAACTTCCCACCGAATCGAAGGCCGCGGCGGCTCTGCTCCGTACCGAAGTGATCACCCATCGGAGGACCATACGACGATCCGGACGGCACGGCGTCATGCTGGCGTGTCTCGCTGCCGGGGTGGCGTTCGCGGTCCTCGTCCCCGGTCCGGCGGGCACAGGCTGTTACCTCTGGCGGGCCTCCACCCAACCGGTCAGCGGCCGTGGCGCAGCCCTTGCCCTGCCGGTCGCGATCGTGCTCCTGGTGCTCGTGGATCGCTTGTCTGCCGACAGATTCCGGCTCCGCCGGCAGGTCCGTTCCATCGGTACGGCGGCCATCGGAGTGACCACCGTGACGGCCTGGACCGGATTCGCTGCCCAGGGCCGGCCGAGCTGTGCGACCTCACCGGCTGTGATCGGCACGATTGTCTGCGGAACGCTCGCAACAGCCGTCGCCGCGCACTGGGCGACCCGTTCGACGGCCCCCTGGACGGTCCCCGAGGAGGGCTCCGGCGAGGCGTCCGCCGAGCCGCTCAACCAGTCCGAATTGCGGGCAGTCTTCGTCCGGCTGAGCGACCAGGTCGACTCGTGGACGCCTTTTCGCTTCCAACTGTTTCCCTTCGTCACCGGCGCCCTCGCCGTCCTGCTGGTGCTCTCGACCGTGCTCCCGTGGCGCGAACTGGTCGACCCAGTCGCCCTCGGCCCGACCGCAGCCGAAGCTGGTCTAGCCCGATCTCAGCTCTGGGAGATCCCGCCCGCCCGACCGTGGGCCTTCATCGTCTGCGGATTGGCAGTGGCGACGCTGCTCTCCACCGGCCTGGTACGACGAGCAGCCGCCGTCGCCACCGGGTCAGTGGTAGTCGCAGGCCTGGTGTCCCAACTGCTGTGGCTGCCGCCGTCGTTGCCGAACGGCGTCGGCTACCGCACCGCTGTCGGCGCCTGGATCGCACTCGGCCTAGGGCTGTGCCTCTGTGCGGCGGCTGTCCTGCGTGCACACCGACGTCGACTACCCGTGCTCGCTGGTGCCGCCGCGGTAGGCGTGCTGGCCGGTCTACTGGTGCCGTCAGCGACTGAAGCGCCGTACCAACCGTCAGTCGTTGCCGGGGTCCCGCACCGGTTGCTGGACCTGCAGGGTGGCCAACTGGTCGACCGCCTCGGTATGCGCGTCTCCATCGGTACGTCGGACCCGCTGGACTCGGTGGCCTGGACACTCGACGGTTCGCCGGGCCAGTGGCTGCTGGGCCGGACCGGCTCGGAGAGCTCGACAGTCTTCGCGTACGACGACGTCGCGCTCCCCCAGGTCACGCTGAACCACGGGCCCACGCCACCCGCGCTGTGGGGCGTCACCGACAACCACGTGGTCGTGCTCGCCGGTGGTGCCCGCGGTCAGCCGTGGGCGATCCTCTCGGTGCCACTCGACCTCGTGACCGCCGACATCAGCCTGAGCCACAAGAACAAGGACGGCAGCTACTACGTCACGCCCGGCGTGGACGTCCTTGCCACCGGCATCGGTCCGGCACTCAGCCACCGCAACGCAGACAGGTCGATCGTCGTGTGGGGATCCACGACCACCTGGCAGTTCCCGGCGAACCAACTGCGCAAGGGCATCCGCCTCGCCGACTTCGTGGTCGACCCCGGCCCGGGTGCACCGGGCAACGCGGTCTCCACCGGTCCGGACGGTACGACGGCCTGGCGGACGAGCGAGACCGGGTTGGCGATGGCCCGGCCAGGTGGTGTGCCGCAGCAGCTGACCGGAGTGGCGCCGGCTGGTTGTGTGCTGAGCAGTGACGCCGCCAGCTCGTCGATGACGGTCGACGCCTTCACTGTCGATGTACGAGGCAACGTGTGGCTGGGCGGTGGTGCTCCAGCCTCGGTGATCACGCCGGACGGCGTACTGCGGAAGCTGCCCGGCGGCGCCGAGGGTGTGGACAGCATCGAGGCGCGGCCGGACGGCTCGGTCCTGTTGGGGACTTCCCCCGGTGGTGGCGATCAGGTGTTGGAGATACCTGATGCGGCCAGTGCCGCCGCGTCGTACCCGGCCGCACCTCCGCCGGACCCGCGCTGCGATCGCCGCAAGCCGGCGGACGGCACGACCACCTTCGAGGCCACTCCAGTGCCGGCTGTGCCTGTGGTGGGTGCAGCCGGTGTGAGTACGCAACTGGCGCTGGACGCGACTGGACGGCTGGTGCGGGTGCGAGTGCCGCTGGCTGCTCGCGCCTTCGCTCCTGACGGACTGGGCGGCGTGTGGTGGACGGTTGTCGACCGGCGCTCGATGGAGAGCGCCGTACACCTCGTGGGTGGTCGCACGGCGGTAGTGCGAGACCCGCAGCCGGTGCCGGGCAGCCAGAAGGGCGAGTACGCCGCAGCCGCCGGAGACCGCGTGGTGTCGGCGCTCGGCGGCGGTCTCTACAACCTCTACGGCCCCGGCGACGCGGTACGGCGGGTTCCGGTCAAAGGTGAGCTCCGTCCGAACGGGCTGGTGCAGCTCGCATCCGGCCAGGTGGCGATGGTCCTCGGCGAGCAACTCGTTCTGGTCGACAACCGACCTACCGTCCTGCTCGGCGGGTCGACATCAGGCTGGCCTGTCTCGGCAACCGGCCTACCGGCCGCACAGCTGACCGCGGACGGCACGTGGTTCACCGGCCCGGACGGCAAGCTCTGGGGGTACGACGGCTGCCACCTGGTGCGCGTGGACGCGCCAGGACACGTCACCGTGATCGCAGGACCTCGGCAAGGGGTGCCACAGGCCGCGGACCACGTGACCGTGATTGGCCAGGCGCTTTACTTCCAGCTGGGCAACGAGCTCATCCGCCTGCAGGCGGCGCGATGACCGACTTCCCGGACGAGGAGCTGCCGCGCCGACTCGACGCCGTCGAGGCCGAGCTGGCTCGCTCCGAGCACCGCTGGTTCGCTCGAGTGACTCTGCTCGCCGCGATCGCCACCGGGGTGACACTCTTCCTGCCCTGGACCTACAGCAGGCGCTACGGCCTCTCGGTCTGGCAACTGGGCATCGAAGTCCAACCGACGCTGGCATTCACCTGTCTGGCCGGCGTCATCACCTCGGTCATCGCGTTGCTTCTCAAGCCAGGCATCTGGACGCAGACTGCCACCGGCATCACCGCCGTCGTCGCGATCGTCGGTCTGGCCACGGCCTGGCAGGCCACCACCATCGACACGCTCACCGACACCTGGCCGGGACCGGGTCCCGCGTTCACCCTCACCACCTCACTCCTCTGGCTCCTCGCCGCCACCGCCGAACTGGTTGCCCAGCACAACAACCCTGATCGGCCTGCGCAGGCAGCCGTTTCCGAGGCGATCACCCGGCTGCGCCGTACCCGCTGATTCACTCGCGGGAGGGAGTGCGAACACTCTCCCGGCTGAGGCGGGGACGAGCGCTCCGGCCGGACAGTGAGAGCACTGACGGCTGGAGGAAGCGATGAGCGTGGCGGAGACGCGGGAGCGGACCAAGAGTGTGCTGCCGATGCTGGTGGCGGTGTTGTCGTTGGCCTACGCGATCGCCGGAGTGGCCTGGCTGTTGGGGGCCGGTGGGTACGCGTTCGGGCCGGTGCCGCCGGACGACGAACGGTTGTCGCTGCTGGCGCACCTGCCGGACCAGGTCGGTGCGGGGCTGATCGCCGTACTGGGTGTGCTCGGCGTTCCGGCGGCGGTCGCGCATGCGCGGACCGAGTGGAGTGCCTCGGCGTACCAGCCGCTGCTGGTCTTCACCGCGTTGCAGGTGGTGGTGTTCGGGCTGTTGGCGCCGAGTGTCACCGTCGTGGTTCTGACCGGATATCTCCTGGTGCTGCTCGGTTTGCCGGCGGGGATCGTCTGGTTGATCGTCGGTGCGTGGAGGCAGCAGGCGACACGGGTGCTGCTGATCGGTGTGGCGGCGGCCTTGGTCGTGGTGGAGCTGACCACGGGGTTGTTCAACTGGGCCGCGTTCCGCGAGCTGGCCGAGGGTCTTGCCGGGGTGCCGGCGAAGGTCGGGACCACGCCGCTGTTCGTGTCCGGTGCCTTCCTGCTGAGCGCTGGCTGGGCTGTGCTGGGCATCCGCGGGCTTCGGAGTGCGCGTGGGCGGTGTCTGCGGTGCGGCCGGCCGGGCGCGAGCTGGACACGGCCGGAGGCGGCTCGGCGGTGGGGGTTCTGGGCGACGATCGTGGCGGTGCTCTGCCCAATGCCGTACGCGCTGCTGCGGATGACGTGGCTGCTGCCGAACCCGATCGGTTTCGACGCCGACGAGCTGAACGCCGAGCCCGGGATCAAGCTGTTCGGCCTCGGACTCGGGCTGATCGCGCTGGCCGCCGGGATCGTCACGCTCGGACTGATCCGGCCCTGGGGCGAGGTGTGGCCGCGGTGGATCCCGATCGTCGCCGGCCGGCCGGTTCCGCTCAAGGCAGCCGTCGTACCGGGGGCCGTGGCCGCCACCTTGCTGCTGGTCGCCAGCGCCTCGCTGATCGGCCTGCTCTGGACCCCGGACGCCTCGACGGTCGAGAACATCCTGTACCTGCTCATCCTCCCGTTCCCGCTCTGGGGCGCCTCCCTGGCCGTCGCCACGGCCGCCTACTACTACCGCCGCCGTACCACCTGCTCGACCTGCCACCAAGGGTGACGAACGGCAGAAGGCCCCCGCGCGGTCTGCGCGGGGGCCTTCTGTGGGTTGGTGCGGGTTACGTGTCCTGCAGGCCCGTGGAACCGGAACCCGAACCGCCGGCCGTCAGGTCGGTCAGCTCCAGGTCGGGCGTGGTGGACTTCTGGTTGCCGACGAAGGTGAAGTACTCCGCCAGGCCGTCCTCGTTCACCGTGCCCTCGGGAGCGACGTCGACCAGGACGATCTGGCCGGGCCGCAGCTCGCCGAACAGGATCTTCTCGGCCAGCACGTCCTCCACGTCGCGCTGCAGTGCGCGGCGCAGCGGGCGGGCGCCCAGGACCGGGTCGAAGCCCCGCTTGGCGACCAGTTCCTTGGCCGCCGGGGTGAGCTCGATGCCCATGTCCTTGTCCTTCAGCCGCTCCTCCACCTGCGCGACCATCAGGTCGACGATCTTCACGATCTCGTCCATGCCGTGCTGGTGGAAGACGACGATCTCGTCGACGCGGTTCAGGAACTCCGGCCGGAAGTGCTGCTTGAGCTCCTCGGTGACCTTCGCCTTCATCTTCTCGTACGAGCCGCCGGTGTCGCTCGCCTGGGAGAAGCCCAGGGAAACCGCCTTGGCGATGTCCTTGGTGCCCAGGTTCGTGGTCATGATGATCACGGTGTTCTTGAAGTCGACCACGCGGCCCTGGGCGTCGGTCAGGCGACCCTCGTCCAGGATCTGCAGCAGCGAGTTGAAGATGTCCGGGTGGGCCTTCTCGACCTCGTCGAACAGCACCACGCTGAACGGCTTGCGGCGCACCTTCTCGGTCAGCTGGCCACCCTCTTCGTAGCCGACGTAACCAGGCGGCGAACCGAACAGCCGGGACGCGGTGTGCTTCTCGGAGTACTCCGACATGTCGAGGCTGATCAGCGCGTTCTCGTCGCCGAACAGGAACTCGGTCAGCGCCTTCGACAGCTCGGTCTTACCGACACCGGACGGGCCGGCGAAGATGAACGAGCCGCTCGGGCGGCGCGGGTCCTTCAGGCCGGCGCGGGTACGCCGGATCGAGCGCGACAGTGCCCTGACCGCGTCCTCCTGGCCGATGTACCGCTTGGCCAGTTCCTTCTCCATGTCGAGCAGCCGGGACGACTCCTCCTCGGTCAGCTTGAAGACGGGGATGCCGGTCGCGGTGCTCAGCACCTCGGCGATCAGCTCCTCGTCCACCTCGGCGACGACGTCCATGTCGCCGGCCTTCCACTGCTTCTCCCGCTCCGACTTGGCGTTGATCAGCTTCTTCTCGTCGTCGCGGAGGCTCGCGGCACGCTCGAAGTCCTGCGCGTCGATCGCCGACTCCTTCTCCCGGCGCACGTTCGCGATCTTCTCGTCGAACTCGCGCAGGTCCGGCGGAGCCGTCATCCGGCGGATCCGCAACCGGGCGCCGGCCTCGTCGATCAGGTCGATCGCCTTGTCCGGCAGGAAACGGTCGGAGATGTAGCGGTCGGCCAGCTGCGCGGCCTGCACCAGCGCCGGGTCGGTGATCGTGACCCGGTGGTGCGCCTCGTACCGGTCCCGGAGGCCCTTGAGGATCTCGATCGTGTGCGCGATCGAGGGCTCGGCCACCTGGATCGGCTGGAACCGGCGCTCCAGCGCGGCGTCCTTCTCGACGTACTTGCGGTACTCGTCGAGGGTGGTCGCGCCGATGGTCTGCAGCTCACCGCGGGCCAGCATCGGCTTCAGGATGCTCGCGGCGTCGATCGCGCCCTCGGCCGCGCCGGCCCCGACGAGGGTGTGGATCTCGTCGATGAACAGCACGATGTCGCCGCGGGTGCGGATCTCCTTGAGCACCTTCTTCAGGCGTTCCTCGAAGTCGCCGCGGTAGCGCGAGCCGGCCACCAGGGCGCCCAGGTCGAGGGAGTAGATCTGCTTGTCCTTCAGCGTCTCCGGGACGTCACCGCGGACGATCTGCTGGGCCAGACCCTCCACGATCGCGGTCTTGCCGACGCCCGGCTCACCGATCAGGACGGGGTTGTTCTTGGTACGGCGGGACAGCACCTGCATGACCCGCTCGATCTCGGTCTCGCGCCCGATCACCGGGTCGAGCTTCGATTCGCGGGCGGACTGGGTGTAGTTCCGGCCGAACTGGTCGAGCACCAGGGAGCTGCTGGGAGCACCTTCGGTGGCCCCGGCTCCGGCCGACGCCGTCTCCTTGCCCTGGTACCCGCTCAGCAGCTGGATGACCTGCTGCCGGACCTTGTTCAGGTCCGCGCCGAGCTTGACCAGGACCTGCGCGGCGACACCCTCACCCTCGCGGATGAGGCCGAGCAGGATGTGCTCGGTGCCGATGTAGTTGTGGCCCAACTGCAGGGCCTCGCGCAGGGAGAGCTCCAGCACCTTCTTGGCGCGTGGGGTGAACGGGATGTGCCCGCTCGGTGCCTGCTGCCCCTGGCCGATGATCTCCTCGACCTGGGAGCGGACGGCCTCGAGCGAGATACCCAGGCTCTCGAGAGCCTTGGCGGCGACACCCTCACCCTCGTGGATCAGGCCGAGCAGGATGTGCTCGGTCCCGATGTAGTTGTGGCTGAGCATCCTGGCCTCTTCCTGAGCCAGGACGACTACCCGACGGGCGCGGTCCGTAAATCGTTCAAACATCGCCAAAGCGCTCCTTGCCTCAGAGGAGTCGGACGTGCCGTGTAGGCCGACCCCCGTACATGCATGCTAGTCCCCGGTGCCGACAGGCTCGCTGTGGGCGAACAAATGCTCACGGCTCGACCGGCGGCCAGGGAGGCATCACAAGGGAACAACCGCAGGGATCTCCAGGGTGTTCCCGCCCGGCCCGGATCGGCGAGCATGTTCGCCACCAGCGAATTTCTCGAGCTGCTGCCGAGTCAGTCACCCACCGCCGAGTCGCACGCACCTGACTGTCCACACTGTGAAACAACCGGAATGCGGACGGTCCCGACCCCCTCGCGGGGCCGGGACCGGCAGTCCGAGCGGAATTACTTGGCTTCGTTGTACGCCGCGCGCACCTCGGCGGAGATCCGGCCCCGCTCGCTCACGTCGTAGCCGTTCTCCTTGGCCCAGGCCCGGATGTCCGCGGAGTCCGACGCCGACCGGCCACGGCCGCGCCCTCGGCCCGCGGCGCCGCGCCGACCGGACACCCGGCGCCCCGCGCCGACGTAGCCGGAGAGGGCGTCGCGCAGTTTGGCGGCGTTCTTCTTGGACAGATCGATCTCGTACGTCGTCCCGTCCAGCCCAAAGGTCACGGTCTCGTCGGCCTTACCGCCGTCGAGATCGTCCTCGAGAACTACCTGCACCCTTTGCGCCATCGATGACAGTCCTTTCCGCGCCCGTCACCGGGCCGCAATCCCCCTGCCGTTTTGTTTGCACCTGATTTGTACCGCACCAACCGGGTTCGTGTCATTCACCCTCCACAATATGCAGGAAAGCTGTGACTAAACCCTCCGGATGACGAGGGGGTCCGAGCGACACTGTGCAGCCGTGGTGACCTTGAGTATTCACAGTCCCTGAAACCGGCTGGACCAGAATAATTCGACCCCGGGATTCAAAGTGACAGTCCGTTGTGCTATGCAACGATCCTGCGACCGAATCGGGGAATCACTCCGGGCGGAGCAACGGGAAGAGAATCGTCTCCCGGATACCGACCCCGGTGAACAACATGACCAGCCGGTCCAGGCCCATCCCCATACCACCGGCCGGCGGCATCCCGAACTCCATCGCGCGCAGGAAGTCCTCGTCCAGCTCCATCGCCTCGGGGTCGCCGGCCGCGGCCAGCAACGACTGCTCCACCAGGCGTTCGCGCTGGATCACCGGGTCGTTGAGCTCGGAGTAGGCCACCCCCAGCTCGACCCCGTTGATGATCAGGTCCCAGGCCTCGACCAGCCCCGGAATTTCGCGGTGCGGCTTCGACAACGGGCGCACCGACTCCGGATAGTCGCGCACATAGGTGGGCTGGATCAGGGTGTGCTCGACCAGCTTCTCGTACAACTCCAGCGCGATCTCACCGGCATTCCAGCCCGGCTGCAGCTCGACCTCGTGCTGCTCGGCGAGCTTGGTCAGCGTGGCCACGTCGGTGGTCTGGTCGACCGGCGTGCCGACCGCTTCGGAGACCAGCCCGAAAAGTGTCGCGTGCCGGAACGGCTGGTCCAGGTCGATGGTCGAACCGTCGCGCGCAGTGATCACGCTACGACCGATCGCCCGGGCCGCGTTCCGGATCAGCTCCTCGGTGAGTTCGGCCATCGAGTCGTAATCGCCGTACGCCTGATAGGCCTCGATCATCGAGAATTCCGCCGCGTGGGTCGAGTCCAGGCCCTCGTTGCGGAACGTGCGGCCGATCTCGAAGACCCGGTCGACACCGCCGATCATGGCCCGCTTCAGGTCCAGCTCGAGCGCGATCCGGAGCTTCATCTCCTGGTCGAACGCGTTCAGGTGGGTGCTGAACGGGCGCGCCGCGGCGCCGCCGTTGGTCAGCTGCAGCACCGGCGTCTCGACCTCGAGGAAGGCGCGCGAGTCGAAGGTCTGGCGCAGCGACTTCAGCACGGCGGCCTTGGCCCGGACCATCTCCCGGGCCTCGGCGCGGACGATCAGGTCGACGTAGCGGAGCCGGACCCGGGCCTCCTCGTTCAGCGGCCTGTGCTCGTTCGGGAGCGGGCGCAGCGTCTTGGCGGCCATCTGCCAGCCGGTCGCCTGCACGGACAGCTCACCGCGACGGCTGGTGATCACCTCGCCCTGGACGGCCAGCAGGTCGCCGATGTCGACCAGCGCCTTGAACCGGGCCAGCTCCTCCTCGCCGAGGTCGGCCAGCGACAGCATCACCTGGAGCTCGGTCCCGTCGCCCTCGCGGAGCCGGACGAAGCACAGCTTGCCGGTGTTGCGCAGGAAGATCACCCGGCCGGCCACGGCGACCTGCTCGCCGGTCCGGGTGTCGGGCTCGAGCTCCTGGGCGTCGTACTTGGCCCGGAGGTCCTTCAGCAGGTGCGTGCGCGGCACCGCGATCGGGTACGGCGACACTCCCTCCGCCAGCAGGCGGTCACGCTTCTCCCGGCGAACCCGCATCTGCTCGGGCAGGTCGTCCTGCCCGCTGTCGGGGTTCACCGGGTTCACGTGTGCGTCAGTCATGGCTCAAGGCTAGTGAGTGAGCACCTTTTCGACCGAATCGATTGTTTCCGGGGTCTTGACACGCAGCACCAGTACGGCGGCCAGGACCGCGGCGACCGCACACGCGGCGCCACAGGCCACGAAGGTCATCCGGGTGCCGAGCAGAGCGCCCAGGAAGCCGCCCAACAGGAGCGCGAACAGGCTGCAGGCCCTGGCTGTCCCGTTGAGCGCTGCCACAACCCGGCCCCGGACACTCTCAGCCGAGCGGGTCATTATCAGCGTGCCCACCGCCGCGTTGAGCACACCGCTACCGAAGCCGACAGTGACCGACCCGATCAGCAGCGTGACCACTCCGCTCGCCAGCCCCATCAGTGCGCACCCGATCCCGATAGCGGCCATCCCACTGAGCACGGCCCGGGACCTGGCCGCCGTACTGACCAGCCGTCCGGTGAGCCAGGCGCCCACGATCGCCCCGGCACCCTGCACGGCCACCACCCAGCCGTAGCCGGCCGCATTCAGCTTCAGCTCGTCGGTGACCAGGAAGACCTCGACCACGTTGACCGCCTCGCCCGCCAGGATGAACACCCACAGGCACGGCACCAGGATCCGCAGCAGCGAGTCTCCGAAGATGCTCCGGAGCCCGGCCGACAGAGCACCTGACTCACGTACGGCGCCCGCCTCAGGACGACGGCGTGTCGCGACCAGGCGAGCGACCACTGCAAGCACGAGGAAGGTCGTGGCGTCCACCAGCAGCGCGCCCCGGTCACCGGACCACGCCACGAGTACGCCGCCCACCGCCGACCCGGCCAGCGTCGCGACCCCGATCAGGGCCTGGCTCGTCCCGGTCGTGCGGCCGACGAGTTCCTCGCCGACGATCCGTGGGATCAGGGCGCCCCAGGCCGGCCCGGCGACCGCCGTACCCAACTGAAGGACACAGACCAGCGCGAGCGTCTCGGCCATGCCGTGACTGAAGGCCAGCCCGATCCCGGCGGCTGCCTGCAACAACGAGGACGCGACCAGCACGGCCCGGGAGTCGTAGCTGTCCACGATCCGCCCGGCGAACGGGATCATCACCACCGTCGGTACGGCGAACGCCAGCAGCAGCGCGGTCATCGCACCGGGGCCGCCGTACTCCGAAACCCGCAGCATCAGGGCGATCAGGGCGATCGAGTCGCCCGCGTAGGAGAGCGCGCGAGCCGGCAGCACCAGCCGGATGTCGGGGTACGACCAGATCGAAGTCTGAAGTGATTGCTTCACAACTGTGAAGTTAATGCTTCAGATATCCCGCCGTCAAGGGATTCGCTACGCTGACGCCGTGGCCAAGAAGAAGCGCGTGGTGATCTCCGACCCGCGGGCGATCCGCGCCCTGGCGCACCCGGCCCGGCAGCGGGTGATCGACGAGCTCTTCAACGGCCGGGTGCTGACCGCGACCGAGTGCGCGGAGCTGGCCGGGCTCACGCCGTCCGCGATGAGCTACCACCTGCGCGCGCTGGAGCGGTGGGGCATCGTCGAGCGGGCCGAGGAGTCGGCCGACGGGCGGGAGCGGCCGTGGCGGGCGGCGGCCGGCAGCCTGTCGATCGAGTCGCAGTCGAGCGAGGCCGGCCGGCTGGCGAGCCAGACGGTCATGCGGTCGGCCGTGGACCGGCTGATCGAGCAGTTCGAGGAGATGTCCGGCGACGACCCGTGGGACGACGTCAGCTCGCTTATCCGGTCCCGGCTATGGCTCACTCACGACGAGGCGCGGCGGTTCGGCCAGGAGCTGAGCGACCTGGTCGACCGCTACAAGAAGGGCCGGACGCCGGCCACCCACCCGGCCGGCGCGCGCCAGGTCGGCACGCTGCTGGCCGTCGTACCGACGGGGAAGCCGCCACAAGAAAGCTGAACCGTTAGGTCAACTTCGGCGGATCCCGCGGTACCTTCGGAAGAGAGGCCCTTTTCCGCCGCCGGGTGGTCGCCATGCAGTCCTGGTTCCTGTGGTTGATCCTCGCCGCCGTCCTCGGCACGGCCGAGTTGATGACGGCGACCCTCGATCTGCTCCTGCTCGCCGTCGCCGCGCTGGCCGCGGCCGGGGTGGCCGGCCTGGGGCTCGGGATCGGGTTGCAGCTGCTCGCCTTCGCCGTCACCGCCGCAGCGATGATCACGCTGGTCCGGCCGGTGGCCCGCCGGCACCTGATGTCGCACCCGCAGCTGCGGTCCGGGGTGGCCGCGCTGGTCGGGCGCGAGGCCGTGGTGCTGCGCGAGGTCGGCCGGGAGCCGGGCCGGGTCCGGATCGGCGGCGAGGAGTGGAGCGCGCGGTCCTACGACCCCGACCTCGTCATCCCCGAGGGCACAACCGTGGACGTCTTCGCCATCGAAGGGGCCACCGCCCTCGTCCATCCCCGGGAGGATCCATGGCCGAACTCATCTTCGGGCTGATCGTCGCGCTGCTCGCCGTCGTGCTGGTGCTCCGGACGGTCCGGATCGTGCCGCAGGCACGGGCCAGCAACGTCGAGCGGCTCGGCCGGTACCTGCGCACCCTCGAGCCCGGCCTGAACATCGTCATCCCGTTCATCGACCGGCCGCGGCAGCTGATCGACCTGCGCGAGCAGGTGGTCTCGTTCGAGCCGCGCTCGGTGATCACCGAGGACAACCTGGTCGTGCACATCGACACCGTGCTGTACTGCCAGGTCACCGACCCGCGGGCGGCGGCGTACGAGATCGCCAACTACATCCAGGCGATCGAGCAGCTGACCGTGACCACGCTGCGGAACGTGATCGGCAGCCTGGACCTGGAGAAGGTGCTGACGTCGCGCGAGCACATCAACTCCACCCTGCGCGGGGTGCTGGACGAGGCGTCCGGCAAGTGGGGCATTCGAGTGAACCGGGTCGAGCTGAAGGGCATCGAGCCGCCGCCGTCGATCAAGGAGTCGATGGAGAAGCAGATGCGGGCCGAGCGCGAGAAGCGGGCCGCGATCCTGGCCGCGGAGGGCCAGCGGCAGTCCCGGATCCTGACCGCGGAGGGCGACCGGCAGGCGGCGATCCTGCGGGCCGAGGGCCAGGCGAAGGCGATCGACACCGTGTTCGAGGCGATCCACCGCAACGACCCGGACCCGAAGCTGCTCGCCTACCAGTACCTGCAGATGCTGCCCGAGCTCGCCAAGGGCCCCGGCAACACCTTCTGGGTGATCCCGTCCGAGGTCACCGCCGCCCTGCAGAACGTGACCAAGGCCTTCAACGGCACGACGACGACCCCCGAGGTCAGCAACGGCAAGAACCCTGAAATCACCCCGGAATGATGCCCTGAGCACCAAAAGCAGTTGTCCCGGGGTGCCACCATGGAGGGCATGGGGGAACTCGGGCTTGCCGTTGGTGGGATGGCGATCGCCGCTTATCTGGTCGTGGGGCTGGTCATCGGGGTCGAGAGCATGGGGGTGCCGTTACCGGGTGAGACCACGCTGATCGCGGCGGCGCTGCTGGCCTCCCAGGGTCACCTGCGCCTCGAGTTCGTGATCGGCGCGGCCGCCGCCGGGGCGATCATCGGCGACTCGGTCGGCTACTACATCGGCCGCAAGGCCGGCCGCGGCCTGTTCGAGCGGCTGGGCCGGCGGTTCCACCACTTCTCCGAGGACCGCATCGAACGGGCCGAGAAGTACTTCGAGCGGTACGGCGTCTGGACCGTCTTCTTCGGCCGGTTCGTCGCGCTGCTGCGGATCTTCGCCGGCCCGATGGCCGGGATGCTGCGGATGCCCTACCCGCGGTTCCTGGCCGCGAACGCCGGCGGCGGGATCGCCTGGGCGACCACGATCGGGATCGTCGCGTACAACATCGGCGACAACGCGGACAGGATCTTCGGCCAGCTGTCGATCTGGGCCCTGGTCGTCCTGGTGCTGGCCGGTGTCGCGGCGTACACCTACTACAAGCTGCGCCGCCGGCAGGCACCCGAGCTGGAGCCGGAGCTGGAGCCGGAGTCAGCGGACGTTCAGGGCTAGCGGCGGCGTGATGGTCCCGCCCATCGGCCGCCCGAACATCATCGCCCCGGGGATCACGAAGCGGTACGAGAACGAGCCCGCCTGGGACGCCTTGAACAGCAGCGAGGCCTGGCCCTTGCGCATCGCCACCGCCTTCAGGTTCACCCACCGGCGGGTCTGCCGGTTCCAGGACTGCAGGACCACGGTCGTGTTCATCGACGGCGTGACCGTGGTGTAGACCAGCACGTTGTCGCCGCGCCGCTTCGCCGGACCGCCGACGAACCCGGCCGTCGCGACCCGGACCACGCTCTTGGTGTACATCGGCCGGTCGTTCGACGGACCCGTCAGCACGCCGACGCGGGTGTAGCCCGGCACGGTGATCTTGTACGGCCGGCTCGGCCCGTTGACCATCGGGATGTCGTAGTGCCCGCCGGCCGTCGTCGAGCCGCGGGCTGCCGGGGTCCACCGGGCCCCTGGAGTGACCTGGGTCAGCACCTCGACCGGCACGCCGGCCGGAGTGGCCCGTCGCTGGACGCACGGCGCCTCGGCCGGGCAGACGGTCTCCTGCAGGATGACGCGACCGCGGACGTGCACCTGCACGCTGTACTGGGCCAGCGCCGGCACCACTCCGTTGATCGAGCTGGTCAGGCCCAGCACCTCGCCACCGAGCCGGGTGCTCCATTCGTTCTGCGCCTGGAGCTGGAACAGGTACGGCGGCTTGATGCTCTTGATCAACTGCCGCGTCGACGTCGTCCCCGGGCCGATCGGACGCATCAGCTCGCCCGGCCGCCCGATCATCGGCACGTACCGCTGGGTCTTCGGGCCCTTCACGTCCAGCGGGTCGTTCGGGGTGAAGTCCTGCGGCGCCGCAGGCACCGTCCACGTCATCAGCACGCCCCGGCCGATCGGGGTCGCGCTGGCCGCACCAGGGCGAACCGGGCCGTCGGTGTCGAACACCTCCGAGCGCGCGAGCTTGCTGGTCACCCCGCCCTGCGACGTCCCGGTGGCCACCGCCACCCGGTAGTTGCCGTCCGTCGGGAAGACCGAGGTCGGGATGTCGAAGGTGTTCGGGTCGCCGGCCGGGATGTACTTCACGTACGACGGGCTGCTGCTGAGCACACCCTCGATGGTGATCCGGTTCGGCGCGTTGTTGTCCTTCCAGCTCACCTGGACCGCGGTCCGGCCGTCACCGGCCCAGGCCACCGCGACGTCGGTCGGCATCGGATCCGACTGACAGGCAGTCAACGCCGTGGCGCCGAGCAGCGCCACCAGCATCACGGCGAGGGCACGCCCGTACGTCCGCCGCACCCCGACCACCTCGATTCAGCTGCCTCACAACCGACCCGGGTGAACCATACCCAGTACCCGGTACCCATCCCGCAGCGCCGTTGCCGGATCGGTATGCCGCCTTTACCGTGAGAGTGCCACGGAGGGGGAACCGGCATGGCATACATCGACTCGCCGTCGGATCAGGGTTTCTTCGACAGTAACCGGGCACCGGCGGGACACGTACCGAACTTCGTCAAGACCTTCGCCGCCCGGCCCGCGGTGTACGACGCCTGGAAGCAGCTCACCGGGGCGATCAAGGCGTCCATGGACCAGCGCCGCTACGAACTGGTCACGCTGGCCGTGGCGACCGCGCTGAAATCGAGCTACTGCAGCCTCGCGCACGGCCAGATCCTGGCCGACAAGTTCTACACGTCCGAGGAGGTCGCCGCGCTGGTCGGGGAGCCGGCTCTCGACCCGGTCGACCGCGCGGTGATGGCGTTCGGCCGCAAGGTCGCGTTGGCCGCCGACACCGTCACCCAGGAAGACGTGGACGAGCTGAGGTCGGTCGGCCTGAGCGACGCCGATGTCCTCGACGTCACGGTCGCCGCGGCCGCCCGGTGCTTCTTCTCCAAGACCCTGGAGGCGACCGGCACCCCGCCGGACGCCGCCTTCAACACCCTGCCGGAGGCGCTCCGCAAGGCGCTCACCGTCGGCCGCCCGATCGAGCAGGCTCACTCAGGCTGATTGCTCGCCGCGCCGCCGAGGCGGAACTTGGTCGTCACGCCGCTGTACATCAGGTGCGTGACCAGGCCCTGCGCCGCGTGCGGCAGGTTGTGGCAGTGATCCATCCAGATCCCCGGATTGTCCGCGACGAACGCCACCTCGTAGGACTCGTTGTCCTCGACGTTCAGCGAGTCGGTCCACCATGGGCTGCCGGTTGCGGCCACCCCGTCCCGGCTCAGGACGACCACGTGGTGGCCGTGCAGGTGCATCGGGTGGACCTGGCCAGAATTGTTCTTGATCGTCATCCGGACCACGTCGCCCTCCGTCACCATGAACATCGGCACATCCGGGAACTGGTGCCCGTTGATCGTCCACCACAGCCCCGGGCGGCCGTCCAGGAACCCGGGCCGACGGCCGATGTCGTAGCGGAACACCCGGGTCGCCTTGGCCGGGTCGAAGCTCAACTGGCCCGGCTTGCCGTAGGACAACAGGTCGACCCGTTCCCGTGGCTCGGCGCCCGCCGGGGCGTCACCCGCACCGACCACCAGTGATGTCGGCCCACCACCGAGCCCGATCCGGATCGCCGAACCCTGCGGCATCGTCACCAGCAGGTCGACCCGGCCGCCCGCGGTGACGAGCACGGACTTGTTGCTCACCTCTGGAGGCGCGTTCACCTCGGTCCCGTCAACCGCCACCACCCGGTACGGCGCTCCGTCGACCCAGGCTGCCCAGGGTCCGTTGTCGGTGTTGATCAGGCGGACCCGGACCGTCGATCCAGGAGCAGCGACCCGGCGTTCGCCGTACCCGCCGTTGACGGTGCGGATCTTGTCGTACGTGTGCACCGCGGCGACTACGTCGGCGGCGGTCGGTTCGACGATCAGCACGCCCCACAGGCCCTTCTTCACCTGCTCGTGGGAGACCTGGTGGGAGTGGTACCAGTACGTGCCGACGTCCTTGGCGACGAACCGGTACACGTGCGACTGCCCCTGCTGCACCGCGTCCTGCGTGACCCCGGCGACACCGTCCTCGGCCGCCGGTACGTCGACGCCATGCCAGTGCAGCGTGATTCCGTCGGGCACGGACTCGTTCTGCAGCGTCACCTGGATCAGATCGCCTTGTTTCGCGACGATCTCAGGACCCGGGGACGTGTGGTTCAGCGTGATCCCGTCCATCGGGCCGCGGCCGGGGATGTCGAACCGCTCCTGGCGCGCGACGAGGTCCACGACCACGTCGGCCGGACCGGTCGGTCCTTTGAGCGTGCTGACGTCCTGGCCGTGGTGCGCGTGCGTCGCCGGCCCACCGCCGTAGTCGGCGAACCCCATCTCCATCGGGGACAGGTCGCCGGGCACCAGGCTGCGCTGCCAGAACCACGCGATCGGCGCCAGCACGACGATCGTCGCCAGCACCGCGATCGCAGTACGGCGACGTGGCCGCCAGGCCATCAGCCCGCGGCCACGCGCAAGTCAGTTGCTGACGGCATCTACCTGGTCGCCTCGGTGGTCTCGGCCGGCGCCTCCGCCGCGGCGGCCGGTGCACTGGCGGCCCTCCGGGCGGCCACAGCCGCGGCCCACAGCAGCGCGAACGCGTTCAGACCGTGCAGCGCTCCGATAGCGGGCGCGCTGAAGAAGGCCAGGAACGCCAGCGCGATTTGCAACGCGACCAGGCCGACCACGATCAGGGCCCACTTGACGCCGCCGGCCACGCGCGCGAAGAAGGACACGATCAGCAACAGCAGCGCGAGCGCCGGAATGACCATCATCCCGATCAGGCCGTGCATGCTCTGGCCGAAGTTGAACTCGGTGTTCTTGTCGATGACGGCGCCGTCGTCCAGGTCCTTGATGGCCGTGAACCAACCGAGTGCGACCGACATCGCCTGGACCACCACGCCGATCGCGATCAGACCGGCCAAGACACGATAAACAGACTTCATGCTTTCCCCCCACCCCGGAAGTCGTTCACCTCATAGTGATCCAGGCCATACCTTCACACAAGGGGGTTCTGCCCGATGGGGCAATTACTAGTTGTTGCGGGCAAATGCCCGGTACAGACCGTGCAGTGTCAGTAGCGGTTCGTTGCGAACCGGCGTCGTCAGTTGCTCGGCAATCAGCGGAGCGAGCGCACCGGTCAGCACCACCGGGGTCTCCGCGGAGAGCGACTGCTCCGCGCGGATCCGGGTGACCAGACCGTCGACCAGCGCAGCGAAGCCGTGGATCGCTCCGGACTGCAAGGCCTCGACGGTGTTCTTCGCGACCACCGAACGCGGCCGGACCAGCTCGACCCGACGGAGCTGCGCGGCGGCGATGCCGAGCGCGTCGGTCGCGGTTTCGATGCCGGGGGCAATCACTCCGCCGACGAAGGCGCCGGACTCGGTGACCACGTCGATGGTGATCGCCGTGCCGACGTCGACGACGAGGCAGGGAGCGCCGTACAGATGCACGGCCGCGAGGGCGTTGGCGATCCGGTCGGTGCCGACCTCCCGCGGGTTGTCGACCAGCACCGGCAGCCCGGTCTTCACACCGGGCTCGACGACCACACTCGGTACGTCGCGGTAGTACCGCCCGACCACGTCGCGCAGCTCGTGCAGCACGTGCGGTACTGCGGAGCACACCGCGATCCCGGATACCGGCGACTCACCGGTGAGTAGCCCCTGCAGCAGCACGGCCCACTCGTCCGCCGTACGACGGGGATCGGTGCCGACCCACCAGTGCCGCTTGACCGTGCCCTCGAAAACCAGCCCCACCAGGGTCCGGGTGTTCTCGACGGCGACGGCTAGCAGCATCACGACTCCTGGAGGTCCAGCGCGATGTCCAGCACCGGCGCGGAGTGCGTCAGGGCGCCGACCGCGAGGTAGTCGACACCGGTCTCCGCCACGTCCCGGGCACGGTCGAGGGTCAGCCCGCCGGAGGCCTCGAGCTTCGCCCGGCCGTCCACCTTCTCGACGGCTTCGCGCAGCAGCGGGATGTCCATGTTGTCCAGCAGGATCAGCTCGGCGCCGGACTCGACCGCGATCAGGGCGTCCTCGACCGAGTCCACCTCGACCTCGACCGCGAGGTCCGGGTACGCCTTGCGGACCAGGCGGAACGCCTCGGCTACGCCGCCGGCCGCGATCACGTGGTTGTCCTTGATCAGCGCCGCGTCGGACAGGCCCATCCGGTGGTTCTTGCCGCCGCCGCAGCGGACGGCGTACTTCTCCAGCGACCGCATCAGCGGCATCGTCTTGCGGGTGTCGCGGATGACCGCGCCGGTGCCCTCGACCGCGTCCACCCAGCGACGGGTCAGCGTGGCCACGCCGGAGAGGTGGCACAGCAGGTTCAGCATGGTCCGCTCGGCGGTCAGCAACTGCCGGGTCTTGCCGCGGATCGTCATCAGCACGTCACCCTTGGTGACACGGGCGCCGTCGGTCACCGAGTACTCGAGCTCGACCTCGTCCGGTGCGGCCACCAGCCGGACCACCAGCTCGGCGATCTCCAGGCCCGCGACCACCCCGTCGGTCCGGGCGATGAGCTCGGCGACCGAGACCTGGTCCGCGTCGACCGTGGCCGTGGTGGTGACGTCCACCCCACCGGCCAGGTCCTCCTCGATCGTGGCCCGCACGAGGTCACCGACCCATTGCCGGTCGACAGTGTCATCCATGCCGGTCATTCTCCTCGGTTTCGTGCGGTACAAACGTCGTACGCGGAACTGCCTGGCCGTTCTCGGCCGGCAAGGTGAGGTCCAGATTGCCCGACCAGTTGCGGTCGTCGCGATCCGGGTGGTCCTCGCGCCAGTGCGAGCCGCGGCTCTCCTCACGCTCGGTGGCGGCTGCGATCAGCGCGGACGCGACCGTGACCAGGTTGGTCGCCTCCCATCCCGGCGTACCCGGCTCACCGGGCGGCTGCTCGACCAGCTTGCCGAGCGCCGCCCCTGCCTCGGCCAGCCCAGCCGCGCTGCGGATCACACCGGAGCCGACCGTCATCACCCGCTGCACCTCGGGTACGACGTCCGCGTCGACCAGACCGGGGACGCGGGTGTCCACGGCCGGCTCGCGGAGCTCGGGCAGACCGTCCGCGAGGTGCGCGGCGATGCGGCGGGCGAAGACGAGCCCTTCGAGCAGCGAGTTCGACGCGAGGCGGTTGGCGCCGTGCACACCGGTGCAGGCGACCTCGCCGCAGGCGAACAGCCCGGGCACGGACGTCTGGCCGTGCAGGTCGGTCCACACGCCGCCGGACGAGTAGTGGCAGGCGGGCGCGACCGGGATCAGCTCGCGGACCGGGTCGATACCGTGCGAACGGCAGGAGGCGAGGATGGTGGGGAACCGGACCCGCCACTTCTCGTCGCCGAAGTGCCGGGCGTCGAGGTACACATGATCCTTGCCGGTGGCAAGCATCTGGCGCATGATCGCCTTGGCCACGATGTCGCGCGGCGCCAGGTCGGCCAGCTCGTGCTGGCCCTGCATGAACCGGTTGCCCTCGTGGTCGACCAGGAACGCGCCCTCGCCCCGGACCGCCTCGGACACCAACGGCTGCTGACCTTTCGCGCTCTTGCCCAGCCACAGCACGGTCGGGTGGAACTGCACGAACTCGAGGTCGCGCACTTTCGCCCCGGCCCGCAACGCCAGCGCCATGCCGTCACCCGTCGACACGCTCGGGTTGGTGGTGGCGGCGTACAACTGACCGATCCCGCCGGAGGCGAGGATCACCACCCGGCTGCGGATCGCGCCGACGCCGTCCAGTTGGCCCTCGCCCATCACGTGCAGGGTGACGCCGGCGACGGCGCCGTCCGCGGCGGTCTGCAGGTCGATGACGAGCGCGTGCTCGACCAGCCGGATGTCGTCGGCGCGCTTGACCGCGGCGACCAGTGCCCGCTCGATCTCCGCGCCGGTCGCGTCCCCGCCGGCGTGCGCGATCCGGTTGCGGTGGTGCCCGCCTTCCCGCGTCAGCGAAAGGTCGCCGTCGACGGTGTCGAACCGCGCGCCCAGGTCGATCAGGTCCCGTACGGCGTCCGGCCCTTCGGTGACCAGCGCCCGTACGGCGTCCGGGTCGCACAGGCCGGCGCCCGCGACCAGCGTGTCCTGGAGGTGCTCCTCGGGCGAGTCCTCCGGGCTGAGGGCGGCGGCGATCCCGCCCTGGGCCCACTGGGTCGAGCCGGAGGCGACGACGTCCTTCGTCACCACCAGCACGGAGCCGAGCTCACGGGCCTTGAGGGCAGCGGTCAGCCCGGCGATACCGGATCCGATCACCACCACGTCGACGGTGTCGGTCCAGCCGGGTTCAGGCGCGGCCAGCCGTTGCGGGACAGCGGGACCGGTCACGGGGCCTCCCGGCATGGACTGAGGAGCGCAGGGAGCGAAGCGACTGGAGGGACGAGGGAAGGCCGGGAGTCAAAGCCCCGTGACCCGCCGCGCCGGAGGCGTGGCATCAGTTCCGTCATCCCGCGACCGTATCAACGGATTTCATCTGAGCGTGATGGAAATGTTGTCAATGAGACGGGTCGTTCCTACTCGGGCGGCGATCAGCATTCGGGCCTCGCCGGGGCCGATCACCGGACCGAGATCCGGCGCCCGCAGCGCGAGATAGTCGATCTTCACCGACGGAACCGCCTCCAGCTCCGCCTGCGCCGCGGCCATCACGGCGTCCGGGCCGTTCATCCCCGCCTTGGCTCCGGCGGTGAGCGCCCGGTACAGCACCAGCGCCTCGTCACGCTCGGTCTCGTCCAGGTACCGGTTGCGTGAGGACATCGCGAGACCGTCTGCCTCCCGCACGGTCGGCACCGGCACGATGTCGACGTCCCAGTCCAGGTCGCACGCCATCTCGCGGATCAGCGTGAGCTGCTGGTAGTCCTTCTCGCCGAACAACGCCAGGTCGGGCGCGGTCAGGTGCAACAGCTTCGCCACCACGGTGAGCACGCCGGAGAAGTGGCCCGGCCGGAACACGCCCTCGAGCTCGTCGGCCAGCGGACCCGGGTGCACGGTGATCGACGGCTCGTTCGGGTACAGCTCGTCGCGAGACGGGTTGAAGACCAGGTCGACGCCCTCGTTCTTGGCGATCGCGAGGTCGCTGGCCAGGGTGCGTGGATAGCGGTCGAAGTCCTCGGACGGCCCGAACTGCAACGGGTTCACGAAGATGGTCAGGACGACGCTGCCGTCCGGGCCGACCCGTTCCCGGGCCTCGGCGAGCAGGGCGGCATGACCTTCGTGCAGGGCGCCCATCGTCATCACGACCGCCCGGGGCCGGATCGCGGCCGCCGCCCGCAGCTCGGCCTTCGTCTGGGTGAGTCTCATCGCGGTGCCTCCCCTGTCCGATACCGCTCGCCTGGTTCCCCGTTCAGCACCTTTTGGAACCGTGCCGCGGTGTCCGGGTCCAACCGTCCGTCCGCCGCGGCCAGCTCCACCGTCGCCCGGGCCAGCTCGGCATACGTGCTCGCCGTCCGGTCCTGGAGCCCGGCCAGATGCGCCGCCACCGTGTCGACATCGCCCCGGGCGATCGGCCCGGTGAGCGCATGATGACCGGATCGCAGCGTGTTGTCGAGAGTTGCGGTCACCAGTGGCCGGAGTGTCGCGGCCGGATCCTGCACACCGGCCTCCCGCAGTACGGCGAGGGCCTGCGTGACCAGCGTTGTCAGGTGATTCGCGCCGTGCACGAGGCCGGCGTGGTACTGCGCGCGCTGCTTGTCGGCCACCCACTGCACCTGCGCCCCGAGCGCCTTCACCAGCCGCTCGACCAGCTCTCTGGCCTGGTCCGGTGCCGTCGCCGTGAACATGACGTCCTCCAGCCGCACCGGACCACCGGAGAACGTCATCGCGGGGTGCAACGCCACTGGGATCGCGTCAGACCCTCGCAGCGGCCTCAGACCGTGCGCTCCGGACAGGTGTACGACATACTGGCTGCTGGTCAGCGGCAGTTGCTCGACGACGTCCTCGATCACGTCGTCGGGTACGGCGACCAGCACGACGTCGGCGCGGGTCGCGACCTCGCCGGCGGTCAGCACCGGTACATGGGGAAGAAGCCGGGCGGCGCGTTCGCGTGACACGCCGGACCGAGCGGTGACACCGACCAGGGGATGCCCGGCAGCCGCCAAGGCTGCTCCCAGGGCGGTTCCGGCCCGGCCGGCTCCGATCAAGCCGATCCGTTCCATACTCACTCTCTTCGTTCCAGTCCCACTGCGGGGTACCAGACGATCCAGCTTTCAGCCTAGGCGATGAGAGCATGCGGTGGTGAGTGATGCATGGGCTGCGAAGACTGGATTGTCCGCGATTCTGATCACAGTGCCCGAGTTGGCGGACTTCACCGACCGGTGGCGATCGGTGTCGCACTCGACGGCACGTCCGCACGTCCCGCTGACCGAGCTCATCCCACCGCACGTCACCGTGCTGGTGCCGTGGGTCGACAAGCCGGGTGACCTCGCCATCCGCCGGCTCGAGGACGCCCTGTCGTCGTTCGAGCCCTTCGACCTCAGCTTCCCGACCGCGGGACAGTTCCCGAACGGTACGGCCTGGCTGCGGCCCGAGCCCTTCGACACCGTGCGTGCACTGCTGCTGGCGGTGTTCGAAGCGTTCCCGGAGTGCCCGCCGTACGGCGGTGAGTTTCCGGACCCGCATCCGCACCTCACCATCTCGTCGGCCGCCCAGGGCGGGCCGGCCGTCGTCGCCGAGGCGACGGAGGCGCTGGCTGCCGCACCTGCGCCCACTGCCCGGCTGACCGAGGTCGGACTGTGGCGGGAAGGCGATGACAGCGTCTGGCGGCAGTTCGGCGCGGTCCCGTTGTGATCAGCTTCCGGGAGGGCTGGGAGAACGCGCTGTACGGGCCTGACGGGTTCTACCGCCGAGAGCGGCCGGCTGCGCACTTCCGGACCTCTGTGCATGCGTCGGCGCTGTTCGGCCAGGCGCTGGCGCGGCTGGCTCGTGCCGTCGGGGCGTCGGAGGTCGTCGACATCGGCTCGGGGTCGGGTGAGCTGGGCCAGGTACTGCGGTCCGAGGGCTTGACGGTGGTCGAGGTGGAGCTGGACGACGAGCTGCCGGCATCCATCACCGGGCTGGCGGTCGCGAACGAGTGGCTGGACAACGTGCCGTGTGAGCTCGCCGAGCTGGACGAGGACGGCGTACCGCGCCATCTGCTGGCCGACCTGTCCTTGGGTGCGGTTGTCTCGGGCAACGATCTGCAGTGGCTCGAGGAGTGGTGGCCGCTGCAAGAGCCTGGCGACCGGGCGGAGATCGGCCGGGCTCGCGACCTGGCGTGGGCCTCGGTGGTCGAGCGGCTTGCCGAGGGCGGGATGGCGGTCGCGATCGACTACGGGCACGAGCGGACAGAGCGACCGCCGTACGGGACGGTCATGGGCTTTCGGGATGGACGCGAGTGCGACCCGGTGCTGGATGGCTCCTGTGATGTGACAGCGCATGTCGCACTGGACTCGCTAGGAGGATCGCTTGTGCTGCAACGGGACGCGTTGAGGGCGCTGGGCGTGCGTGCGGCCCGTCCGAGCCTCGCGCTGGCTCAGACGGACCCACTGCGCTACGTGGCCGAACTGTCGTCGGCTGGTGAGGCGGCGGAGCTGCTGGACCCGTCCGGGCTCGGCGGGTTCGGGTGGGTCTGGACAGCGATCGGTGAAGGCACCGTACGGCGAGCCTCGCGAGCCCTGTCCGCCTGAGCCTCGAGGAGCTGCGCAGCCTCGAACTGGTCGCGGTGCAGAGCGATCGCATCGGTCGGTCCGAGTGGTGTGTCCACGTGCACGTTGGCCAGGCCCAGCCGGCGCTGCAACGGCCCCTGCTCGAGCCGCACCGACTGGGTCTTGTGGTGCAGCACGATCGACGTACGGCGGCTCACCCAGCCGCGCGTGGTCACGAGCACCTGGCCGTCGAAGCCGTATGCGAGGTAACGCCAGCCGACCGGACGCAGCCACTTGGCCCGCTCCGGCGCCTGGTGCATCTGGATCTGGGACAGGTCTAGGCCGGGCAGGATGCGGGCGAGCACGAAGGCCACTTCGCCCCGGTCGCCGACCGGCAGCAGTTGGGCGCCCTCGCGGTCGTCCTCGCCCTCGGCGGGGTTGCCTGCGACGCCGGCGATGTCCAACTCCACTCGGGCCCAGCCCAGCAGCCGCCAGATGATCGGCTCGGTGATCAGCAGACCCTGCACACGGCCTGGCGGCACGGTCTGCCGCTGAACGTCGAACAGGCCACGCTTGGTCCGCAGCCCGTCGTGGCTCTCCGACAGCGTGAAGCCGTGGTTGCCGACGACCTGCTTCCAGATCGGCTGCACGACACCGAGCAGCAGCGGCAGGCCGGCGAACAGACCGATGTGGAACTCGAGCACGGTGGTGGCGACGATCAACCAGACCAGACCACCGGCGCTGGCGATGACTGTCGAGGACAACAGGGTCGCACCGAGCAGGCGGTTCGTCGGGACGGTCAGGATCGGTTCCGGCTCGGGCTGGTGCGCGGAGTGCTCGACGGCCTGCTCGCCCTTGGCCCGGACCAGCAGGATGGTCCGCAGCTTCACGGCCTCGTCGAACGTGAAGTAGCTGAGCTTGCCGTCGCTCTTGCCGCCGCCGGCCACGTCCATCCGCAGCTCGGCCATCCCGAACAGGCGGGCGACGAACGGCTGCGCGACGTCGATCGCCTGGATCCGGTCGAACCGGATGATCCGGGTCCGGCGGAACAGGAACCCGCTGTCCACCCGGATCGCCTCGTCGGTCAGCTGCCACTTGGTGAACCACCACGACAGCGCGCCGAGCAGGATGCCGCCGACCAGCACGACCGCCAGCCCGATCCCGGCGAGGGTCAGGTTGCTGCGCAGGCTCTCGTTGTTCACCATCGCGATCGCCGCGACGACGAAGTACCCCCAGCCCTTCACGAACGGCGTCAGCGGGTGCAGCCGCGCTCCGGACGGCTCCGGCGGCGGCTGCACGGATGGCGCCTGCACAGGCTGCGGCTGCTCGGTCACAGGCCCCACGCCTGGGCCTGGCCGAGGGCGGAGAGGCGGTCACGCAGGCGGCTCGCCTCGTCCGGGTGCAGCCCGGGGATCTTCGCGTCGGTCGCCGGGGTCGCGGTGTGCAGCTCGACCGTCGCGATCCCGAACGCCCGCTCCAGCGGCCCGGCCGTCACGTCCACGAACTGCATCCGGCCGTACGGCACCACGACCAGCTCGCGGAACAGGATCCCGTGGCTGACCAGCAGCTCGTCCTCGCGCTCGGCGTACTTCCAGGATCGCTGGTTCCGCCCGACCAGCACCCACGCCCAGCCGAACCCGCCCGCGCACATGGCCAGCGCCAGGACGCCGTACCACCAGCCCAGCGTCATCCCCAGGACCAGCAGAGCCACCAGCCCGAGCACACCGAACGTGATCGCCGCGTTCACCCGCCGGACCGACGCCAGCTTCGGCGAGACCGGCGTCCAGCTGACATCCGAGGGTGCGAAGAGGTCATCCACGGTCCAAGCCTGTCACGATAGTGGTCATGAGTACGGAACGAGTGGTGGGTATCGGTGCCGGAGCCGCCGGGTTCGACCCTGCGTACGAGCGGGGCGGGACCGGGACCGGCTCGGAGCTGGCGACCACGGACATGGTGCTCAACATCGGCCCGCAGCACCCGGCGACGCACGGCGTGCTGCGGCTGCGGCTGACCCTGGACGGTGAGCGGATCGTCGGCTGCGAGCCGATCGTCGGCTACATGCACCGCGGCGCGGAGAAGCTGTTCGAGGTCCGCGACTACCGGCAGATCATCGTGCTGGCGAACCGGCACGACTGGCTGTCCGCGTTCAGCAACGAGCTCGCGGTGGTGCTCGCGGTCGAGCGGATGATGGGCCTGGAGGTCCCAGTCCGCGCGGTCTGGCTGCGCACCCTGCTGGCCGAGCTGAACCGGATCCTCAACCACCTGATGTTCCTCGGCTCCTACCCGCTCGAGCTCGGCGCGATCACCCCGGTCTTCTACGCGTTCCGCGAGCGCGAGACGCTCCAGGCGGTGATGGAGGAGCTGTCCGGCGGCCGGATGCACTACATGTTCAACCGGGTCGGCGGCCTCAAGGAGGACCTGCCCTACGGCTGGCTCGGCCGCGCCTCCGCCGCCTCGGCCGCGGTCCGCAAGCGGCTGCCGGACATCGAGGACATTGTCATGGGCAACGAGATCTTCCGCGCCCGGACCGTCGGCGTCGGCCGGCTCTCCCCCGAGCTGGTCGCCCAGTACGGCGTCTCCGGCCCGATCGCCCGCGCCGCCGGCGTCGATGCCGACCTCCGCCGCGACGAGCCCTACCTCGGGTACGACGAGTTGCTGCGCGACGGTGTGCTCCGGGTCGTCACCCGGTCGGACGGCGACTGCTTCTCGCGGTTCTGGGTGCTGCTCGAGCAGGTCAAGGTGTCACTGGACCTGGTCGACGCCTGCATCGACAAGCTGTCGGCGCTGCCCGCCGGCCCGGTGAACGTGCGGCTGCCGAAGATCCTCAAGGTCCCCGAAGGCCACACCTACGCCTGGACCGAGAACCCGCTCGGCATCAACGGCTACTACCTGGTGTCCCGCGGCGACAAGACACCCTGGCGGCTCAAGCTGCGATCGGCGAGCTTCAACAACATCTCGGCGCTGCCCGCGCTGCTGCCCGGCACCGTCATCCCCGACATGATCGCCATCCTCGGCAGCATGTTCTTCGTGGTCGGGGACATCGACAAGTAGTCAGGCCGTCGCCTGGGTGATCAGCTCCAGGATCGGTTCGCGGATGCCGGCCGCGACGGCGAAGGTGCCGCGCGACTCCGGGGTGTGGTCCGAGCCGTCCAGATCCAGGACGACGACACCCGCCTCGCGGGCGATCGCCACGCCGGCCATCGTGTCCCAGGGCTTGTTGGAGAACATCACCATCGCGTCGAAGTGACCGGCCGCGACCCAGGTCAGCGCGGTGGCCGCCGTACCGATCATCCGGATCCGCTGCACCCGCGGGTACAGCAGCTGGGTCAGCGCCAGCCGCTCGGCGTTCTGCGCGGCCGCGTCCGGGCCGACGGCGAAGTCGCCCACGGCAACCAACGCGTCCGTCAGCCGGGTGCACTCGCTGCCCCGGATCGGCGTCCCGTTGCAGGTCGCGCCGTGTCCTTCGGCGGCGGCGTACCTGGTCCGGAGCGCCGGATGGTCGATGACACCGGCGACCGCCCGGCCCTCGTGGATCAGGCCGAGCGAGATGCCCCAGAGTGGCGCCCCGTGGACGAAGTTCACCGTCCCGTCGATCGGGTCCAGCACCCACCGGGTGCCGCCGGTCGCGCCGCCCTCCTCCTCGCCCAGCACCCCGATGCCGGGCGTCTCCCGCTCCAGGAAGGCCCGGACCGCACGCTCGACCGCGAAGTCCACCTCGGAGGCCATGTCCCGGTCCCCCTTGGACGTCAGCTCCCCCGGCGGCCGGGTGTCGGTGACCTTCCGGCCCTCGTCGACGGCGGCCTCGGCGACCTTCAGCAGTTCGGAGATATCCACAGGTCAGAACCTACGCGACCTCCTCAAGCCGTGTCGGGCGCGTCCGATCTGCGTCGCCAGGACCGCACGGCCGTGAAGACACCGGCCGCCAGCACCCCCGCGGCCGCGGCCTGGCCGGCCTTGCGGCGGCAGCCGCCGGTGCGGCACTCGGGGATCGGGTACGGCTGGCCCGGGTTCAGCTCGTGGGTCTCGTCGGCCGCCACGTAGGCAGCCGACGCCGGGTAGTCCCAGCCGTCCGGGTTGAGCAACCGGTACCAGTACGCCTCGTTCCACGCCTTCCGCAGGCAGGTCACGTTCACCGACGGCGACTCGTACGGCGTGGGCCCGAGCCGGCCGATCGGGAAATGGTCCTGGTCGTAAACCGTGACGTGCCCGTTCGGGTCGTTCATCGTCACGGCCGGATAGTTCGCGTCCAGCCCCATGGACATCACCCCCACACCGCAGTATGGGCGAGCCGTCAGGAAGCGGCCAGACCTCGCAGCTTGAGGTCGACCACGGTCGGGGCGTCGGCCTGGGAGTGTTTGTCGCCGGCGGCAACGACCGTGGCGACCTCCTGGTCGATCTTGTCCAGCCGCTCGTCGATCTTGTCCAGCCGGCGCTGCATCAGGTCGACGAACTCGGCGTTCTCGACCACCCGGGCACTGGTGATCCGGGAGTACTCCTGGGCCACCTGGGCCCGTTCCTCGGAGTGGGCCAGGCGTTCGACCAGGAGCTGGTGGCGGACCAGCAGTGAGGCGCCGACCGCGACCAGGACGGCGACGACGGCGGCCGCCCGCAGGATCCACTGGTTCTGCGAGAACAGGGCGATCGAAACACCCACGCAGACGACCACCAGCAGCGAGTTGGCGACGGCGAGAACTGTGGCCCTGGTACGACGGCGGTTACCCCTTGAGCCCATGGGTCGCCATGTTAGGGGGTGTCGTCCGGGTCCTCGGGAATACGACACGCGCGTTCGAGCAACAATCCGGCCGTGACGACCAGCACTGAGATCACGGCCGCGGCACCGGCCATGATCACACGGTTACGAGGTCCTGAGGAGCTCACCGCTTCCAGGAAGGATAACGCGAACCCTGCGTAAACACCGGTGCACAACGCGCCGACGAACGCGCTGGCCTTGCCGATCAGCAGCAGGAACACCGCGCGGGACGGCTCGACCCGTTCCCGCCGTACCTGGATCCGCTGGTGGGTGTTGCGGGCGGCGGCGAACAGCAGCGCGGCCAGGAACGCCCACGCCACCAGCGTCAGCCACGACACCGACGGCGCCACGCCGCCGCCGGACTCGATCGCCTGGACCATGGTCAGCCCGATCGCCGCCCCGAGAACGGCGATCGCGACCAGCAGCCGGCGCGAGGTCGGCCGGACCGAGCCCGGGCGCGGCGGCTCCTTGCCGGGCCCGTTCTCCGGCGCCCGGCCGGACTCGGGACCGCCGGACACCACTACTGCAGCTCGATGTCGAGCTTGGTCACGCCTTCGGAGCCGACCTTGGCGAGCAGCTCGGCCACCGGGCCGCGGCCGGGCAGCACCGCGTCCGGCTCGATGTCGAGCCACGGCGCCAGCACGAACGCGCGCTCGTGCGCCCGCGGGTGCGGCACGGTCAGCTCCTCGGACTCGATCGTCTTCTGGCCGTAGGTGATCAGGTCGACGTCCAGCGTCCGCGGCGCGCCCGGCACGCTGCGCTCGCGGCCGAACGCCTGTTCGATCGCGTGCGCGCGGTCCAGCAGCATCTCGACCGGCAGCGTGCTGTCGGCGAGCAGGACGATGTTCAGGTACGGGCCGGACTCGTCCGGCCCGCCGATCGGCTGGGTCTCGTAGACCGGGGAGACCTCGACCACCACGACGTCCGGGGTGTCCCGCAGCGCATCGACCGCGCCTTGCAGGTTCGCTTCCCGGTCGCCGAGGTTGCTGCCGAGCGACAGGATCACCTGGCGGATCGGCTTCAGGCCACCGCTCAGGGTGTCCGCGTCGATGACGTGGGGACTAGGGGTCTCAGTCACGAGGATTCTCCGGCTCTGCGCTGCACGGTCAGGACAACGTCGTCGAACGGCACCGTGATCGGCGCCGAAGGTTTGTGGATCGTCACCGCGGTCGCCGTCACCCGCCGGTCGGCGAGGCACAGGTCCGCGATGCGCTGGGCGAGGGTCTCGATCAGGTCCACCGGGTCACTCTCGATCGCCTTGTGCACCTGCTCGGCCACCACCCCGTAGTTCACGGTGTCGGCCAGGTCGTCGGAAGCCGCCGCGGGCCTGGTGTCCAGCTCCAGCCGGACGTCCACGACGAACTCCTGCCCGTCGGCCCGCTCGTGCTCGAAGACTCCGTGCCGTCCGAAACCCCGGATGCCACGGATCTCGATCACGTCGGCAGGAGGTGTCACGGGACCGCTCATTCCGCCTCCTCCTGTCGGCCCCCAGACGACGACAGTACCGGGGAGGCATGGTGGATCCACAACCGCCAGCCGGAGGAAGTTCTGCGGAAGACGTTGGTGGCCAGTGCCTTGCCCCCGGCGAACCCCTCCTCGGGGGCTCCCTCCCCGGACGACAGGACATTCTCCGTACACGTGACGTATGCCACGTCTTCATCCACCCGGACCTGGACGTCGGTCAGGAAGAACTGGATGTACGGCGTGTTCGCGAAGATCATCGCCCAGGCTCGCATCATCTCCGAGTACCCGGAGATGGCCGCGTTGCCCGGGTGGATGCAGACCGGGTCCGGCTCCGGCAGCCACACCGCCGCCATCAGATCCAGGTCACCGGCCTCGAACGCGTTGTAGAACGCGGTGTTGGCAGTCAGCACGACGTCCTCCACCGTGGCGCCGCGCGCACCCTCACCGTTGGTGCCGTGCCGCGGACCGCCGCCGGTTCCGTCCGTCATACCGTCCCCCATCTCTTCGCCACCCGGACCGCGTCCGCGCTGGGCGCCACCGCGTGGGCCCGGACACACCAGGCTCCCGCTGCGGCGGCCAGGGCGGATACAGCCGCGCTCGCGTCGTCTCGTCGTACGGCCGGTCTGGGTTCACCGGTCTGCTCGTCGGCGAGCAGCCTACCGAGGAACGTCTTCCGGGACGCACCGATCAGCAACGGTCTACCCAGTACGGCGAATTCCCGCAGCCGGCGAAGAATCTCCCAGTTGTGGTCCGCGTTCTTCGCAAAACCGAGCCCGGGGTCGAGGGCGACCCGGTTCAGGTCGAGGCCGGCCCGGCGCATCACGTCGATCCGCTCGGCGAGCTCCGCGATCACCTCGGCGACCACGTCGTCGTACTCGGCCTTGTTCTGCATGTCGATCGAGTGCCCGCGCCAGTGCATGCAGACATAGGGCGTACGGCGTTCGGCCACCAGCGGGAGCATGCCCGGGTCGGCCTGGCCGCCGGACACGTCGTTGATCATCACCGCGCCGGCGTCGAGCGCAAGCTCGGCCACGTTGGCGCGCATCGTGTCGACCGAGACCAGCGCGCCTTCGGCCGCGAGCGTCTCGATCACCGGGAGCACCCGGCGGATCTCCTCCTCCGGGGCCGGTCGCGCGGCGCCGGGACGGGTCGACTCCCCGCCCACGTCCAGCAGGTCGGCGCCCTCGGCCAGCAACTCGCGCCCGTGCTTGATCGCGGCCGCCGGCTCGTACCACTCGCCGCCGTCGGAGAACGAGTCCGGGGTCACGTTGACCACGCCCATCACCAGGCACCGGTTCAGCTTCGGCAGCCCGTCGACGTCAACCCATGGCTCAGTTCCCACCCAAACACACTAGTGCGCCGCAAGCGCCAAGCGACATCCGACGCGGGGCACTGGTAGCCCCCACCGACACACGGGGAGCCACCCGGATCAGTTACTGAGAACCAATCTGGACTGGGTGGCCTTCAAGGCTTCCGCGATGGGTTGCGCGTAGGACTCGTTGGTCTGGCCGTGCTTCTCCAGGCACTGGCCGTTGATCAGCGCGGCGCCGCTGGAGATGCCCTGGGCGTAGCTGCCGGTCATGTTCGCCCCGCCGGAGTCGCCGCCCTCGGTGCACGCGGTGTGCTGGAACAGCCCGCGGACGACCTTGTTGTTCCCGTAGTTCACGGTCACGTTGCGCGCGACGATCCGGCCGCAGGTCCAGCCGGTGCTCTTGCCCGACTTGCACAGCGTCGAACCGATGGTGGCGTTCCCGATCCCCTTGACTGCGATGTTTCCGGCTCCCCAGCCCTCGACGTACCCCTGCTGGTCCCAGCCCTCGATCACGCTGACCGTGCCGAAGTCGTTGCCCGGGAAGCTCGACGTCCGGGTGTTGCCGAGCACGTACCCGTTCCGGGAGAACGACGGCTTGCCGGCCGTGCAGTGCCCCGCGGTCAGGAAAATCCGGGTGCCCTTGGTGGTCCGTGCGTTGAAGCCGAGCGAGCAGACGTACCCGGTGTTCTTGTCCACCTGGACCCCGCCGCGCAGCCCGAAGTCGTCGGCGGTCGTCGTCACCTGGCCGGTGACGGACCGGATCGTCACCTGGTCGCCGTTCGCCTTGGCCCGCTCGAGGAACCGCTCGGTGATCAGGTCGTGCGCGCCCTTCGGCACGCTGACGACCACGGTCCCCGAGATGGGATCGACGTACCAGGACCGGACCTTGCCGGCGCTGGAGCTGCTGGCCAGCCGGTTCAGCTCGCCCTGTACGGCGTTCAGCTGGTCGGCGGTGAAGCGGACGAGCTTCGGGATCGCGCCGGCGTCGCGGACCAGCTGGGCGGTCGCGAGATCGGACACTGCGACCACGAGCTCACCGGCGTCGTCGTAGTAGCTCCCGACGGCCTTGGACCCGAGCTGCGTCTCCACCGTCTCCGCGAGCAGCGGCGACTGGCCCGTCACCTGGTCGACCGGGCCCGCCTGTGCGGTCTGCCGATCGCCGCGGGACTCGGCGTTGGCCCAGTTCGCCGCGACCAGCCCAGCCGCCGTCAGTACGACGGCTCCGGCAAGTGCGGCACCGACCCGGTAACGCCCTGACATCCTGTCCTCCTCACGCCGGTGCCCGATCCCCGTCGACCGAGCACCACTACGGAAAGTAAACGCTCAGCGACAGAATGTCCACAGACATCAGCTCTCAAACCCCAACGAACGAGGACCTTCGGGGCTACGGTCAGCCGACGATCAGGCTCATCGCCTCGGCGCGGGTGACCGGGTTGCGGAGCTGGCCGCGGACGGCCGAGGTGATGGTCTTGGCGCCGGGTTTGCGGACGCCGCGCATGGTCATGCAGAGGTGCTCGCACTCGATCACCACGATCACGCCGCGCGGTTCGAGCAGGTCGAGGAGCGAGTCGGCGACCTGGGTGGTCAGGCGCTCCTGCACCTGGGGGCGCTTGGCGTACACGTCGACCAGCCGGGCCAGCTTCGACAGGCCGGTGATGCGGCCCTCCCGGCTCGGGATGTAGCCGACGTGCGCGACCCCGGTGAACGGCACCAGGTGGTGCTCGCAGAGGCTCCAGACCTCGATGTCCTTGACCAGGACCATCTCGTCGTGGCCGATGTCGAACGTGGTGGTGAGCACGTCCTCGGCCCGCTGCCCCAGTCCGCCCGTCATCTCGGCGTACGAGCGTGCCACCCGGGCCGGGGTGTCCTGCAGACCCTCGCGGTCCGGATCCTCCCCGATCGCGATCAGCAGCTCCCGCACGGCCCGCTCCGCCCGCGCATGGTCGAACTTCGGCGACGTCATCCCGCCACTCTAGACAGCGATCCCCCGGGTACGGCGTCCGCCGCTGGCGGGTTGTTTCACCGCTGACCTGCTACAACACGCCAGCGGCGCGAAAAGCCGTCACCGGCGGACAAAGAGCACCGCCGCCGCCCGGTTCGGGCGACGGCGGTGCCGGCTCAGTCCTTCGGCGAAGGCGGGGTCGGGCCGCTGCCGTAGTTCGGGGGCTTGACGGCCTCGTCGGGGCCGACGGCGCCGCCCGGCAGGACGTCGGAGAGCGAGCCGTTCTGCTCGGCGCGGCTCGGCACCGGCATCACCGGCGGCTGGTCCGACGGGACCCGGGTGGACGAACCGGTCCAGGCCGGCCGCCGCTCCCGCTTCACCACCGGCGCGAAGACCCGGGCGATCTCGTTCTTGTCCAGGGTCTCCTTCTCCAGCAGCTCCTCGACCAGGTGGTCCAGGACCGCCCGGTTCTCGGCGAGGATGTCGAAGGCCTCCTGGTGCGCGTTCAGGATCAGCTTGCCGACCTCCTCGTCGACCGCGGCCGCGATCTCCTCGGAGTAGTTCCGCTGGCTGCCCAGGTCCCGGCCCAGGAACGGCTCGCTGCTGTCCTGGCCGAACTTGATCGCGCCGAGCCGCTCGGTCATGCCGTACTGCGTGACCATCGCGCGGGCCAGCGCGGTCGCCTTCTCGATGTCGTTGCTGGCGCCGGTGGTCGGGTCGTGGAAGACCATCTCCTCGGCCGCGCGGCCACCGAGCATGTAGGCCAGCTTGTCCAGCATCTCGGACCGGGTGGTCGAGTACTTGTCCTCGTCCGGCATCACCATCGTGTAGCCGAGCGCCCGGCCCCGCGGCAGGATCGTCACCTTCTGGACCGGGTCGGAGTGCGGCAGCGCGGCGGCGACCAGGGCGTGCCCGCCCTCGTGGTACGCCGTCAGCACCTTCTCCTTGTCCGACATCAGCCGGGTCCGGCGCTGCGGGCCGGCGATGACGCGGTCGATCGCCTCGTCCAGGGCCTTGTTGTCGATCACCTGCATGTTCGAGCGGGCGGTCAGCAGGGCCGCCTCGTTCAGCACGTTGGCCAGGTCGGCGCCGGTGAAGCCCGGGGTACGGCGGGCGACGGCGGTCAGGTCCACGTCCTGCGCCATCGGCTTGCCGCGGGCGTGCACCTTCAGGATCTGCTCGCGACCGGGCAGGTCCGGCGCGTCGACGGCGATCTGCCGGTCGAACCGGCCGGGCCGCAGCAGCGCCGGGTCGAGCACGTCGGGCCGGTTGGTGGCCGCGATCAGGATCACACCGCCGCGGACGTCGAAGCCGTCCATCTCGACCAGCAGCTGGTTCAGGGTCTGCTCACGCTCGTCGTGACCACCGCCGAGGCCCGCACCACGGTGCCGGCCGACGGCGTCGATCTCGTCGATGAACACGATCGCCGGGGCGTTCGTCTTGGCCTGCTCGAACAGGTCGCGGACCCGGGAGGCGCCGACACCGACGAACATCTCGACGAAGTCCGAGCCGGAGATCGAGTAGAACGGCACCCCGGCCTCGCCGGCCACCGCGCGGGCCAGCAGCGTCTTGCCGGTACCGGGCTGGCCGTAGAGCAGCACGCCCTTCGGGATCTTCGCGCCGACCGCCTGGAACTTGCCCGGCTCCTGGAGGAACTCCTTGATCTCGCCGAGCTCCTCGATCGCCTCGTCACAGCCGGCCACGTCCGCGAAGGTGGTCTTCGGGGTGTCCTTGGTGATCAGCTTGGCCTTGGACTTGGCGAAGCTCATCACCCGGGAGCCGCCGCCCTGCATGGAGTTCATCAAGAAGATGAAGACGACCGCGATCAGCAGGAACGGGATCAGCGTGGAGAACACCTGGCCGATGAAGCTCGGCTTCGGGTTCTCGACGTCGTACCGCTCGATCTTCTTGTCGTCGTAGAGCTTCTGCACCGCCTGGCCGAGGGTGTTGGCCTGGCCGTCGACCCAGTGCGCCCGGACCTTGGTGCCGTCGGTCTTCTCGACCCGGATCTCCTGGTCGGGGTCGATCAGCGTGACCGACTTGATCGTCTTGTCCGACGAGCTGGTGGCCTGCTGGATCAGCTGCACGACCTGCCCGGTCGGCTCGGTCTTGTACCCGGTCGAGCCGGTCAGGAGCTGTCCGATCACCAGTACGCCCAGGAAGGCGACGACGATCCAGAACAGGGGTCCGCGGAAGATGCGCTTCACGTCCATGATCGAGGCCTACGCCCCGTCCCTCCTAGCTCGGCAGGCCCGGGTATGCGGGCTTGAGACGGTAACACCAGTCCAAGTGTCTCGTGCCGCACAAGACAACACAGCACGAGGGTCACCAAAGGACGGTACGACCTGTTGTACAGGCTGTCACCAAGTCTGCCTTGCGGGCCAGACCGGGGTGGTGGGGTGGGGAAGGTATTAGCGCAGTCAGGAGTAGACGTGCGGGGCGAGCGTCGCGACGCAGCGCAGGTTCCGGTACTTCTCTGCGTAGTCGAGCCCGTACCCGACGACGAACTCGTCCGGCAGCTCCAGGCCGACGTACTTCACCGGGACCGCCATCTTGGCCGCGTCCGGCTTCACGAACGCGGTGCACAGCTCCAGCGAGGCGGGTTTGCGGGACTCCAGGTTGCTGACCAGCCAGCTCAGCGTCAGCCCGGTGTCGATGATGTCCTCGACGATCAGCACGTGCCGGTTGGTGATGTCGGTGTCCAGGTCCTTCTGGATCCGGACCACGCCGGACGACTTGGTGCCCGACCCGTACGACGAGATGGCCATCCAGTCCATCTCCACGTGCCGGTTGAACGACCGGGCCAGGTCGGCCATCACCATCACCGCGCCGCGCAGGACGCCGACGAGGAGCAGGTCCTTGCCCTCGTAGTCCCGCTCGATCCGGCCGGCCAGCTCCCGCAGCTTCGCCTGGATCTGGTCCTCGGTGTAATGGATCTTGGTCAGGTCCTTCTCGATGTCCGCCGCATCCACGCGATCAGCCTGTCACATCCGGGCCCAGGACGATGAATCCGCCCCGTCTCGCCGCCCGGACGCCCTGCGGCAGGTCGATCCAGCGCTGCCCGCGCCAGCCGGTGACCAACGCGTCGATGGCCGCGATGTGCCCGGCGGTGAGGTCCGTCGCCCGGCACCCGGCTTCCAGCGCGGCCTGCCGCAGCACTCTGGTCCGCACGGCGTCCGGCTCGGCAGTCAGCGCGCCGACATCGCAGTGCACCTCATTGTCAGTACGACGTAGCGACGTCTCCGCAGCGTCAGCCGCGAGCATGTCGAGCGCATCCGCGTCGGCCCGGAGCAGTCCCGCCGTACGGGCCAGTGCCTCGATCACGCCGGGTCCGAGCGCCTCCTCCAGCACCGGGAGCACCTCGTGGCGCACCCGGACCCGCGCGAACAGCGGGTCCTCGTTGTGCGGGTCGTGCCACGGCCGCAGCCCGGACGCGATGCAGGCTGCCGCAGTGGTCGCCCGCGGCAGCTCCAGAAAGGGCCGGCGCAGCAGACCGGCGATCGGGGCCATCCCAGCGAGCGACCGCGCACCCGAGCCTCGGGCAAGCCCTAGCAATACAGTCTCGGCCTGGTCGTCCCGAGTGTGAGCCAGCAGTACGACGTCCGCCGCGAACTCGTCGGCCGCGTCGCGCAGAGCGTCGTACCGGGCCGTCCGGGCGGCTCCCTCGGGACCACCCTCGGTGCCGACCTCCACAGGTCGCACCTGGACCGGATCGAGGCCCAGCGACCGGCATTGGTCGGCAGCGACCTCCGCTGTGTGGGCGGAGTCTGCCTGCAGCCCGTGGTCGACGATGACGGCCCCTGCGCGCAGCTTGAGCTTCGAAGCCTCGAACGCAGTAGCTGCCGCCAGGGCCAGTGAGTCTGTGCCGCCGGAGCAGGCCACCAGAACGGTGGTGCCCTGGGGCAGCTCGGCCAGCGTGGCCCGCACTGCCTCCCGAGTCCGGGCTACGGCGGGGTGCAGCTTCCCCCTCCGGTGCTCGACGAGCTCCTCGGCCGCCGACCGGCTCGGCGGCTCAGCGGTGGAGTCGTGCGACCCAGGCATCGGGATTCGCGATCTCGTGCTTGGTGGGCAGAGTGTTCGGCCCGGTCCAGACCCGGTTGAAGCCTTCCATGCCGACCTGGTCGACCACTCGGCGGACGAACGCCGCGCCGTCCTTGTACTGCCGCAGCTTCGCGTCCAGCCCGAGTAGCCGCTTCAGCAGCTGGTCCACCGGGTTGCCGCTCTGCCGGCGGGACGTGAACTTGGACCGGATGGTGTCCACGGTCGGGATGACCGACGGCCCGACTCCGTCCATCACGAAGTCTGCGTGCCCTTCGAGCAGCGACATGACCGCGGTCAGCCGGTCCAGCACGGCCCGCTGCTCGGGCGACTGCATCAGGTCGACCAGACTCAGCTCGGCCTCACCGCGCACCGACCGCCCCAGCCGCTGCACGGCCTCCCGGAACATCGCCGCGTACGCCGACGCGTCCAGCTCGGCCTGGTCGAGGAACAGCGCGATCTCGGACCGCAGGTGGTCCCGCAGCCACGGCACCGCGGTGAACTGCACCCGGTGAGTCTCCTCGTGCAGGCACACCCACAGCCGGAAGTCCCGCGGTACGACGCCCAGTTCGGACTCGACATGCATGACGTTGGGCGCGACCAGCAGCAGCCGGCCGGTCAGCCCGGGCCGGTCCGGATCGGGCTGGGCCGGGTAGAACGGGTCGAACTGCCCCAGCACCCGGGAGGACAGGAACGCCAGCAGCGCACCGGCCTCGATCGCCGTCACCCGCGAGCCGACTGCCGACGACAGCCCACCGGTCCGCTCGGCCTTTTCGCGCAGCTTGTCCGCCAGCGGCTGCAGCACGGTGCGGAAGCCGTCCGCGTTCGCCTGCACCCAGCCGGGCCGGTCCACGATCACCACGGGCGCGGTGGCCGAGGTGGCCTGCAGCCCGGTGAACTCCCGCACGTGGTGCTCCGAGTCGGCCGCGAACTGGCGCAGCTCGGCGACCACCTGATCCGCCTCGGCGCGGCTGACCGCCGGGCCGGGCCGGAGCAGCTTGCGCGCTACTCCCGTCGCCAACTGCCAGTCGACCATCTCCGCCGCAGCCGGGCCTTCCGCCGTACTCATCCACGTCCTCGCTTCGCTCCGGGCGCGGATGAGGCACAAGGCACACTGCGCTCGATGATGAACTCGCTCCGCTCGTTCATGTGTCGACCCTAGTCGTATGTCCCAACATGCGCCCGCCGATCAGACCGCGCAGCCGCAATTGGCCAGGGCGGCGGCTGCTCTGTCGAGGGCTGCCCGGGCAGCCAGCGTCTTGGGAACCGGCACGCTGTCGGACGCCACCGCGAACACCAGCAGCGTGCCGGTGCGGTCACGGACCATCCCGGCCAGGCTGTGGACTCCGGTGAGCGTTCCGGTCTTCGCCCGGACCAGTCCGGTGCCCGTACCAGTGCCGACCACGCCGAACCGGTCCTCGAGGCTGCCGGTGAACCCAGCGACCGGCAGTCCGGTCAGGAGGTGCCGCAGCTCCGGGTGGTCCTCGGACGCGGCCACCCGGACCGCACCGGCCAGCACGTCCAGCGGGACGTGGTTCGTACGCGACAGCCCGCTGCCGTCCTCGATGGTGGCCTTGCTGACGTTCAGGCCGAGCTTGGTCAGCGTCGCCTTCACGCCCAGGACCCCACCGGCGTACGAGCCGCCGTTCTTGGTCGCCAGGCCGACATGCCGGAGCAGGACCTCGGCGCCGTCGTTGTCGCTGTGCAGGTTCACGTACTCGACGATCTCCCCGACCGTTGGCGACGCGACCTGCGCAAGCGACGTAGCGGTCGTCGGTGCGACAGCACGCCTCACAGCCCCGGTCACCATGATCCCGGCCGCCTTGAGCTGAGCAGCGAAGGCGGTGGCCGCGGCCTGTGACGGAGACGCGGCCCGCTTCGCCATACCTGGGCTCAGCCGGCCCTCGTTCACCCAGAGCGCCGACGTGGGGGCCGCGATGCCTTCGGTGATGTAGTTCGGCTGCCACTTCGCGTTGACCGGGGGTCCGGTAAACAGCGAGGCGTCGTACCCGAGCGTGACGCTTGTGATGCCCTGTGCCTTGAGCTCCTTCGCCGTACTGGCTGCCAGGGTCTGCAGGGACGCCCGCGTCGGGTAGTCAGTGGGGTCGGTCTGGCGCTTGATGGTCAGCAGCGGGTCGCCGCCACCCACCAGGACGATCGAGCCCTTCGCAGCGCTGACCACCTTGGTGGCGAACCTGTGGCCGGCTCCGAGCGTGTCCAGCGCCGACACCGTCGTCAGCAGCTTCAGCGTGGAGGCCGGCACGTACGGCGTGGCGGACCCGACCGAGAACACCGGCTTGCCGCGCGAGGCGTCGTACACGTAGATGCCCCGGTGCTTGCCCAGCGCCGGGTCGGCGAGGATCGCCGCCAGCGCCTTCTGCACGCCGGCTGCGGTCGGCGCGACCCCCTCCGCCTTCGCCGGGGCCAGCACGGCCGGCGCCTGGACCTGCGCGGTCGGGAGAGATCCGGGTACGGCGCCTGCTCCGCCCGCCAGGCTCACGCTGAGCGCTGTGGCGAGCAGCGTGACGAACGCCGCACGAGGAGGACGGACCACCGGGCTGCTCCTGTCAATTCGTCGGTCGGAACCGTGACAGTATCTGCCGTATGGAGTTCGACGTCTTCATCGAGATCCCCAAGGGCACCCGCAACAAGTACGAGCTGGACCACAAGACCAACCGGCTCCGCCTGGACCGGACCCTCTTCACGGCCACTCAGTACCCCTCCGACTACGGATTCATCGAGGAGACCCTCGGGCAGGACGGCGACCCGCTGGACGCGCTCGTGCTGCTGTCCGAGCCGACCTTCCCGGGCTGCCTGATCCGGGCCCGCGCGATCGGGATGTTCCGGATGACCGACGAGAAGGGCCCGGACGACAAGGTCGTCTGCGTCCCGGCCGGCGACCCGCGCCAGGAGCACCTGCGCGACATCCACCACCTGCCGGAGTTCGACCGGCTGGAGATCCAGCACTTCTTCGAGGTCTACAAGGACCTGGAGCCGGGCAAGTCGGTCGAGGGCGCGACCTGGGTCGGCCGGGCCGACGCCGAGGCCGAGATCAGCGCCTCCTTCGAGCGCCTGAAGACCGAAGGCCACTGAGCTCGGCCGATCTCACCAGCCGATCAGCGAGTACGTCGTGGTCGCCGGCCGCGCGGCCGGCTCCGGCGCGCCCGGGGCTTCGTTGCCCGTGGCACTCGACGGCGGCTGACCCGCCTCCGCGGCGACCGGCCGGCGGCGCCGGACCCGGGACATCGCGGAGGCGAGTTTCGCCTTGCTGCGCAGAGGTTTCATCACGGGCGGCCGAAGAAGTCCGGCGGTTCCCAGTAGTACACGCTGTCGATCTGCACCGGCTTGCCGGACCGCGGCGCGTGCACCATCCGGCCGTTGCCGAGGTACAGCGCGACGTGGTGGATCGTGCCGGGGTCGTCGGGGTCGGTCGACCAGAAGATCAGGTCGCCCGGCCGCAGCTCGTCCTCGTCGATGTGCCGGACCTGCTCGTACTGCGCGACGCTGTAGTGCGGCAGGTACACCCCGGCCTCCGCCCAGGCGCCCTGGGTCAGGCCGGAGCAGTCCCAGCGCGACGGCCCGGTGCCGCCCCACAGGTACATGTCGCCGATCTGGTCCAGCGCGAACTCGATCGCGGCGCTCGCCCCCTTCCGGGTCGGGCGGTCGTCCTCGCGCGGCCGGTCGGGCTGCTTCTTCTTCGGCGGCTTCGTGCCCGGGTTCTCCCGCTGCTGCTCGCGCCGCTCGCGCTCCTCCTGAGCCCGCTCGCGCTCCTCCCGGGCCCGCTCGGCCGCCGCTTCCCGGGCCCGCTCGGCGGCCTCCCGGGCGGCGATCCGGCGCTGCAACTCGGCGGCCTTCTTCGCGGCGAGGGCGGCGGCTCGCTGGCGCGCAAGCTCCTCGAGTCCCCGCTGCCGCTGGGCGGCCACCTGGACCGACGTGTTCTGCAGCACGGCGAGCTGCGTGATCGCCTGCTTGCGCTGGACGCCCATCGCGGTGACCGCGGACGCCTGCGCCTGCTCGGCCGCCTCCGCCGCGGCCTTCGCCTTCGCCGCCTCGTCGGTGGCCTTCTTCACCTTCTTGACGGCCTCGTCGGCCTGCACCTTGAACAGGTTCGCCATCACCTGGGTCGCGGTGAAGCGCAGGTAAGAACCCTGCATCGCGGCTGACACCGAGCGGGCCGCGCCGGCCGAGTCGAGCAGCTGCTGCGGACCCTCCGCGGTGAACAGCGGCGCGAGCTTCGCCACGTCACCACCACCCTGGTACGACGCCGCGGCGAACCGGCCGATCTGTTCCCGCTGGGTCGTCAGCGTCTTCTGCGCCTTGGCCGCCCGGGCCGCCGCCTGGGTGGCCTCGGCCTTCGCCTGCTGCAACCGGTAGACGGCGCCGTTGTAGGCCTCGTCGGCGATCCCGGACGCGACCCCGAGCTGCTCGAGCCGGGCGCTCGCGGCGGCCAACTGGTTCTCGATCGCCTGCACCTGGACGGCCTTCGCGGTGGCGGCCTGCTTGGCCCGCTCGACGGCGGCCTTGGACGGAATGACCGGCGGCTTCGGCTTGGCCTCGGCCTGGACCGGAATCACGGCCATCGAGCCGGCCAGACAGACCGCGAGCACCCCGGAGAGCAGCGCTCTGCCGGTCTTCCCAGTGCTCGCGACCCGCCCGCCGGACGTGGCCCCTGGGGGCGTCCGCATCGGGGTCGTTCCTTCCGCCGGTCACGAACCCCTTCCCCAGGGTTCGTGAACTTTTGGTCCTCCTGGACCTCATACGTGACACTAGTTGCCTGCAGCCCCATTGGGAACACCTTTCACACAAATAACTTTGTTTCACCTGCGTGTCGACTTGACAAACTACAAGCTTGTAATTCCGCGCTGACGGTCACCCGGAGCAATGCAACGGCGCCCGTCCGGCATCAGCCGGAGGGCGCCGTTCGGTGGTCGGAGCGGTCAGCGAAGGGTGTAGGAGGCGACGACCGGGAGGTGGTCGGACGCCGGCGAGACCGGGACCGACGCCTTCGTCGGCCGGAGCTGCGTGCTGTGCAGCAGGTAGTCGATCCGGGCGGTCGGGTTCTCGGCCGGCGAGGTGTACCCAGGCCCGGTCCCGACGGCCGGCCAGGTGTCGTTCAGCAGCGCCGTCAGCGTCTTGATCTCCGGCGTGTCCGGCCGGGCGTTCAGGTCGCCGACCAGCATCGTCGGCTGCTTCGAGGCGCCCAGGACCTCGACCACCTTCTGGGCCTGCTCCAGCCGCTCGGCGTTGTTGTTGTGCGTCAGGTGCGTGTTCGCGAACCGCAACTCGGCGCCGCGCACCTTGACCGTCGCGACCGCCAGACCGCGCTGCTCCTGGCCCGGGTACATCGGCAGCAGCGTGTTGGTGAAGTCCTTGATCGGGTACTTCGACAGGATCGCCGTACCGTACTGACGGCGCGGCTCGCCCGGGTTCAACGGCGGCAGGTCGAGGTTGGCGGCGTACCCGTAGTGCATCTTCAGCCGCTGGGCGAACCAGGCCGGCTGGTCGACCCAGTTGCTCCGCTCGCTCCAGTGCCGGTCCACCTCCTGCAGCCCGATCACGTCCGCGCCGGTCTTCTCCAGCAGTACGGCGATCCGCTCGAGGTCCAGGACGCCGTCGATCCCGGCGCCGTGGTGGATGTTGTAGGTCGCCACGGTCAGCGGGCGACCGGGCCGGTCGGTCGTCCCCGCCTCGGCGGCGGCCGTAGTCGGTAGGAGCATCAACAGTCCCGCAATAGTCCCCAGCACCAGTTTGCGCATGCCCTCATCCTGTCGGGTGGTCGGCGACCCCCGCACGACGTACGGGTGTCGCCGACCTGAACATCAGCGCGTCAGCCGTGCGACCGCGCCCTTGGCCCCGGACGCCCAGCACCCCGCCTTGCTCCCGTGGCCGGCGCACTCGACGCTGTCGAAGCTGCCGTCGTAGAACTGCTTCCAGCTGCGTCCGCCGTCGTAGCTGACGTCGCTGCCCGACGGACCCACGGCGATGACGGTAGCGGGCGTGTTCGGCACGAACGCGGACCCACTCCGGTACCCCTTCGGCGCCTGCTCGGCCGGGACCAGCTTCCAGCTGCGGCCGCCGTCGTACGTCACCGATGCGGCCCGCACCGCCTCGGTCGGCTTGAGGAAGTCACCGCCGACGGCGACGCCGAACAGCCCGTTGCGGAAGGCGAGGCTGAAGATGCCCGCCGCCTCGCCACTGGCCATCGGCGAGTCGGCGACCGTCCAGTGCTTGCCTCCGTCAACGGTCCGGAACACCCGCGGCCGGTCCCCGCCGCCGGTCGCGAACCACGCCGTCCGCCCGGGCCCGGCGACCAGGCAGGTCCCGCTGGCCGCGAACGCGAACTCACCGGGCAGCGCGGCCGGCATCCCGGCCGTCGACTGCACCTGCCACGACTTGCCGCCGTCCGCAGTCGCCAGGATCCGGAACTTCCCGTCGACCGGGTCGCTCAACGCCAGCCCACGCTTGTTGTCCCAGAAGTCGAGGCAGTCGTAGAACGCGTTCGGGTCGGGGTTGCGGAACGTCTCGGTCCACGACTTCCCGCCGTCCTCGGTCCGGTAGACGCGCGAGTCCGTCCCGTTCCCGATCGACAGCACGACGGCGCGCTTCGCGTCGAACGCCTCGACATCGCGGAACTGCACCGTCTCGGCCCCGGGCGGGCTGACGTTCTGCCAGCTCTTCCCACCGTCGACGGTCCGCAGCACCTGCCCGCCCGACCCGCCGACCCAGGCGACGTCCTTGCTCACCGCAGCCAGCCCGCGGAACTGCGCCGTACTCCCGGTCGGCGTCAGCTCCCACTGGTACGACGGCTGCCCGCCCGCCTGGGCGGCGGGGACGAGCTGGGACATCAACAGCAGACCTCCTGCCGCAACAGCGGCCACACGCAGGATTCTCATGCCGGGAACCTAGCCCAGATTCACATCCCGGTCAGCCGGAAAGACTGAGCAGAATTTCCGCTGCAGGTGAGTTGGACCAACTGGGTGCTGTCGGCGGTGGAGCCGTTCGGGACGGTCAGGCATTTGTTGCTCAGGCGGCTGACGAAATGGAAATAGCCATCGCCCGCCGACACGGCTTTCCACTGCTGGTTTGCGCCACCGCCGTACGTCCACAACTGCAGGCCGGCATTGTCGGCGGACGAGACGTTGGTGACGTCGATCGACTTGGTGGCGTCGTTGCGGTTGTTGACCCGGGTGAATCCGTCGGACGTCGGCTGGAACTGGTTCTGCGCCGGGCCGTCGAAGGTCGACGAGAGCCGGGTGTTGGTCTCGTAGTTCATCGCGTTGTGGCCGAAGTTGGCGTAGATCATCTTGTAGTTCTTGTTGGTCCAGACGATCGGGTAGTAGCCGCTGTACCAGGTCTGGTTCGCGTCGGTGCCGACCGGGAAGCTGGACGAGTCGATCGAGGCCAGGATCTGGATGTCGGCGTTGTTCCGCAGGTCGTTCTGCCAGCTGTACCACTCGCTCACCGACGACCGGAACGTCGCGCCGGTGTTCACCAGCGCAGGGTGCGACCGGTTCTCCGCCTTCAGCGTGACCGCGGTCGGTCCCCAGGTGTTCGACTTGAACCGCCCGGTGCCGAGGAAGGTGTTGTTGAACCACGCCCAGCCGCCGCTCGCGTCGTTGTACGCGGTCACGTGGAAGCCGAAGAACGCGCCACCGTTGTTCATGTACCGCTGGAACCCGGTCCGCTGCGCGTCGGTGTGCGGCGAGTCGTCCAGGAACATCACCACCTGGTACTGCGCGGCGCTCAGGTTGTTCAGCTGGTCCCAGTTGCTCGTCGCCGTGTAGGTGAACCCGTTCTGCGCCCCGAACTGCGGGAACCGCTGGTTCGCCTCCTTCACGAAGTCGATGTGCGCGGGATCCCAGGTGCCGCTGTAGAACGCGAGCACGTTGAAGGTGGCGGCCGGCTGCGCGGCCGCCGTACTGCCGGAGACCAGGCAGAGCAGCAGCGCGAGCAGGGCAGGCAGCAGTTTCCGAGCGGCCATGGCCGGATCCCCTCAGTCATGGAGTGATTACGCAATGAGATTGCAGAACTTAAATTAACTCATGACGAAAAGCCGGTAAAGGGTCCGCCGGTCCCGGAACTCTTGCCGTCCGGCCGTCCCGCTGTCACTCTGAGCCACCGACCTTGGAAGGGGGCCTGCCGATGGACGAATCCGTGCTCACCTCGGTGCTGCTGCCGATCGCCCTGGTGATCATCATGCTCGGCCTCGGCCTGACCCTGACCGTCGGGGATTTCAGCCGGGTACTACGGATGCCGCGGGCAGTCCTGGTGGCACTCGGCGTCCAGGTGATCCTGGTGCCGCTGATCTGCTTCGGCCTGGTCAAGCTGTTCGACCTGGCGCCGGCCCTGGCCGTCGGGATGATGCTGCTGGCCGCCTCCCCCGGCGGCACTACGGCCAACCTGTTCAGCCACCTGGCCGGCGGCGACGTCGCCCTCAACGTCACCCTGACCGCAGTGAACTCGGTGCTCGCCGTGGTCACCCTGCCGATCGTGGTCAACCTGTCTCTCGACCACTTCCTCGGCGACGGAGAGATCGGCCTGCAACCGGCGAAGATGCTGCAGGTGTTCGCGATCGTGCTGGTCCCGGTCGCGCTCGGCATGCTGATCCGCAACAAGCTGCCCGCGTTCGCCGACCGGATGGCGCGGCCGGTGAAGATCGGCTCGATCGTCGTGCTGGTGCTGGTGATCTTCGCCGCCATCTACAGCGAGCGCGACAACTTCCTCGACTACATCGCCGCCGTGGGCGTGGTCGCCGTCCTGCTGAACGTCATCAGTCTCGCTGTCGGGTACGCCGTACCGCGGCTGGCCAACCTTGGTGAGCGACAGTCGATCGCCTGCTCGATGGAGATCGGCATCCACAACGCCACGCTGGCGCTCACGATCGCGCTGAGCCCGACGCTGCTCGGCAACAGCGAGATGTCCATCCCGGTGGCCGTCTACGGCATCGTGATGTTCTTCCCGACCGCGCTCTTCGCGTTCTACCTGAGTCGCCGTACGGCGGTTCAGCGCGCCGGATCGAGTGTCTGACTGCCCAGCACGGACAGTAGTTGCAGCTTCTCCGCGCTCTCGCTGCCGGGCGTCGCCGTGAAGACCACGAGCGTCTGCTGCTGATCCCGGTTGTCGATGACCTCGCAGTACAGCTCGAGCTCGCCGACGACCGGGTGGTTGAAGTGCTTCGTCCGGCTGTGCGCGACGCCGACCTCGTGCCGGTCCCAGATCTCGGCGAACTCGGGGCTGAGCTTCTGCAGGGTCTTGACGAGGGTGGCGGCGTACGACTTCGGGCCGTCCGCGGTGGCGACCGAGCGGAGCATCGAGACCAGCATCCGGCTGTGCGTCGCGACCTCCTGCTCCAGGTACAGCGTCCGGGACGCCGGATCGGTGAACCAGCGGTAGGCCTCGCTCCGCTCGAGGCCCTCGTGGTTGGTCTGCTCACCGGCGAACGCGACGTGCGCCGGGGTCTGCGCGAGGGTGTCGCCGCACCGGTTGGGAAGCAGCGCGGGCGTGTCCTGCAGCCGGTCGAGGATCCGCAGCATCCCTGGGTCGACGTGACAGGCCCGGGTCGTCCGCGGCGGCGTCCCGTGGCCGGCGAGCACGAACAGGTGGTCGCGCTCCTCCGTCGTCAGCCGCAACGCGCGGGCGATCGCCCCCAGCATGTCGACCGACGGCTGCGGTCCCCGGCCGCCTTCGAGCCGGCTGTAGTAGTCGGCCGACATCGACGCCAGCGCCGCGACCTCCTCCCGCCGGAGACCAGGCGTACGGCGACGCCGGCCGCGCGGCATCCCGACGTCCTCGGGCTGCAGGGCCTCGCGTCGTTTGCGCAGGAAATCTGACAGGTCGCCGTACTCCATGTCCTCCAGTCTGTCGGACGGATCGGCGTTATCCAGGGCTTGCCGATCCGTGGTTAACGGCAGCCTGGTTACCGTCGCCGGCCTCGCGAAGGCTGGAGCCATGAAAACGACTGGCAACACGATCTTCATGACCGGCGGCACGTCCGGGATCGGCCTCGAGCTGGCCCGGCGGTTCCGCGACCTCGGCAACACCGTGATCATCAGCGGCCGCCGCAAGGACCTGCTGGACCGGATCGCGGCCGAGGACGGGATCGCGGGCATCACCCTCGACGTCGCCGACCCGGACTCGATCAAGGCCGCCTTCGCGACGGTCACCACTGAGCACCCCGAACTCAACGTGGTCGTCACGATGGCCGGGATCATGGTCGAGGAGGACCTCCGCGACCCGGCGCACCTGACCACGTCCGAGCAGGTGATCGACATCAACCTGCTCGGCACGATCCGCACGCTCACCGCGTTCACGCCGTACCTGCTGACCAAGCCGGATGCGGTGATCATGACGGTGAGCTCCGGCCTGGCGTTCGTCCCGCTGGTGGACACCCCGACGTACAGCGCGACCAAGGCCGCCGTCCACAGCTACACGCAGAGCCTGCGGATCCAGCTGGCCGACACCGGTGTCCAGGTGATCGAGCTGGTGCCGCCGGCGGTTCAGACCGGCCTGCTGAACGGCGTACCGGACCCGGAGTGGATGCCGCTCGACGAGTTCGTCGACGAGTCGGTCAAGCTGCTCCAGGACCAGCCGGACGCCGACGAGATCCTGGTCGACCGGGTCCGTTTCCTCCGCGACGCCGAACGCGAGAACCGTTACGACACAACAGTCGCTGCACTGAACCCCGCGCGCTGAACCATACTTGTTGAGTACGCAAGTTCGGGGGGCGGTGAGGCGTGTGGCGGAGACGATCGGACGAGAGACTCGTGCCGGCCGCCTGTTGCGCTGGTGGAGGCGTCGCTTCCAGTCGCCGACCGAGCCCTTCGACACCGTGTGCCGGGAGCTCATCGACGCCAACGGCGGCCCGGCGCTGCGGGCGCACCTGTACCGGGACGACCCCGGCCACGAGCAGGAATCGGAACAGCGAGTAGTCGCCGACCTCACGCTGCTCGTGCTGCACCCGGCCGAGGACGAGCTGACCGCGGAGATGCGCCGGGTCGTGGTCGTGGCCGCCGCCCTGGGCGATCATCCGGTCGCCCGGATCGCCCAGCGCAAGATCCTGGCCGCCGGCGACCAGACCCTCGTCGACGAGGTGTACGAGCTCGCGGACCACGTGCCACGGCTCGCCGACTTCTGCCGGGAGCACGAGCTGACGCCGTCCGAGCCGGCGCGGCGGACCGTGTTCTGGCTGCTGACGGGCGAGTACGACAGGTACCGCCGCGCCGATCCGTACGGCGCGGCGGCGGCTGCTGCCTATGCGGCGGCCGACAGCGATGGGCGAGCCCGCATGCGGAGTGCGGCGATCGACGGCGGTCTCTTCGAGTTCCTTCGCCGGATGGTGGAGGACCCCGCGGAGTTCGCCGACCTGCTGCGCGGTGAGCAGTTCCTCGAGCTCAGTGCAGGTTTGGCCCGGCACGAACGCTGGAGCCTGCTCTGGGAGCTCCTCGCCGAAGTGCCGACCGCCACGGCCGTCGAGCGCTCCCGCCTGTTCCCAGCCGACTGGCGACCCGCCACTCCGGAAGCCCGACGACGCCTGGCCGACCTACGGTCAGCACAGAACTAGTCGGACAGCTCCTGCTCGATCCGCTCGACCTTTGCCGTCAGCTGCCCGGTGAACCCGGGCCGGATGTCGGCCTTCAGCACGAGGCCGACCCGCGGGGAGACGGCCGCCACCGCGTCGACGGCCTGCTTGACCACGGCCATCACCTCGTCCCACTCCCCCTCGATGTTGGTGAACATCGCGTTGGTCTCGTTCGGCAACCCGGAGGCGCGCACCACGCGGACGGCCTCGGCCACCGCCTGGCTCACGCCCCCGGTCTCGTCACCACCGGAAGGGCTGATGCTGAATGCAACGATCATGCGTCTAGCGTCCCACTGGCGACGTCGTTTGCACGATGGCGGTGTCCAGGTGCGTGCATCGCAAGGCGGAGGAGCGTCCTCGATGCGGGGTTCATCGTGGATGCTCCTCCAACGCAGCGAGGTGCGTGCCTGGGCGCCGCCAGCGTGTGAAGGACGTTGTCAGTGGGGCGCTGGCTTGCCAGCCTCCTCCTCCTCGGCGGCGCGGCGTTCGGTGGCTGAGGTGGTCAGGAGGGCTTTCTCCTTGATGAAGAGGATGGCGACCAGCGCCAGGACGGCGATCGGGACCGAGATCATGAACAGGTCCGCGGTCGCGTTCCCGTACGCCTCCTGCACCGCCACCTTCACCTCCTCCGGCAGCGTGTTGATGTCCGGTACGGCGCCGCCGCCCTGCGAACCGTCCATCCCGAGCGACGTCGCGACCCTGTTCGCCAGCACCGCGCCCAGCGCGCTGACGCCGATCGTGCCGCCCATGCTGCGGAAGAAGCTCACCACCGACGTCGCCGCACCGAGCTCACGCGCCGGTACGTCGTTCTGCGCGGCGAGCACCAGGTTCTGCATCACCAGGCCGACGCCGACACCGAGGACGGCCATGAACACCGACATCCGGAACGTCCCGGTGTGCGCGTCGATCGTGCCCAGCAGCGCCAGCCCGACCGGCAACAGCACGCCGCCGATGACCAGGTAGATCTTCCACTTGCCGTACTTCGTGATCAGCCCACCGGCGATCGTGGACGAGATCAGCATGCCGAAGATCATCGGCAGGCTCATCAGGCCGGCCGACGTCGGCGAGTGTCCCTGGGCAATCTGGAAGTACTGCGACAGGAACACCGAGCCACCGAACATCGCCAGGCCGACCAGCATGCTGGCGACCACCGACAGGGTGACCGTGCGGTTGCGGAACAGGTCCAACGGGATGATCGGCTCCGGGTGCCGCGCCTCGACCACGCCGGCGATCGCGAGCGCGACCACGGCGATGCCGACCAGCACCAAGCTCCAGCCGGACACCCAGTCGAACTTGCTCCCGGCGAACGTCGACCAGACCAGGACGATGCTCACGCCACTGGTGATCAGCAGTGCGCCCCACCAGTCGATCCTGACGTCCCGCCGTACCGTCGGCAGGTGCAAGGTGCGCTGCAGCAGGATGATCGCGGCCAGGCTGAACGGGACGCCGACCAGGAAGCAGGCCCGCCAGCCGAGCGGCGAGTCGACCAGGAAGCCGCCGAGCAGCGGGCCGCCGACGGTCGCCGAGGCGAAGATCGCGCCGAAGATGCCGGAGTACCGGCCGAGCTCACGCGGCGGGATGATCGCCGCCATCACGATCTGCACGAGCGCGGTCAGGCCACCGGCGCCGATGCCCTGGACGACCCGGCTGGCCAGCAGCAACTCGACGTTCGGAGTCAGGCCGGCGACCAGCGAGCCGATCACGAAGAACGCGAGCGACAGCTGGACCAGCAGCTTGTTGTTGTAGAGGTCGGCGAGCTTGCCCCACAACGGCACGGTGGCCGTCATCGCGAGCAGCTCGACGGTGACCACCCAGGTGTAGACGGACTGACTGGCCTCCAGCTCGGAGATGATCCGCGGCAGCGCGGTGGACACGACGGTGCCGGCGAGCACGGCGACCAGCATGCCCATCATCAGGCCGGAGATGGCCTGGGTGGTCTGTCGTGGCGTGAGTGCGACCGGCGCCTCCGGTTGAGGCGACGAGGTCGTCGTCATGAGTGACCTTTCTCGGTACTGTCGAAGCCGGGGTCGATGCCCTCGGCAAGTAGTCGGAAGCCTTCGCCGACCAGCTCGCTGACGCGCCGGTCGGGAGTCTGTTTGTGCAGCTCCATCGCCACCCGGCAGGCGGCGCCGGCCGCGCTGACGACGAGGGCGGGCCGTACGGCGGTCGCCGGCTCGCCCATCCGCTCCGCGAGGGCGGCGGTGAGCCGGCGTTCGTCGTCGAAGCTGGACACCATCAGCTGGTAGACCAGGTTCGGCGACTGCATGATCAGCTCACCGCGACGCGACAACTCGCCGTCGCTCTCCAGGTCCTGCAGCACCTCCCGGACGACGTGCCACATCAGGGTCAGCGGTGAGACCTCGGCGGGCGCGGTCCGCATCAGCTCCAGCGCACGCTCCAAGTGCTCGGGGTTGCGCCCGAGGATCGCGTGCTCCTTGTGCGGGAAGTAGTTGAAGAAGGTCCGCACCGACACGTCGGCCGCCTCGGCGATCTCCTCGACCGTGACGTTCTCCGGCCCCTTCTCCAGCGCCAGCCGCAGCGCCGCGTCGGCCAGCGCCGCCCGCGTCTCGCGCTTCTTCCGCTCCCGCAACCCACCCGCTGCCTGTCTCACCCGACCAGGCTAGGTAGAATTTTGCACTCACTGCAAACTATTAATCATGAAACTTTGCAGCCACGCACAAATCTGCCGGCAACGATCTCCGGTCGGGTAGAATGAGGTGGCAGCCTCCGGTGCGGGTCCCCGCGTTCGGAGGCCTTTTCTATGCCGGCACTTCTCTACCGAGCCGCCATCCACGACGTCCGCGGGACCGACGTCCTGCCGCTGAACCGACTCCGGAATCTCAAGGCCACCGAGCCGCTGCTGCCCTGGGCCGACATTCCGCACATCCTGCACCGCGGCCCGCTCGCGATCAGCCTGTTCCGCGACGCCGGCGGGCGGCCGGTCAGTGTCTGAGGCGTGGCACCCACGCCGGGACGGTACGGCGGTACTCCTCGTACTGAGCGCCGTAGCGGGCGAGCAGCACGGGCTCCTCGTACCAGCGGACGAAGGACGCCATCACGGCCCACGCGAGAACGCCGTACCCGAGGATCCAGAGGTCGAGGAAGGTGAGGGCCTGGCCGAGGATCGCCGTGACGACGCCGACGTACATGGGGTTGCGGACGAAGCGGTAGTCGCCGCCGACCACGAGCTCCTCGGTGGGCGCGAGGGGCGCCGGCGTACCGCGACCCTCCCGGACGAACCGCACGAACGCACGCAGTACGACGTACGCGCCGGCGGCCACCAGCACCAGCCCGGGCCAGAACCGGGGCGCGGCCCAGCCGCTGATCCACCACGGGATCAGCCCACCGACCACGCAGGGCACGGCGAAGAAGAACGCCGTACTGCCCAGCACCGCCTTAAGCATCGTCGAGTCTCGCGATCACCCGGCCGGACAACTCACAGAAGGTCTCGAGCTCGGCCGGGCTCAGGTCGGCGAACCAGTCGGCCACCGCGGCGAAGTCACCGCTGTCTCGCTCCCGCCAGTACTCCGCGCTATGGTTCGTTGCGGACAGCAACTTGCGGCGCCGGTCGGCGGGATCGGGCTCGATCTGCAGCAGATCCTTGCGGACCAGGGCGGCGACGATCTGCGCGACGTTCTGGTGGGTGCTCCCCAGTGCGGCGGCCGCCTCGGCCAGCGACGGCTTCCCCATCGCAGTCACCACCGTGATCAGGGCAGCCTGCTGAGTGGTGAGCCCGTCCGCCCGCAGCCGCTCGTCCATCGCGTACCGCAGCTTCTGGGCGAGCATCAGCGTCGTCCGGAACGCCTGGACCGACGGCGCCAGCTGGGAGCCCGCGCCGATCCCGAACAGCTCCGGGGTCTTGTTGAACGGTGACATAGGCAATATATTACCTATCATCGTCGAAGGGGGCAATGATGATCTGCCTGCTGCCGCACTGCGCGTACCTGTCCGAGACGTCCCGGATGCTCGAGCTCCATCGGGCCCTGACCGCGCTCGGCGTGCCGGTCCGCGTCGCCACCCACGGCGGTCCGCACGAGCGACTCCTCGCCGCGGCCGGCATCGAGTACGACGTCCTCGGCCCCGGCCTGTCCGACGCCCGCGCGGCCGCCTTCGTCGGTTCGGCCGCCGGGCTCGGCGATCCCCGGCAGAGCATGTACGACGACGCCGAGATCCGCACGTACGTGCTGGCCGAAGCGGACTACTTCCGCGCCCACGGGATCACCGTCGCCGTCACCGGCTTCACCGTGACCACGCTGCTCTCCTCACGACTGGCCGGCGTACGCGTCATCACCGAGCACGCGGGCAGCTTCGTCCCGCCGGTCTTCGAGCACCGACTGCTGCCGGCGCCGACGCATCCGGTGGACCCACGCCTGGCGCACGCCCCCGACTGGCTCGCGCGGTTCCTCGTCAACCGGACGACCAACCGCACCACGGCGTACTGCGGCGGCTTCAACCGGGTGGCCGCATCGCTCGGCATCGAAGGGATACCGAGCCTGGCCGCGTTGCTGCTCGGGGACCTCTCAGTGGTGCCGGAGATCCCCGAGGTGCTCGGCGTCTCGTCCGAGGAGGTAGCCGCCTGGCGTCCCGGCAAGGGCTATCGGCCAGGCTCGGAGCTCCGCACGGCCGGCCCGCTCTTCGCTCATCTCGAGCTTGATATGCCGCCTGAGGTGCAGCAGTTCCTCGACCGGCCGGGCCCGGTCGTCTACCTCGCGATGACCTCGACCCCACCGGAGGCGGTGCGCACGGCGATCGCCGAGCTCAGCCGGCTCGACGTACGCCTGCTGGTCGCGGGCACGATCCACGACCTCGCCGACCTCGGCACCGACCGGATCATGATCCAGGGCGTGCTGCCCAGCCATCTCGTGATGCCGCAGGTCGATCTCGCGGTCACCACCGGCGGCCAGGGCAGCGTGCAGACGGCGATGGCCTGCGGTACGCCGCTCCTCGGCATCCCGCTGCACATCGAGCAGGACCTCAACGTCGTCCTGGTCGAGCGCCTCGGCGCAGCCCGCCGCCTCGGCCGCTCCGACGACCTGGCCGCCCTCGCTAGCCGGATGCTCGGCGACAAGTCGCACCTGGCCGCCGCCGAGCGGATCCAGAAGCTGTACGCCGCCGTCGACGGTCCGACCGCAGCCGCGGAAATCATCGCCCGGCAAGTCTGAATTCTGTCCGGATCGACCTGGATCCCTCGACGTCTCTGCTGACAAACCCCAGCAGAGAGGACGAGATCATGAACGTCACCCCACTTCGCGCGTGCGGTATCGCGGCCGGACCGCTCTTCCTGGCCGTGTGGGCCGTGCAGGCCTTCACCCGGGACGGCTTCGACCCCAGCCGGCATCCGCTCAGCCTGCTTGCGCTCGGCAGCGGCGGCTGGATCCAGATCGCAAACTTCGTCATCACCGGAGCTCTGTTCGTCGCCGCGGCGATCGGGCTCCGCGACCACGGCCGCTGGCTGCCGCGCTTCGTCGGCGCCCTCGGCTTCGGCCTGATCGCGGCCGGCGTGTTCGTCACCGACCCAGGCGCCGGCTTCCCAGCCGGAGCACCCGAAGGGCGGGTCGATCCGAGCTACCACGCCATACTGCACGAGGCCGGCTTCGCCATCGTCCAACTCGCCTGGATCGCCGCCGCCATCACCGTGGCCAAGCGCAACACCGGCCTGGCTCGCTGGTCGACCGTGGGTGCAATCGCCCTGGCACTCGCCATCGCCGCCTGGCCGAACCTCGACACCCTCAGCCTCCGCCTCGTCGTCGCAACCGCCATCCAGTTCGCCTTCCTGGCCGCGATTTGCTCCCCGCCGGTGACTCGGGTCACGCTGGCGGCCGCTAGAGATGCATAGTATTGCTATGTATATTTGGGGGATGTGAGTGAGACTGAGCTGACGCAGCTGGGTGTGGACGTGGTGGTTGCCTCGGCGCGGTTGACGCGGTTGGCGGCGCGGGACGTGAGCGCCTTGCCGCACGCGGCGATGCGGTTGCTCGGGCGGCTGGACGAGCTCGGGCCGACCCGGATCAGTGAGCTGGCGAAGGCCGATCGGTGTTCCCAGCCGACGATGTCCAACCTCGTGCAGCGCCAGCAGGACCAAGGCTGGGTACGGCGCGAGCCGGACCCAGCCGACTCCCGCGCCAGCCTGATCAGCCTCACGGACGCCGGGTACGCCGAACTACAGCGCGCCCGCCAGGAAGCCGGCGCGGCCGTCGCCGCCCGCCTCCGCCAACTCCCCGCGACCGACCGCGCCACCCTCGAAGCCTCGGTCGCCATCGTGCACAAGATCCTCGCCCTGGAGGTCTCATCCCGGTGAGCAACTCGTTCCTGAAGCAACCCAAGTCCGTCTGGGCGGTCGCGTTCGCCTGTGTGATCGCCTTCATGGGCATCGGCCTGGTCGACCCGATCCTGAAGCCGATCGCCGAGCAACTGCACGCCAGCCCGTCGCAGGTGTCGCTGCTGTTCACCAGCTACATGGCGGTCATCGGTGTCGCGATGCTGATCACCGGCGCGGTCTCCAGCCGGATCGGCGCCAAGCGCACCCTGCTGATCGGCCTGGCCATCATCGTCGTGTTCAGCGCGCTCGCCGGCCTGTCCGACTCGATCGGCGCGATCGTCGCCTTCCGGGCCGGCTGGGGTCTCGGCAACGCACTGTTCATCGCGACCGCACTGGCCACAATTGTGAACTCGGCCAGCGGCTCGGTCGCCGAGGCGATCATCCTGTACGAGGCCGCGCTCGGCGTCGGCATCGCGGCCGGCCCGCTGGTCGGCGGTGAGCTCGGCACGATCTCCTGGCGCGGTCCGTTCTTCGGCGTCGCCGTACTGATGACCATCGCGCTCGCCGCCACCGCTTTCCTGCTGCCCACGTCACCACCGGCAGCACGCCGTACGTCGATCCTCGAGCCGCTGAAGGCATTGCGGCACAGGTCGTTGGCGACCGTCGCGATCACGGCACTGCTCTACAACTTCGGGTTCTTCACGTTACTCGCGTTCACGCCGTTCCCGCTGGCGATGTCGGCGCGGCAGATCGGGCTGATCTTCTTCGGCTGGGGCATCGGCCTCGCGGTCACCTCGGTGTTCGTGGCGCCGCGGCTGCAGCGGTGGTTCGGCACGCTGCCGGTGGTGATGACCGCGCTGCTGCTGTTCGCCGCGGACCTTGCGGTGATGGGTGTTTACGCACACCACAAGGCGGTCCTCGCGGTCGGCGTGATCGTCGCGGGCCTGTTCCTCGGCATCAACAACACCCTGATCACCGAGGCCGTGATGGCAGCCGCACCGGTCGAACGCGGCACGGCGTCGGCGGCGTACTCCTTCGTCCGCTTCTCCGGCGGCGCCATCGCCCCCTGGCTGGCCGGCAAGCTCGGCGAGGAGATCAACATCCAAATCCCCTTCTACGTCGGCGCCTTCGCCGTAGTCCTCGCCGTAGCCACCCTCGCCACCGGCTGGAAGCCCCTCTCCCACCTCCGCACCCCCACCACCCACTCCCCAGTCGAAGCCCAAGCCCTCACCGCCGCCGACGCCTGAGGGGGCGCCGACGGTGACCATCGAGCGGCTCACCGGGAACCTCGGGGTCACCAAGGGGTCGTCCTACCACCACTTCAAGGGCGCTACCGGGTTCCGGTCGGCGCTCTTGGAGTACTTCGAGGCGCAGTTCACCACGCGGTTGATCGACACGGTCGAGAGTGCGCCAACCACCTGACCGGGTGGCTGGCGATCATCACCGACAACGCCCAGCCGGTCAGCGAGTTCAAGGTCGTCACGCTGGTCAAGTACCTGCGGACGGCCGGGCGGTTCTACTACAGCCTGATCCGGCCGTTCCACCATGTCGTGGTGCAGAGGATGGCTCGCGCAGGCGCTAGGTCACTCGCGTCCCGCTAGCAGGGAGATCGGCTGCGGGTCGGTGGCTCGGTGCGCGGTCAATGCCGCCGCGGCGCCGACCACGACCATCGCGGCGGCGAAGATCAGACCCAGCAGGCGCCACGGAATCGCCAACGCTGCAAGGCCGTACGGGCCCGCTGCGATGCCGGCCAGCGCTGCACCGGCAACGAGTGATCCAAGCAGTACGCCGATGAGCACGACCGCCGTGGACTCGACCAGTGCAACCTGGACGACCTGAGTTCTGGTCAGGCCGGCCATCCGGGCGAGGGCGAACTCCCGACGCCGATCCGCGGTGGACATCACGACGGCGTTGACGACGGCAACAGCGGTGAAGATCCCGGCGAGGCCCATGAGCGCGGCGAACAGGCCGGAGTTGCTGCGCTGCTGGGCTTCACCCCTCGCTTCGGCCCACTCCTTGACTGTCTGCGCGTTGTGGATCTTGTGGCCTGGCGCAACCTTCACGAGGGTCTCGATGCGGCCGCCGGCGGGCAGCAGGCTGCGCGGGACGAAGAAGTTCTCACTGACGTCCAGCGTCTCCGGCATGATCGCCACGACCTTGACCGGAAGCTTTCTGTTGCCCAGAGCAATGGTCAGCGTTTCGCCGAGTTTGTAGCCCTCGGCGGCCATTCCGGGGCCGATGGCAATCGTCCTTCCGGTGAGGCGGTCCAAGGAACCCTTGCGTGGACGGAGCTTGTGCGTCTGCAGGTACGCGGCCGGATCGATCCCGATCGCCTCGGAGTAGACGGTCCGCTTTCCGCGCGTGACGGCAACCGGTACGGCGGTCTGCGGCGAGGCGACCTCGATCCCCGGTCCGGCTGGGACCGCGTGGTCGACCACGAGATCTGCGGTGATCAGTCTCTCCTGCTCCACGCCGACCGCTTTGGCCAGCGATCCGAACGTTCCCCACAAGCCGACGACGAGACCGACGAGCACGATCAACGGCGCTGCGGTGGCAGCACTTCGCCGTACTGCATGAAGAACGCCGGCGCGGGCCAGGTCGGTGATCAGGTTGCCGCGGAGGACTGCGGCGGGGAGACGACCGGCCAGCGGTACGACGACCGGGCTGAGCTGACTGAGGGCGATCGAGCCGCTGATCATCACGACCAGGCCGATCATCAGACCGGCCACGAGGTCACGCGCTGCCTGGGCGGCGATCACCAGCAACACCGTGCAGGCTGCGGCCGAGAGTCCCCAGAACCAGCGCCACGCGGTCATCACTCGCATCGCCTTGGGTGAGTCGGTGATCGCTTCGAGGGCGCTGACCCTCGAGGCGCGCCAGGCGGCGGTGAGTACGCCGGCGAGCGCCGTACTCATGCCGACGATCATCGCGGACCACATGGCCCCCTGGTCCCAGGGCGCGTCGAACCAGTCCGGGAGCATGCCCAGCTCGGTCAGCAGCCTGGACTGCGCCCAGGTGCCGATCAGGCCGATGGGCACGCCGATCGCCGTCCCGAGCAGGCCGAGCAGCATGGCCTCGCACAGCAGCATCAGGCAGACGTACCCGCGCTGCGCTCCGATGAGCCGCAGCAGCCCGAGCTCACGCCGCCGCTGCACCACCGTGAACCCGAACGTCGTGCTGACGATGAACACGGTCAGGAACACCGCGAGAATCACCGACATCCCCATCAACGTGGCCGCTCCGACGTACCCCTCACGCACCCTGGCCCGCTCGTAGGCAGACAACCCGGGCGGCAGGACCGGCCGATCCGTCGCCGCCAGCACCTGCAACCCCGACTGCACCAGCCCGACTCCGAGCGCCACGGCGACAACCGCCCCCGCGAACAGCTGCCACCTGTCCCGCACCGCCCCAACCGACAACCTCAGCATGCGTCCAGCCAACTACCTGGCGTTCCGTGCGCCCCGGGCTCGAGCACCCGACCTGAGGTATCGCCGGCGCTACCTCAGCACGTCGAACAGGGCCGCGAAGTCGGCTCGGTCGATCTCACGGGCACCGATGAGGGCTTGCATCAGCAAGCCGTCCAGCGCTGCCACCAGCAATCGCGCCTTGTGGGGGTCGGCGGTGAAGGCGCGGGCAATCTCGGTAAGCGGTTCGAGCCAGGCTCCGGCGATCTCGCGGAGGTCCGGCCGGCGGGCGGCGTACAGATAGAGCTCGTAGACCGCGAGCGTCCGCCCGCGGCGGCGGTCCAGGCTGTGCTCGATCACCCGCGCCAGCTCGTCCGCCGGCCGGGCACCGAGCTCGCTGCCCCACCCGTGCAGCTCGGCCGCGAGATCCTCCGCCGCCCAGGTCAGCGCGGCGACCAGCAGGTCGTCGAGCGTCGGGAAGTGGTACGTGATCGACGCGACCGACACATCCGCCTCCGCGGCCACCGCGCGATGGCTCACACCTGCGACTCCGTCGCGCTCGACCACCGCCAGCGTCGCCCGCAGCAGCTCGCCCCGCCGCTGCTCACCCCGCCTCCGGCGCCCGTCGACACCCCGCCTGACCTGCACGAACAGCAAACTATCAGGACAGCTGTACGGATTGTTTTTGGTCCCCGGAATCGCGGGAACGCCCGGTTTCCGGCGCTTAGGCTCGGATTTCGTGGCCAACGACATCAGTACGGCGATGCGCCGAGCACTCAAGCGTGCCGACGACGGCAAGACACTCGACCCGGCCGAGGCAGAGGTCCTGCTCGCCGCCACCGGCGACGCGCTGACCGCCTTGATGGCGACCGCGGCGCGGGTCCGCGACCAGGGCCTGGCGGACGCCGGCCGGGCCGGGATCGTCACCTACTCGAAGAAGGTGTTCATCCCGCTGACCCGGTTGTGCCGGGACCGGTGCCACTACTGCACGTTCGCGACCACGCCGGGCCGCGTGCACTCGCCGTACCTCTCGCCGGACGAAGTGCTGGAGATCGCGCGCCAAGGTGCGGCGCTCGGCTGCAAGGAGGCGCTCTTCACCCTCGGCGACGCGCCCGAGGAGCGCTGGGACGCGGCCCGCAAGTGGCTCGAGGAGGCCGGGTACGACAGCACGCTCGACTACGTGCGGGCGATGTCGATCCGGGTGCTCGAGGAGACCGGGCTCCTGCCGCACCTGAACCCCGGCGTCATGAAGTGGCAGGACCTGCAGCGGCTGAAGCCGGTTGCGCCGAGCATGGGCATGATGCTGGAGACCACCTCGCGCCGGCTGTTCGAGGAGAAGGGCCAGCCGCACTACGGCTCCCCCGACAAGGACCCGGCGATCCGGCTGCGGGTGCTGGAGGACGCCGGCCGGTCGAACGTCCCCTTCACGACCGGGCTGCTGATCGGCATCGGCGAGAACCTCACCGAGCGGGCCGACTCGATCTTCGCGCTGCGCAAGATCGCCCGGCAGTACAACGGGATCCAGGAAGTCATCATCCAGGGGTTCCGGGTGAAGCCGGACACGGCGATGCGGAACGACGACGACGTACCGCTGGAGGAATGGCTGGCCGCGATCGCGGTCACCCGGATCGTGCTCGGGCCGCGGGTACGCGTCCAGGCGCCGCCGAACCTGGTCGACCTGAGCGAGTGCCGTGCGCTGCTCGACGCGGGGATCGACGACTTCGGCGGGGTGTCGCCGCTGACGCCCGACCACGTGAACCCGGAGCGTCCGTGGCCGCAGATCGACGACCTCGCGAAGGTGAGCGCGGACGCCGGGTTCGTCCTGCGGGAGCGGCTGACCGCGCATCCGGAGTACTTGCGTGAGCCGTGGCTCGATCCGCGGTTGATCTCGCACGTCGAGGCGCTCGTCGATCCGGCGACTGGGTTGGCCGACGAGTCGGCTCTTCCGGTTGGGCTGCCGTGGCAGGAGCCTGATGGTGGCTGGGACAGCGTTGGCCGTACTGATCTCCACACGGCGATCGACACCGAGGGGCGTCGTACCGAGACACGCTCTGACTTCGACGCGGCGTACGGCGATTGGGATGTGCTGCGTGAGGACGTCGCCGCTCGCCGCGCGGCTGAGGCGGCCGTCGGGGCACCGACTCGGATCGATGCCGAGGTCAAGGCCGCCTTGGCTGCCGCGGAACGTGATCCCGCCGGCCTGTCCGATGCCCAGGCGCTGACGTTGATGACGGCAACGGGTCCGGCCCTGGACGCGCTGGCTACGCTGGCGGACGACTTGCGGAAGGCGACGGTCGGCGACGACGTCACCTACGTCGTCAACCGGAACATCAACTTCACCAACGTCTGCTACACCGGCTGCCGGTTCTGCGCGTTCGCCCAGCGGCGGACCGACGCCGACGCGTACTCGCTGTCCATGGACGAGGTCGGCCAGCGCGCCGAGGAAGCCTGGGTGATCGGCGCCACCGAGGTCTGCATGCAGGGCGGCATCCACCCCGACCTGCCGGGTACGGCGTACGCCGACCTGGTCCGCGCGGTCAAGGACCGGGTGCCCGAGATGCACGTGCACGCCTACTCGCCGATGGAGATCGTCAACGGATCGGTCCGGACCGGACTGTCGATCGAGGACTTCCTGATCTCGGTGAAGGAGGCCGGGCTGGACAGCATCCCCGGCACCGCGGCCGAGATCCTCGACGACGACGTCCGCTGGATCCTCACCAAGGGGAAGTTGCCCACGGCAACCTGGATCGAGGTGATCAGCACCGCGCACAAGGTCGGGCTGCCGTCGAGCTCGACGATGATGTACGGCCACGTCGACGCGCCGCACCACTGGGTCCAGCACCTGCGCACGATCGCCGCCGTGCAGGACCGGACCGGCGGCTTCACCGAGTTCGTGCTGCTGCCGTTCATCCACCAGAACTCGCCGATCTACCTGGCCGGGGTCGCGCGGCCGGGCCCGACGTACGACGAGAACCGCGCGGTGCACGCGATGGCGCGGATCATGCTGCACGGGCGGATCGACAACATCCAGTGCTCGTGGGTGAAACTCGGCGTTGACGGTTGCGTCGCAGTGCTGAACGGCGGCGTCAACGACATCGGCGGCACGCTGATGGAGGAGACGATCAGCCGGATGGCCGGGTCCAAGCACGGCTCCCGCAAGTCGATCGCCGAGCTCACCGCGATGGCGACCGCGGCCGGCCGCCCGGCCCGCCAGCGCACCACGACGTACGGCGAGGTCCCCTCCCGGCCGGCGCTCGAGCTTGCCTGAACTTCCCGGTTGGTGTCTGGTCCCCAGCAGCACCAGACACCAACCAGGCAGTCTTTTCCTTGCCCAACAGGGAAACGCCGGCCGCGCCTGATGTCGGTCGCCACCTCACTGGCGACCGGCACCGTAACGGCACGGCCGGCGTCCTGCTGTTGCCCCGAGAGGGCAGTCGGCCCGAAGGAGGGCGGCCCCGGCGGCTCATTCCGTGACCGGCAGGGGAGGTACAGTCCGGTCGCGGACGGGAGCACTTCCGGGTTCCACCTGGAGCCTGTGTCGGCGACCCGTCCGTCGCCGACAGCAGAACGTTGTCACGCGGCCACAGCGCCGGACCATCCCCCGGATCAAACATTTGCATTGCCTTTGAACAAGGCAACACTGAGTGAATCGATCCTCACTTTCCGTATACTGTTGCCTTTCGCAACAACAACCTGGGGTAACTGGATGCCGGCTCAACAACCGCTGACGGCGCTCATCCACAACCTGGTCGCGACCACCCTGAGAACCGGGGGCGCGACCGCTGACATACCCCGGCGGCAACTGCTCCGCCCGGACGACCAGTGGTACTTCCCGCGGTTTCCGGAGCTGACCCGCATCCTGCCGCTCACCGACCTGGACACCGCGTTCGAGGCCTTCATCTCGGCGCATCTGACGGCGTTCGACGACACTGTCCGGTTCGGTGCGTGGATCAACACGGCCGACCAGACCTGCTACCTCGACCTGATCACGCATGCAGCGACCGCGGCTCAGGCGGCGGCGCTGGCCCGGCGGTACGGGCGCGCGGCCGGGCGGCCGGTCGTCGCGATCTACAACCCGCTGCGGGACCTAACGACGTACCTGTAGAGGGCACACTGGTCGAGATCCGGCATAGACCTCTGGGACTGCGGCAGCGGCCCGCACCGACCTGCTGTCGGGCGGGCCGCTGGAGGTTGGTCAGTACGGGTAGGTGTCGTCGCGGCGGGTGGGGTCCAGGTCCCAGAGGGAGAATTCGACGATTTTGTGGGACTCCTCGCCGCCGGCTGGGGTGAGGCCGGCGTTGTCGTAGTCCTTAGAGCCGAGGCCGTCGAGGTAGCAGAGCAGCTCGAAGGCGGACTGCGCGTCCTCGATGTCGTCGACGACCTCGTCGTTCTGCGCCTCGTCCGCGCGGCTGCGGACGTACTGCACGAACGCCTCCGGGTCCGTCACGACGTAGTCATAGCGCGCCTGGTAGCTGAGCCGGATGCCGTTCTCCGGCAGCAGCGGCTCCTCCAGCTCCTCGAGGTCGTCGAGACTGCCGCCCTCGACGATCTCCCGGTAGTCCTCGGGGTCGTCGAAGTCGTCCGGCCCCAGCGGCAGGTCGTCGAGCTCGTCGGGGTCGTACGAGTCGATCCCGAGGAAGATGTCACCCCAGCCTCGTTCGTGCACGGCGTCCGCGAGCGCCCGGGCCTGGACCCGGACGTTCTCGATCGCGCCGGTGGCCCGCAGGTCGTGCAGGTCCAGAGCGTCGGCCTGCTCCAGCAGCACCCGGGCGAGTTCACGGGCGGCCTCGGCGGCCGACGCGGGTTCGATCGGCTCACTCATGCTGCGACGGTACAACCATCGGCACATCGACCGCCGCGCCCGGTACGCCGAACGCGTCGACGAGGTCCACCGCGACCGGCCGGACCGCGGCGCACAGCTCGTTCACCAGCGCCGTGATCGCCTTCGACCGACCGGGCGACAACCGCCCGTGCTCGAGGTACCAGGCCCGCTCCGACTCGATCGTCGCCAGCGCATGCAGGTCGTAGATATCCTTCAGCTGCTCGCGAATCTCCTCCGGCGCGCTCTGTACGGCGGTCTGGAAAGCCTCCAGCACGACCCGGTCCACATGCGCCCGCCCGGCCGCGATGACATGGTCCTGGCACCGGTTGAACACGTCGAACGGCTCGTCACCCGCGTCGATCCCGGCCTTCAACCGCCGCGCCACCCCAGACAGCATGTGCTCCTCGCGGAACCGCACCATGCCGGAGTGGTACGCGTCGTCCCGCAGCCCGGCATCCGGGTCGGCCGTGTCACTCCGGTTCGGTACGGCGTCACGCAGCCGCTCGACCAACGGTCGCAGGGACGCCTTCTCGACCGCGATCTCGACCGCCTGCGCCGCGATGAACCGGGCCGTCCCGAGCGGGTCGAGCTTCCCGAACGACTCCCGGTAATCGGTCAGCAGACCCTTCGCCACCAGTTGCAGGAGGACGGTGTTGTCCCCTTCGAAGGTGGTGAACACGTCGGTGTCCGCCTTCAGGGTCGCCAGCCTGTTCTCCGCCAGATACCCGGCGCCACCACACGCCTCGCGGCAGGCCTGGATCGTCTCCGTCGCATGCCACGTCCCCACCGCCTTCGTCCCAGCCGCCTGAGCCTCCAGCGCCCGCCGATCATGCTCCCCCTCCACCACCGGGCCGGAGCCCGGCTGCCCCTCCACCCGGCCGGAGGCCGGCTCCCCCTCCACTACCCGGCCGGAGGCCGGTTGCTTGTCGTTGTTTCTGTCAAAGATCCGGACGAACTCGTCCACCAGCTCCGCTTGGGCGAAGTGCAGCGCATAGGTCCGGGCGAGCAACGGCAGCAGTCGCCGTTGATGCATCCGGTAGTCGAGCAGCGACGCCTCCTCGGCACTCCCCGGCGCCCCGAACTGCCGACGACGAGCGCCGTACCGAATCGCGATCGTGAGAGCGACCTTGCTCGCGTTGATCGCGGCGCCGCCGACCGACACCCGGCCCTGGACCAGCGTCCCGAGCATGGTGAAGAACCGCCGGTCCGGGTTCTCGATCTCGCTCGCGTAGTTGCCCTCAGCATCAACCTGGGCATAGCGATCGAGCAGCGCCTCCCGCGGCACGCGGACCTGGTCGAACACGATCCGCCCGTTGTCCACCCCGTTCAGCCCGAGCTTCGGACCGCAGTCGGACAGCGTCACGCCAGGCAGCGGTGAACCGTCCGCCGACCGAATCGGAACCAGCAGGCAGTGCACACCGTGACTCTCACCACCGACGACGAGCTGCGCGAACACCGCCGCCATCCGGCCGTGCCGCGCCGCGTTGCCGATGTAGTCCTTCCGGGCGGCCGGATTCGGGGTGTGGACGACGAACTCCCCGGTCGAGGCGTCGTACGTCGCCGTCGTCCCGAGCGCCTGGACGTTCGAGCCGTGGCCGGTCTCGGTCATCGCGAAGCAGCCCAGCAGCCGGCCGCTGATCGCGTCGGCCAGGTACTCCTCGTGGTGCCGCTCGGTCCCCAGGTGCAGGATCGCGCCGGCGAACAGCCCGAACTGCACACCCGCCTTCACCATCAGCGAGAGATCCCCGAAGGCGAGCATCTCGAAGCCGGCGATGAACCCGCCGAGGTCGCCGCCCCCGCCGTACTCCTTGGGGAAGCCGCGCGCCGGATGGCCCTCTGCGGTGATCCGCTCCAGCAGCCCGAGCACCCGGTCGCGGTAGTCCTCCCGCGGCAGGGTGACGGCCAGGTCGAACAGCTCCGCGTCGGCGGCCAGCCCGGCACGCACCACGTCGCGGGCCGCCTTGTAGGGCCCGTCCAGGTAGTCCCGCATCCCCGATGTCGTCATGCTCATAACTTATGCGGATCGGCGAGCACTTTCCGTCAGCACTTCCTGACTGTGGACAACTCGCGCCACGATCCGCATCTGCGGCACTAGACTGTTGATCGTGCCGAAATTGCGGATCAGTGAGGCCGCTGCACTCCTCGGAGTCAGCGATGACACCGTGCGCCGGTGGGTCGAGCAGGGCAGGTTGCCGTCGGTCCAGGACGGCGGGCGGATGGCGGTCGACGGGCGTGAGCTCGCCGCCTTCGCGCAGCAGCTGGCGGAGTCGCCCGAGCCGGGGAACACCACCGCCGCCTCGGCGCGCAACCGCATGCGGGGAATCGTCACCCGCGTGCTCAAGGACGGTGTGATGGCCCAGGTCGAGATGCAGGCCGGGCCGTTCCGCGTCGTGTCGCTGATGAGTCGCGAGGCCGCCGACGAACTCGGCCTGGAGCCCGGCGTGGTCGCCGTCGCCTCGATCAAGTCCACCCATGTCGTCGTCGAAATCCCGGAGGCCTGATGTTCCGCCGTACTGCGCTCGCGGCCCTCGCCGCCGTTGCCGCGCTCAGCTTCACCGGCTGCGGTGCCGACGCCCCGGCGGCGTCATCGGGCGACGCCAGTACGGCGGCACTGTCCGGGACCGTCAACGTGTTCGCGGCCGCGTCACTGACCGGCTCGTTCACCCAACTCGGCAAGGACTTCGAGAAGGCGCATCCCGGTGTGAAGGTGGTGTTCAACTTCGCCGGCAGTTCGGCGCTGGCGCAGCAGATCAACCAGGGCGCGCCGGCCGACGTGTTCGCCTCGGCGGCGCCGAAGAACATGGACCAGGTGACCGACAAGAACACTCCGACGGTGTTCGTGCAGAACACGCTGGAGATCGCCGTACCCGCTGGGAACCCGGGCAAGATCACCGGGCTGAAGGACTTCGCGGACAAGAACAAGAAGATCGCGCTGTGCGCCACACAAGTGCCCTGTGGAGCTGCCGCGGACAAGGTGTTCAAGGCGGTCGGCATCACGCCGCAGCCGGACAGCCTGGAGCAGGACGTCAAGGCCGCGCTGACGAAGGTGAGCCTCGGTGAGGTCGACGCGGCGCTCGTCTACAAGACCGACGTGCTGTCGTCGAAGGACAAGGTGGAGGGCATCGCGTTCCCCGAGGCCGGCAAGGCGATCAACGAGTACCCGATCGCCACGTTGGCCAAGGCGCCGAACCCGGACGGCGCCAAGGCGTTCGTCGACTACGTCCTCTCCGACCAGGGCAAGGCAGTCCTCACCGCTGCCGGGTTCGCCGCACCGTGAGCCGTAGGCGCAGGAGCACGACCGGGCGGCCGCCCCTCGTGCTCCTGCTGCCTGCGCTGCTCGGTCTGGCCTTCCTGCTGATCCCATTGCTTGGCCTGCTCGCCAGAGCGCCTTGGTCGACACTGCCGGGCCGGCTGTTCAGTGCAGACGTCTGGACGGCACTGCGGCTGTCGCTGGTGTGTGCGACTGCTGCGACCGTGGTGTGCCTGCTGTTGGGGATCCCGTTGGCGTGGCTGCTGGCCAGAGGCTCTGTGCCTGGTCGGGGGCTCATCAGGGCGCTGGTCACCGTCCCGCTGGTGCTGCCGCCAGTGGTCGGTGGTGTGGCGCTGTTGCTGGTGTTGGGGCGCCGCGGGCTGATCGGTGAGCGGCTGGACCTGTGGTTCGGGTTCTCCTTGCCCTTCACAACAGCCGGAGTGATCGTTGCGGAAGCGTTTGTCGCGATGCCGTTCCTGGTGATCTCGGTGGAGGGCGCACTGCGTGCTGCGGACCCGCGCTACGAGGAGGCTGCGGCCACACTCGGGGCGGGGCGGTGGCTGACGTTCCGACGCGTCACGCTGCCGTCGATCGCGCCGGGTGTCGTGGCGGGCGCCGTACTGTGCTGGGCTCGGGCTCTGGGCGAGTTCGGCGCGACGATCACGTTCGCGGGCAACTTCCCCGGCCGTACGACGACTATGCCGCTCGCCGTGTATCTGGCGTTGGAGACCGACCCTGACGTGGCCGTCGTACTGAGTCTGGTGCTGCTGCTCGTGTCGGTCGTCGTACTGGCGTCTCTGCGCGAGCGTTGGATCAGGGGGTTGCGATGACGCTTCATGCTGACGTGCGGGTACGCCGTGGGGACTTCGACCTCTCGGTGGAGTTGTCTGTCGAGCCGGGTGAGGTCGTGGCGCTGCTTGGGCCTAACGGAGCCGGCAAGACCACTGCACTGCGTGCCATTGCTGGGTTGCTGCCTGTTGGCGAGGGGCGCATCGCGCTGGACGAGCAGGTGTGGGACGAGCCGCCTCGGGTCTTCCGTACGGCGGACCGGCGGCCGATCGGAGTGGTGTTCCAGGACTACCTGCTCTTCAATCACCTGTCCTGCTTGGAGAACGTCGCCTTCGGGCTGCGAGCTCGTGGGGTCGACAAGCATGCAGCGCGTGCTGAGGCTTTGCGCTGGCTGGAGGCGGTTGGGCTGGCGTCGTACGCGCGTACTCGTCCTCGCTCGTTGTCCGGTGGCCAGGCCCAACGGGTGGCACTGGCTCGTGCGCTAGCCACAGAGCCGGAGCTGCTGTTGCTGGACGAGCCGTTGGCCGCTTTGGACGCCGGTACGACGATCCACGTACGCGCCGAGCTGGACCAGCATCTACAACGCTTCTCCGGTCGCACACTGCTCGTCACCCACGACCCGCTCGATGCCATGGTCCTCGCAGACCGCCTGGTCATCGTGGAGAACGGCCGCATCGTCCAGCAAGGCCGCCCCACCGACATCTCCCGCCGTCCCCGCACCGACTACGTCGCCCAACTGGTCGGCCTCAACCTCTACCGCGGTACTGCGTCCGGCACGACCGTCAGCCTGGCCAACGGCGGCACGATAACCCTCGCCGAACCAGCCAACGGCCCGGTCCACGTCGCCTTCCCACCCACTGCGGTCAGCCTGTACGTCGAACCGCCGTCCGGAAGCCCCCGCAACACCTGGCCCGCGACGGTCACCGGCATCGAGCAACACGCCCACACAGTCCGAGTCCGCCTCACCGCAACCCCCGCCGGCCCCGACACCCTACTGGCCGACATCACCCCAGCCGCGGTCGCCGACCTCCACCTCTCCCCCGGCCAACCCCTCCACGCCACCCTAAAAGCCACCGAAATCCACACCTACCCCCAGCTGACCCATCCCACGCTGCATCGAGTTGTGGATTCCGGCTGACGAAACCCACCGATCTCGACCGGAATCGACAACTCGGCGAAGCGGCTCAGGTGAGGCGGTGGTTCAGCGTGAGTTGGAGGAGGGCGGCGCCGGCGGATTGGAGGGGTTTGTGGTGGATGTAGGTGTTGAGGGTTTCGGGGGTTAGGGGCTGGGGGGTGAGTACGTGGCCTTCGGTGTTGGTGGCTACCACGTCGCCGAAGAGGGTGTCGAAGAGGTCGGAGTCGATGGAGAGGACGGTTAGCAGGTCGGTGGCGAAGGTGAGGGGGTCTACGCCTAGGCCTACGCAGTACGCGCGGGCTGTGCCGTCAGCTAGGGCGGTGGTGAGGTGGGCGGCCAGGGGCCAGGTGGTGTAGTCGATGGGGCCGTTGTAGGTCTCTGAGGCTCCCAGGAGTTCTTCGGAGAGTTCGCGGATGATGTTGCGCCACAGGGAGAAGTCGTTCAGTTCGTCGGTGCTTGGCTGGAAGATGCCGGACGGGACGACCTGGTAGAGGCCGGCTGCGTGGGCGACCTTCGCGGGGTCTCGCCAGTGCAGGTAGAAGGTCGACTCGCCGGAGCTCACGTCGCGGCGGATGGTCAACGTGCTGATCGCGACGTTGGTCGGGCGTCGCGTCGGGTCCCATGGGTCGCCGATCGCGGTGCGCACGGTCGCCGGGTCGGCGTGGCCCAGGCGGCGGGCGGCGTACTCGTGGGCGGCAGCCTCTCCGGTGTTGATGCTGTCGAAGTAGGTGCCCCGGCCCAGGCGGAGCACCGGTCGCGGGCCGGCCAGGTCTGCCGATAGGAGCCGGTACGTCGGGCGGTTCTCGAAGACCGCTGGTGGAGCCAGGGCGGCCATCGCCTCCGCGTAGGTCTCGTAGGGCCCAGGCACGACCCCCGTCACGCCGGAGAACACCGCGTCGGGGTCGAACTCCAGCTGCACAGACATCAGCGGGATCGGTTCCGGCGGGATCCAGGACGCCGGCGCCAGCAGTGGAGTCCCGGCGACACGGCTTGCGGCGGGGAAGTCGTGTGCGGCCTCCGTGCCGAGGCGGTAACGGTTGCTGACGAGGTAGCGCCGTACCTCGAGCCAGGTCTCAGAAGGCGAGGACATGGAGGAGTCCGACCAGGGAGGCGGCACCGATGATCTCGCCGGCGGTGATGCGGTTGCGGATCGAGTCGAGGCGGATCCACTCGATGTGGTCGGCCTCGTTGATGTCGGTCGGCGGGCCGGTGTACTCGGCGCCGTACGAGACGAACAGCAGGTTCTCGGCATCCGTCGTACCGACGGAAGGTTGCAGGGACACCAGAGGACGCACGTCTCTCGGGCGCCACCCGGTCTCCTCCTCGACCTCGCGAGCCGCGGTGACAGCCGGATCCTCGCCGGGGTCGACGTAGCCGCCGGGGAGCTCCCACACCCAGCGGTCGATGATGAATCGGTGCCGCCACATCATCAGCACGTGCTCGCGGGCGTCGTCCAGGACGACCGTCATCGCGGCCTTCGGCATCCGTAGGACGTACTGCTCGAACTGGACGCCGTCGGGGAGTTCGACGGAGGCGATGGTCAGGTGGAGGTGGCGGGTGTTGTCGACCAGGCGTTCGGCGTGGAGCTTCCACTTCGGCACGTGGTGAGCCTAGTACGAGTGAGCGAGCTGGAAGTTACGGGTTGTGATGGCGTTGGGACGGATTGACATGTTGTAAAGGGGCGTTCCACGCTCGCTCAACCCAACGCAGTAACGAAGAGTGTTTAGTTACTCACTCGTAGTGGGTGGGTTCTTCACACGAGAGTGATGACATCGTGCACTACGACGACCCCTGCCGGGGCGCCCAAGATGTGGCGGGGCACCACGGAAGGGGGGTCGGACAGTTATGCATGAGACAGCGCAGGACAGCTACGAGTTCTACTGCTTGGCGGATCGGACGTTCTACGAGACGCCGGCCAACCGTGGTGCTCAGCACCCGGACTTCGCCCTGTGCGGGCGTGCGGTGCCGGACGGCTGGCAGCACGTGCCGGGCGAGACCTGGATGCACTACGCGCCGACCGAACTCCGGCTGCCGGCGCAGGGGTGGAAGATTCACGTGTCGGCGCGGCTGGCCGATGTGGAGCGGACGCTCGAGGCGGTGTGGGACTACTGCGTTCCGCGAGGCATCGCGTTCAAGTTCCTGCGGAACGAGCCGGTGCTGGTGATGGTCAACTCGAAGTCCGCGCCGCGTGGTTCGAGCGGCAAGCTGGTGACGATGTACCCGGCCGACGAGACGCAGCTGCACACCACCCTGACCGGGCTCGACGAGATCTTCGCAGGTGTCGAAGGCCCTTACATCCTGAGCGATCTGCGCTACGCCGAAGGCCCGCTCTTCGTCCGGTACGGCGCTTTCGTCAGCCGCTTCTGCCTGTCGCCTACCGGTGAGCGTGTGCTCGCGATCGAGGACGACCAGGGCCGGCTCGTCCCGGACCATCGCAGCCCGACGTTCTCGGTGCCGCCGTGGGTCACGCTGCCGGCGTTCCTGCAGCCGCACCTGGACGCCCGCAACGCGGTCACCACCAACGACCTCGCGTACACGATCGACGGCGTCATCCAGTTCTCCAACGGCGGCGGCGTGTACGTCGGCCACCACAACGAGACCGGTGAACGCGTCGTCCTCAAGGAAGGCCGTCCGTACGCCGGACTGGACATGGCCGGCCGGGACGCGGTCGCCCGGATCAGCCACGAACGAGACATCCTGGCCCAGCTCGACGGACTCGACGTCGTACCGAAGACGTACGACTACCTGCAGCTCGGCGAGCACCACTTCCTCGTCCAGGAGCACATCGACTCGGTGTCCCTGCAGCGAGAGCTGGTACGGCGCTACCCGCTGACCCACCCGGATGCGACCGAGGCGGAGAAGGCGGGGTACGCCGACTGGGCGACAAGCACGGTCGAGCAACTCACCCAGGCGGTCGAGAAGCTCCACAGCCGCGGCGTCGTGTTCTGCGACCTGCACCCGGACAACGTCCTGCTGGACGCCGACGGCCGGCTCAAGCTGATCGACTTCGAGGTGGCGACCAAGGCCGAGGACAAGGCCCGCTCCACTCTGGCCCACCCCGGGTACGCGGCGCCGCCGGACCGGCAAGGTGTCGACGTGGACCGGTACGCGCTGGCCTGCGTCGCACTCGGCGTCTACGCGCCACAGGCGACGATCCTGCTGAATCTCCAGCCTGGCAAGGCGTTCCAGCTCGCCGACATGATCACCGAGACTTTCCCCGTGCCGGGGGCAACGATCGACGAGGCGGTCCGCACCGTCGCGGGAGCCAAGGCCAAGGACGACCTGGCCGGCATCGCGCTCCCAGGCAAGGCCGAGTGGTCACAAGTCAGAGAAGCACTCGCCAAGGCGATCGTCACCAGCGCCACCCCCGACCGCACCGACAGGCTGTTCCCCGGCGACATCGCGCAGTTCCGGGCCGGCGGCGGCATCGACCTCGCGACCGGCGCAGCGGGCGTCCTCTACACGCTGGCGAAGACCGGAGCCGGACGCTTCCCGGAGTACGACGACTGGTTGCGCAAACGGAGCCTGGACACAGAGTGCGGCCCCGGCCTGTACGACGGTCTGCACGGTGTAGCGCACGTCCTCGACGAGCTCGGCTATCGCCAGGACGCGCTGGACCTGGTCGGCCGCACACTGGCCGACGACTGGAACTCCCGCGAGCTCGGCCTGCACTCCGGCCTCGCCGGTATCGGCCTCAACCTCCTGCACTTCGACACCGAGCCCGCTCTGCGCGCGGCCGCCGTGCGTGTGCTGGACCAAGCGGCGGACCGGCTCGGCGACGTGGACGACGTACCGGAGATCAGTGGTGGTCAGCATGCGCGGGCCGGCCTGATGTACGGGTCGTCGGGGCCGGCGCTGCTGTTCCTGGAGGCGTACGAGCGACTCGGCGACACCGGACTGCTCGACCTGGCGGAGATCGCCATCCGGCAAGACCTCCGGCGAAGCGTCAAGACGCCGGACGGGATGCGGCAGGTCAACCAAGGCTGGCGGACGCTGCCGTACCTCGAGGAGGGCTCGGCCGGTGTCGCGCTCGTCCTCGAGCGGTACCTCCACCGACGCCGCGCAGGCCGGTCCTGCAGCCGTCACCGCAGTCGCCGCCGTCGCACCGCCCGCCGGAAGCCTGGTCCTGCTGGCCCTGATCGACCCATGGCTGGCCGCAGCCTTCTTCGGCGGCGTGCTGCTCGTGATCGCAGTCCTCTGGACGTTCGCACGCCGTACGGCGGATGTCAGCCTTGCCTACCAGGAGACGCAGGGCCGGATCGCCTCGCTGCTGTCCGAGTCGCTCACCGGCATCCGCACGATCACCGCCGCCGGTACGACGGCCCGCGAGGAGCGCCGCATCCTCGGTCTGCTGCCGGAGTTGCACAAGCACGGGGTCGTCACCTGGCGGATCCTGGCCCGCTCCGGCGCACAGGCTGCCGTGGTCGGTCCGCTCGTGCTGGTCGCCGTACTGGCTGTCGGCGGGCTTCAACTCGTCTCCGGCCGGATCACCGCCGGCGAACTGTTTGCTGCTTCGCAGTACGCCGTGCTCGGCGCCGGCCTGGGCAACCTGACCGGCGTGATCGGTGAGCTTGCCCGGGCGCGAGCCGGGGTGCACCGGGCCGCGGAGGTGCTGTCGGCGGACACGATCGCGTACGGGACGTTGCCGATTCCGAGCGGCTCGGGTCAGCTGACCTTCGACGCGGTCACCGTCGTCGCAGGCGGGAATGTCCTGCTGGACAACGTGAATCTCGAGCTGCCCGGTGGTGCGACGGTGGCCGTCGTCGGTGCGAGCGGCGCCGGGAAATCGGTGCTTGCGGCGGTCGCCGCGCGGCTTCGCGACCCGTCGAACGGCCAGGTTTCGCTGGACGGCGTGCCGCTGCAGGCAGTCAGCCGGCGAGCGCTGCGCACAGCGGTCGGGTGTGCATTCGAGCGCCCGCAGCTGGTCGGGCGGACGATCGGCGAGGTGATCGAGCCGCACGCCATCAGCCCGGTGCGCACGCTGGCCGCCGCGCGGGCCACGCACGCGCACGACTTCGTCAGCCGGCTGCCCGACGGGTACTTCACTTCGTTGCGCAAGGCACCGATGTCCGGCGGCGAGCGGCAACGGCTCGGCCTGGCGCGGGCGTGGTCGGCGAACCGTCTGCTGGTGCTGGACGACGCGACCTCGAGCCTCGACACCGCAACCGAGCTGCAGATCAGCCGCACCCTCACCGAGGACCGGCACCGCCGGACCCGCCTCATCGTCACCCACCGCTCTGCGACCGCGGCCCGAGCCGACCTGGTCATCTGGCTCGACCACGGCCAGGTCCTGGCCGTCGCCCCGCACGCCGACCTCTGGCAGAACTCGTCGTACCGCGAGGTCTTCGGTTGAGACGCGAACTCAGGTACGGCGCCCGCGCGGTCCGGAACCGGTCGAGCCTGAAGCTGCTCGCCTGGTCGATCCCGGAGATCCTCCCGACCGCCGTGTACGGCATCGCGGTCGCACGGGCGACGGACAACTTCCTCGCCGGGCACGCCTGGCAAGGGATCGCCTGGCTCGGCGGCCTGATCGCGGCCGCGGGCCTCGGCTCGGCGGGCGCGAAGCAGGTGTACGCCCGGCTCGGCGACCTGGTCGAGCCACTCCGCGACGACCTGGTACGGCGGGTCGTCGCCGGCGCACTGCGGACAGGCGACGACAGCGCCGTGGCCCGCCTGAACCGCCAGGTCGAGATCGTCCGGGACACGTTCGCCGGTCTGGTCCTGGTGATCCGCAGTTTCGCCGTCACGCTGTTCGGCGTACTGACCGGACTGTTGTCACTGGCACCGGTCGTCGCGGCCTTCGTCGTACCACCGTTCCTGATCGGGTTCGCGCTGTCGCTGGCGGTGCTGGGGATGGCGGCGGATCGGGTCCGGGCGTCGCTGACCGCCGACGAGGAGCTGGCGGCGTCGGCCGGGATGGTGTTCGGCGGCGTCCGCGACATCACAGCGACGGGGACCGAGGAGTACGCCGGTGAGCTGGTCGGCGAGCCGATCGAGGCGCACGCTGCAGCCGAGCGGGCGCTCGCGAAGGTCGCTGCGCTCCGGACGCTGTGCTTCGCGGTCGGCGGGTGGTTGCCGTTGCTCATCCTCCTGGCGATCGGGCCGTGGTTGGTAGGCCGCGGGGTCAGCACAGGCACACTCCTCGGCGGTCTGACATATGTATTGATCGGTTTGCAGCCTGCGCTCAACACCGTGATCAGTGCGTTGGGCGACAGTGGCCTGCGGTACGTGATCACGCTCGGCCGGATTCTGGACACGTCGGCTCCCGCGGAGCGGCCGCGCCGGATCGACATCGTCCACGGGTATCAGGTGCGGATGCGCGGACTGACGTTCGCGTACGGGCCGAACGCGGAGCCGGTGCTCGACAACCTCGAGCTGACCGTGGCCGAGGGCGAGCATCTGGCAGTGGTCGGGCCGAGCGGGATCGGCAAGTCGACGCTGGCCGGGTTGATCTGCGGGATGCTCCGGCCAACCAGCGGGCGGCTGTCGCTGGGCGACGTACCTCCGAGCGAGCTGACGACCGAACGGCTGGCCGCGACGCGGGTGCTGATCCCGCAGGAGGCCTATGTGTTCAGCGGCACGGTGCAGGACAACCTGACCTACTTGTTGCCTGACGCAACGATACGGGAAGTCGAAGAGGCGGTCGAGGCGATCGGCGCCGGTGCGTTGATCGAGCGGATCGGCGGGCTGGCGGCGGACGTGAAGCCTGGTGAGTTGTCGGCCGGCGAACGGCAGGTGATCGCGCTGGTTCGCGCGTACCTGTCGCCGGCGCCTCTCGTCGTACTCGACGAAGCCACCTGCTTCCTCGACCCGGACGCCGAACGGCGAGCCGAGGAGGCGTTCGCCAAGCGCGGCGGGACGCTGATCGTGATCGCGCACCGGATCAGCTCGGCACTCCGCGCGCGGCGCATCCTCGTCCTGGACGGGAACAAGGCAACTATCGGCACGCACGCCCTGCTGATGCGAACTTCCCACCAGTACCGCGAGTTGCACGGCCACTGGACACCGCCTGTCCCAGGGCGACGTCAGATCCAGCCGGCGTCCTGAGCCTTCCGGATCGCCTCGATCCGGCTGCGGGAACCCGTCTTCGCAAGGATGCGGGACAGGTAGTTGCGAACCGTGCCCGTGCTCAGACTCAGCGTGCGGGCGACCTCCTGCGCGGTGGCTCCGGTGCTGACCTGGCGGAGCACGTCGCACTCGCGATCGGTCAGCGGATTGTCACCGGCCTTCAACGCCGCGACAGCAAGCCGTACGTCGACCACCGGTAAGCCCTTCGCCACGTCGCGCACCGATTGCACCAGTTGGTCGGTCGTCGCATCCGTCGCAATCAAGCCGATCCGCGGAGCCTGCTTCACCAGGGCCAGGCTGGTCGCGGCGATCGCCTCGTGGTCGATCAGGACCAGCACGCCGGGCCCGGTCAGCTTGCGGCAGAGGTCCTCGACCCTGATCCGCCCTGGCAGCTGTGGATCGAGCAGCACGACGTGCGGCCGCCGCCCGGCCACCTGCAGGACGTCTTCCGAACGGTCCAGCTCGGCCACCACGTCCAGGTCGTTCTCCCTTGCCAGCACCGCGGCCAGTGCACCACGCACCATCGTGCCGCGATGGCCGAGAGCCACTCGGATCACCGCTACGCCCCCATCACGTCCGTTGCCTCATCCGCCGAACACACCCCGCGCGACGTGATTTCCAGAACTGCCGGACGGCGGTGCCCGTGTCTCATCAACGACCCAACCGGCCGGAGGGCACGCGGGACCGGAGGAAACCGATCGGTCCAGGCGGGAAACCGGCCTGTTTCGAGCGTTTGACTACCCCGGACCCGCGGTGCCCAAACCCACCGTTCAGGAGCCGGAAACCGTTCTGTTGTTGGGATTTCGGTAGGTCAGGGGCAGAAAAAATGTCGGGGCAGATCGCCGAATGGTCTTGCGTTCGGGGCCGAGGTCGCACAGGATGACTCGGGTCACGTCGTTACCGTGGCGTGATCATTCGGACGCTGTCCTGTGACCTGCCCGGATGCCCCCTCCCCTGCACGGGGGGCCTGGTGAGTTCCACCATGCCCAAGCTCACGAGGAGCGCACTTCTGATGTCCAAGGCACGACATGCGCGCCCCCGGCGAACTACTCGCCGGGTGGCCCGAACCCTCTCCATTGCCGGTCTCGGGGCCGGTATCACCGCCGCCGGCGCGGGCGCGGCGTTCGCGACCGACTACACGGTCAAGTCCGGCGACACCCTCTCCGAGATCGCCGAGGCCAACGGCGCCGACTGGCGTGAGCTTGCCCGGATCAACAACCTCGAGGATCCGGACCTGATCCTGATCGGTCAGACCCTGAAGCTGGACGGTGTGGAGAAGGCCACCGCTCCGCGCAAGGTGACGGCGAAGAAGACCGAGACCAAGAAGGTCCGCAAGACCGAGCGCAAGACCGAGCGCAAGGCGCGCACCAGCCGCTCCGAGGACCGGTCCTCGTCGAGTGTGAGCATGAGTGCCGCGTGGCGCAAGGTCGCCGAGTGTGAGTCCGGCGGCAACCCGCGCGCGGTGAACCCGGCCGGTTACTACGGGCTCTTCCAGTTCGACCTGCAGACGTGGCGCAGCGTCGGCGGCTCCGGCAACCCGGCGAAGGCGTCGGCGGCCGAGCAACTGATGCGCGCGAAGAAGCTGTACGCCCAGCGCGGCGCCCAGCCGTGGCCGGTCTGCGGCCGCTACCTCCGCTGAAACTGAAACCCTCCAACCGGCAGGGCGTCCCCTGACACGCCCTCCTACCGGTAGGGGCGGGCGGCAGACCGTCCTCCCGCCCGCCCGACCGGTCCCTGGACGCCACCACACGTCGACAGCTGGCGTTTGGCGCCTCCCACCCCGCGTGACGGGTGAGTGGCGCACTCACCCGTGACCACGCCGGGTGGGAGGCACCAGACGTCAGCTGCGCGTCAGCACGAGCATCTCGTTGGCGCCGGCCTGAAACTCGTAGGGGACCTTGCGGATCTCCCACGTGATGTTGTCCAAGGCATCCAACAGCTCAGGCAGGAAGTTCACGGGTGCGCCGGTTCCCTGGAGGACCAGGGGAAAGATGCGGACCTCGGAGTTGGCCACGCGGACGAGTTCGCGAAGGGCGGCCAGGTGCCAGTCGCGGTCGAACTTGTCGGCCCAGGTGAAGAGCAGGTGCGAGCACAGGACCAGCTCGAACCGCCTGTCTCCGAAGGGCAGATCGGGAAGCTCGGCGGGGATGTAGCGGTGCGGCGCGGTGGCGACGTCCTGCAGGAAGCGGTCGGCTGCGTCGATACGGAGCTCGTCGCGTCGTTCCGGTGATCCGTACCAGTGCCAGACGAAGCTTCCCGCGTGCTCGTCGACAATCCCCGACGCAGCCGGAAGGCTCTTGCGCACGGTGTCGACGAGCTCGGCGGGCGCCAGCTCGTAGACCGGGTCGGCGGCGATCGCGTCGACGCCGCGGGCTGCGGCCTCGGCGGTGAAGCTCGCACCGCCCGCGCAGCAGTCGAGAATCGATTCGGGCAGTACGGACAGGTCGAACATCGCTTCGTACTCGGCGTACGAGCGAGAGGTCACCAGCACAGCTCTTACCTTTCGACGGTCGTCTTCCGGTGCAGCCGGCGGTCGAGCGCGGTGGCGCCCGCCGCCAGAGCCAGGAACAGTACCGCGACCAGCAGACAGTTCAGCAGTACCCGCGCGTACCCGTGCTCAGCGACGTCGACGAACGGGTACGGATAGAACCCGACGAACTCGCCACGGATCAGCGTGAACGCGAGCCACAGCAGCGGATACACGATGGACCAGGCAACGATTTGTGGATCGGTCCGCCCACGCGGCCCGAACAGCAACCACCCCAGTACGCCGACCACCGGCGAGGCCGTGTGCAGCAGGAAGTTCGCCACCTCGGCCCACCCGGACAGGTCGTCCAGCCCGGCCAGGACCAGGTGGTAGACGATCCCGGTGACGGCGATGCAGAGCACGCCGTTCAACCGCAAGGTCTTGAACAGCGTGCTCTCCGGTCGGTCCGGCCACAACGCCAGCACCAGCGTCGTCCCACCGAGCAGCAGGTTCGACTGGATGGTGAAGTACGCGAACACGTTGAACACGCGCTCGGGGTTGTCCGGGAAGAAGCCCGCGTTCCCGTTCGCCGTGACGAAGAGCTGTACGACGATCCCGCAGGCCACCACCAGTGCGGTGACCCCAGCCCACACCCGTCCACCCGTAGTCATGAACGCAATGTACGACGACCGGGCCGGGCGACCGGGGATGTCAGACGGACTGCTTCTCCCGCGGCGTCTCCTCCTCGGAACCCGCACCGTCGAACGAGTAGCTGAACGACACGACGGCGTCGATGACCAGCACGATCGTCCAGGTCCACGCCGGGCCGAGCGCGGCGTCGTACCCGCGACCGGACAGCAGGCCGAGGCCGACCATGATGCCCACGCCCACGCCGTACGCGAGCAGGTGGCGGTACCAGCCGGCACGCTCGCGACGGGCGCGCTCCGACTTCGGCGGCTTGACCGGGCGCGGCGCGCCGGCGAAGTAGTGCGCGGCCCACTTGTCCGCCCACTTCAGCGTCTGGTGGCCGAAGCCGACGCTGACACCGATGAAGATCGCGGCCAGTGAGTGCTTGAATGACGGCTCACCACCGCGCTGGATGTCGATCACGCCGGCGACCAGCATCACCACGTCGACCAGCGGCACCCCGGCGAGCAGGACCATGCCTGCCCAGGGCAGCCGGAACAGATAACGCGTCACCATGCCGGCGGCCAGCAGCACCCAGAAGCCGACTTCACACGCGGCGATCACAGCGAGCAGCACAGTGGTCACCCTCCCGAGACGTTTTCAGTACGACTGTGTCAGAACAAAACAGTAACACAATTGTGCTAAAAAGGTCGGATGCCGAAGATCGTCGACCACGACGCCCGTCGCGAGGAGATCGCCGAGGCGCTCTGGCGGGTGGTCCGCCGGGACGGAATCCGGGCCGCCTCGGTCCGGACCATCGCCGCCGAAGCCGGCTGGTCCGCCGGCGCCGTCCGCTACTACTTCCCGGACCAGGCCGGCCTGCTCAGCTTCGCCATGGACCTGGTCTCCCGCCGGGTGACCGAGCGGGTCAGCGCACTGCAGCCGAAGGGCGACGCTCCCACCGCCGTACTGCGCTATCTCGAGGAGGTCATCCCGCTCGACGCCGAGCGGCGCTCCGAGTTCGACATCTGGATGTCGTTCATGGCGCAGGCCCAGGCCGAATCCGGCGCCGGCGGCCTGCGCGCGCACGTCGACAAGGTGCAGGACGGGCTGCGCGAGTTGTGCGAGACGCTGCTCCAGGCGCTGGCCAAGGAAGGGGGGCTCCGCGCGGGCACCGATCTCCGCCGGGAAATCGAGCGTTTGCATGCTCTGATCGACGGCCTCGCCCTGCACGCGGCGATCCAGCCCGACCGCACCACACCGGCCCGGGTCCGGCAGCTCCTGCGTCATCACCTGGACGGCCTGCTGGCCTGAAAGCCCTTGCACCTGAGGGTTTTCGGACAAGAATTGCCGCGACCGGACCAAAACCTTGCCCCGCGTGGCACGATCACCCGCATGGAGTCCGAGGGGGTGATCGTCGTCAGTGGAATCACGGCGGCGGGGAAATCGACGGTCTCGCAGTTACTGGCCGAGAGATTCCAGTACGGCGTGCATCTCCGGGGTGACGTCTTCCGCCGGATGATCGTGAGCGGACAGGCCTCGATGGCCGACGACAGCAAGGAGGCGCAGCGCCAGCTGCAGCTCCGCTACCGGCTCGCCTGCCAGGCCGCCGACGGGTACGCCGGCGCCGGCTTCACCGTGGTCCTCCAGGACGTCGTGATCGGCGAGCTGCTGCGCGAGTTCCTGGACGGCATCCAGACCCGGCCGCGCTACCTCGTCGTACTGACGCCGCGCCCGGAGGTGATCTCGAGCCGGCTCGGCGGGGCGCACCACCTGGTCGACGAGCTCGACTACGAGCTGCACGCGTTCAGCCCGCGCCGCGGGCTCTGGCTGGACAACTCCGACCTGTCCGCCGGCGAGACCGTCGACGCCATCCTCGGCCGGCTGGACGAGGCACGCTTCGACTGATGACCGGATAGGCTACCGAGGGGTAGTTTGAGTGGATGGCGACCACAGTACGGCGGACCTCCTGCAACCTGTGTGAAGCGATCTGCGGTGTGCTCGTGACGGTCGAGGACGGCCGGGTCACCGACATCCGCGGTGACGAGTCGGACCCGCTCTCCCGCGGTCACATCTGCCCGAAGGCGGTCGCACTGCGCGACCTCCAGGACGACCCCGACCGGCTGACGACACCGGTACGGCGGACCCCGGACGGCTGGCAGGAACTCGGCTGGGACGCGGCGTACGACCTGGTGGTCGGCCGGCTGACCGAGATCCAGCGGGAGCACGGCAAGAACGCGGTCGGTGTCTACCTCGGCAACCCGAACGTGCACAGCCTCGGCGCGCTGACCCACATGCCGACGATGGTGAAGCAGCTCCGGACCCGGAACCGGTTCAGCGCCACCTCGATCGACCAGCTGCCGCACATGCTCGCGTCGTACCTGCTCTACGGGCACCAGTTGATGGTCGCGGTCCCGGACATCGACCGGACGTCGTACCTGCTGATGCTCGGCGCGAACCCGCTCGCGTCCAACGGCAGCATGATGACCGCGCCCGGTTTCCACCGGCGGCTCAAGGACCTGCAGAAGCGCGGCGGCAAGGTCGTCGTGCTCGATCCGCGGCGGACCGAGACCGCCGCGGTCGCCGACGAGCACCACTTCGTCCGGCCCGGGACGGACGCGGCCTTCCTGCTCGCGCTCATCCACCAGGTGATCGCGGACGGCCACGCGCGGCCGGCGTCGTACGTCGACGGATTCGACGCGGTCGAGGCAGCGGTCGAGCCGTGGACGCCGGAGCGCGCGGCCGGGATCACCGGGATCGAGGCGGATGTGATCCGGCGGATCGCTCACGAGTTCGCGACCGCCGACCGGGCCGCCTGCTACGGGCGGGTCGGGGTCTCGACGCAGCAGTTCGGCGCGGTCTGCCAGTGGGCGATCCAGGTGCTGAACATCATCACCGGCAACCTCGACCGGCCCGGCGGGACGATGTTCCCGCGACCGGCCGTGAACCCGCTGCTCGGCCTCGGCCGCGGACACATGGGCGTGTGGAAGAGCCGGGTCCGCGGGCTGCCCGAGTTCGGCGGTGAGCTGCCGGTGTCGACGATGGCCGAGGAGATCCTGACACCGGGCGACGGCCGGATCCGGGCGATGGTGACGGTCGCCGGGAACCCGGTGCTGTCCACGCCGAACGGCCGCCGGCTCGACGAGGCCCTGGAGTCGCTGGACTTCATGGTCGCCATCGATCCGTACATCAACGAGACGACCCGGCACGCGGACGTGATCCTGCCGCCTGCGCCGCCGCTCGAGCGTGACCACTACGACGTGATCTTCCACCAACTCGCCGTACGGAACACGGCCCGCTGGAACGACGCCGTACTGCCGAAGCCGCCGCAGGCCCGGCACGACTGGGAGATCTTCCGCGACCTCGGGCTGCGGCTGCTGAGCCGGGCGCCGATGAGCCGGCGGAAAGTGATGGCGTCGGCACGACTGCGGTTGACGCCGCGGCGGATCGTCGACCTCGGACTGCGGATCGGGCCGTACCGGTTGTCGTTGGGCAAGCTGCGGAAGTCGCCGGGCGGGATCGACCTCGGACCGCTCCAGCCCGCACTGCCGGGGGCGCTCCACCACAAGTCGAAGCGGATCGACCTCGCCCAGCGGATGATCCTGGACGACCTGCCCCGGCTCGAGGCATTGGCCACCGGCAATGACGGCGAGCTGCTGCTGATCGGCCGCCGGCACCTGCGCAACAACAACTCGTGGATGCACAACTCGGCCCGGCTGGTGAAGGGCAAGCCGCGGCACCAGCTGCTGATGAACCCGGACGACCTGGCCAAGCGTGACCTCGCCGACGGCCAGCTGGTCAACGTGAGCTCGGCGGCCGGAACCGTCGCGGTAGAGGTTGCCGCGAGCAACGACATGATGCCGGGCGTGGTCAGCCTGCCGCACGGGTTCGGGCACGGCCGGCCGGGGGTCCAGCTGTCGGTCGCGAACCAGGTCGCCGGACCGAGCATCAACGACGTGACCGACACCGAGCTCACCGACACCGTGGCCGGCACCGCCGCGGTGAACGGCGTACCGGTGACCGTGACCGCCTGCTAGCGGGGCGGCGGTCCGGAGCTGTCGCGGACGATCAGGAGCGGGGTCGAGTACAGGTGTGCCTGTGGTCGCGCGCCGTCGAGCAGGTCGAGGAGGCGCTGGGCAACCTCGGCGCCGTACCCGACGATGTTCTGGCTCATCGCGGTCAGTGTCGGATGCGTGTGCCGGCACAGCGTCGAGTCGTCCCAGGCGACCAGCGTGACGTCGTACGGCGACCGCAGTCCGAGCTCCTGGACGACGGCCAGGCCGGCCACCGCCATCAGGTCGTTGTCGTAGACGATCGCGGTCGGCCGGATGCCGGCGGTCATCAGCGCACGGGTCGCCGCGGCCCCCTCCTCGGCGGAGAAGTCGGTGTGCACCACCTCGACGTCCAGGCTCAGCCGACGACTCGCGGCGGCGAACGCCTGGTCCCGGATCCAGACGTGGCCGTGTTCCGGCGTACCGGCGACGCGGGCGACCCGGCGGTGCCCGAGGGAGGCGACGTGCTCGACCGCGGCGGTCATCGCCGACGTCCCGTCGGTCCAGACGCACGCCATCCCGTCGGCGATGGAAGGGTCGCCGACCAGCACGGCCGGCAGGCCGAGCCTGCGCAGCAACGGGATCCGCGGGTCGTCGACCCGCAGGTCCACCACGATCACGCCGTCGACCCGGCGCTCCGCGGCCCACTTCCGGTACGTCGCCAGCTCCTCGGGCAGACTCGCCACGACCTGGAGGGCCAGCGCGTACGACTTGCGGGCCAGCACGGACTCCACGCCGCCGACGAAGCCCATGTAGAACGGTTCCTCACTCAACGTCTTCGCGGTCCTGGCGAGAACGAGCCCGAACGTCTCGCTGCGCGCCGCGGAGAGCTGCCGGGCGGCCCGGTTGGGCACCCACTCCAGCTCCTCGGCGACCTTCAGGACCCGTGCGCGGGTGGCCTCGGAGACCCCCGGCTGGTTGTTCAGCGCGTACGACACCGCACCTTTGGAGACGCCTGCCCGACGGGCGATCTCCGTGATGGTGACTCGGGCCACGACGGCCTCCTGAACTAGGGCGGCCGGACCGCTGACGGTCGATCCGGAATCCTTCAGTGTGCACCCGATCTCTACGCGTTGTCATGAGCCAAGCGCGGAGAGTAATGCTTTGATCAAATCCCGAAACCCGGTGGTGACCGCCCAGTGGTTGGGCTCAGGGTGGTGTGGAGCGGCGCCGGTGGGATACGGTTGCCGTCGTTACTTAACCGGTTCGGCAATCAAGTTCGGCGTGACGTCCAGGGCAGCGGGCGAAGCGCCGGGCGACGAGGAGAAACCATGGTCGCAGTGGACAACCTGTCCCTCCAGTTGTACACGGTCCGGGGGAAGCTCGAGGAGGACTTCGACGCCACCCTGGCCCGGATCGCGGAGATCGGCTACACCAAGGTCGAGCCCTTCGGTGTCACCGCCTTCGCGGACCGCCTGGCCGAGTCGCTGCCCAAGTACGGCCTGTCGGCGCCCACCACGCACGCCGGCCTGCTGCGCGAGGACAGCGCACCGATCTACGCCGCCGCCAAGCGGCTGGGCATCAGCACCGTCATCGACCCGTTCGTCGACCCGGCCCGCTGGCAGGCCGCCGACGACATCAAGGCCACCGCGGAGGCGCTGAACAAGGCCGCCGCCGAGGCCGCGGACCACGGCATCACGGTCGGGTACCACAACCACCACTTCGAGCTCGAGTCCAAGGTCGACGGCGTGCACGCGCTGGAGATCCTGGTCGACAACCTGTCCGACGAGGTGATCCTCGAGGTGGACACCTACTGGGCCGCCGTCGGCGGCGCCGACGTACCGCCGCTGCTCCGCAAGTTCGGCGACCGGGTCACGGCGATCCACGTCAAGGACGGCGACGGCACGCTGGACAACAAGGCCCAGGTGGCGGTCGGCGACGGCACCATCGCGGTCGCGGACATCCTGGCCGCGGCGCCGAACGCGCTCCGGGTGGTCGAGCTCGACGACTTCAGCGGCGAGATCCTCGACGCCGTCGAGGGCAGCTACAAGTTCCTCACCGGAGAGGGCGCACCGGCATGAACGAGCGAAGCGAGTTCATCATCGAGCACAGCCTGCTTTGCGCCTCATCGGCGCCCGGAGCGAAGCGAGGACGTCGATGAGCTTTGTCGGCGTAGGGGTGATCGGCGCCGGGGTCATTTCCGACGCCTACATCAAGAGCATGCAGAGCTTCCCCGACCTGAAGGTCGTCGCCGTCGGCGACCTTCGGCCGGAGGCGGCCAAGGAGAAGGCGGAGCAGTACGGCATCGAGACCCACGGGGGTCCCGAGGCGGTGCTGAGCCACCCGGACGTGGAGATCGTGGTCAACCTGACCATCCCGATCGCGCACGTCGAGGTCGCGCTGGCAGCGGTTGCCGCCGGCAAGCACGTGTGGAGCGAGAAGCCGTTCTCGCTGGACCAGGACAGCGGCCTCAAGCTGCTGTCGACCGCCAAGGACGCGGGCCTGCGGCTGGGCTGCGCACCCGACACCATCCTGGGTCCGGGCCTGCAGGAGTCCCGCCGGATCATCGAGCGCGGTGAGATCGGCACGCCGCTGACCGCGCTCACCCTCATGCAGTCCCCCGGCCCGGAGTCCTGGCACCCGAACCCGGCGTTCCTGTTCCAGGAGGGCGCGGGCCCGCTGTGGGACATCGGCCCGTACTACCTGACCACGCTGGTCCAGCTGTTCGGGCCGGTCGCGGCGGTGGCCGGGCTCGCCTCGAAGTCGCGGGAGAAGCGCACCATCGGATCGGGTCCGCTGGCGGGCACCGACTTCGACGTGACCGTGCCGACGCATGTCAGCGCGATCGCGCGGTTCGAGTCGGGGCAGTCGTCGCAGAGCATCTTCAGCTTCGACTCGCCGCTGTCGCGGGGCGGGTTCGTCGAGATCACCGGCTCCGAGGCGACGCTCGCCGTACCGGACCCGAACCGGTTCGACGGGGAGATCAAGATCCGTCGCCGGGGCGCCGAGGACTGGGAGACCGTCGCGAACACCGAGGCGTCGGCCGAGCGCGGCACCGGCGTGCTGGACATGGCGCGGGCCATCCGGGAGAACCGGCCGCACCGGGCCACCGGCGCGCTGGCGTTCCACATCGTCGACGTGATGGCCTCGATCACCGAGTCGATCGAGTCCGGCGCGTTCGTCGACGTGACCAGCACGGTCGAGGTCGCGGACATCCTGCCCGCCGACTGGGACGTCCACGCGGCCACCCTGTGACCTCACTGCTACTGGATCCCCGGCGGACCGTCGTGTTCGCCGGGGACTCCGTCACCGACTGCGGTCGCCGTACCGATCCCGAAGGCCTCGGCAACGGGTACGTGCGCGACCTGTACGACGATCTCGCGGGACGACGGCCGCGGATCGTGAACGCGGGGACCAGCGGGAACCGGGCCGTCGACCTGGTGGCCCGCTGGTCCACCGACGTCCTCGCGCACGAGCCGTCGCTGGTCTCGATCCTGATCGGGATCAACGACACCTGGCGGCGGTACGACGAGGACGACCCGACCACGGCCGAGTCGTTCGAGGCGTCGTACCGGGCGTTGCTGGATCCGCTCACGTGTCCCGTCGTACTGGTCGAGCCGTTCCTGCTGCCGGTGAAGGCCGGGCAGGACGGCTGGCGGGAGGATCTCGACCCCAAACTCGAGGTCGTCCGCAAGCTCGCGGTCGAGTACGGCGCGATCCTGGTGCCGGCCGACGTCGAGCTGAACCGGATGGCGGCCGGTGCGGGCGCGGCCGCGCTGGCGGACGACGGCGTCCATCCGACGGCCGCGGGACATCGGGCGATCGCCGACCTGTGGCGACGCGTCGTACTGGAAGACTGACACCGCGCGCCGCTGTGCGCCAACTAAACCGGTTCACTTTGGAGAGCTCCTGTGACATCAGTGAATGCAGTCCCGCTGACCACCGAGGGCGGCGCCGTCTGGACGGTGCAGGCGCTCGAAGGAACCCTTGCAGGTAAGGCGATTCCGGCCACGGTCCCGGGTGAGGTGCACACCGACCTGCTCGCGGCCGGCGAGATCCCGGACCCGTTCGACGGCGACAACGAGTCCGCGCTGGCCTGGATCGGGCGGACGAGCTGGAGCTACCGGACCTCGTTCGACTGGGCCGCGGACGGCAACGCCGTACAGGAGCTGGTCGCCGAGGGGCTCGACACGGTCGCGACCGTGACGCTGAACGGGCGGGAGCTCGGCCGGACGGCGAACCAGCACCGGTCGTACCGGTTCGACGTCACCGGCCTATTGGTGGCTGAGGGCAACGAACTCGTGATCGAGTTCGCCGGGCCGGTGACGGCGGCCGAGGAGGTGCAGGCCGGGTACGGGACGTGGCCGCACACGAACCTGCACCCGTACAACGCGTTGCGGAAGATGGCCAGCAACTTCGGCTGGGACTGGGGACCGGATGTCGCGACAGCGGGGATCTGGCGGCCGATCCGGATCGAGTCGTGGTCGGGCGTCCGGATCTCCTCGGTCCGCCCGCTGGCCGGCGTCGAGGGTGACCGGGGTCTCCTGACCACCCACGTGACACTGGCGTGGGCCGACGGAGCCGAGGGCGACGCGACGGTCAGCGTCGAGGTCGACGGCACGAAGCAGTCGGCGACCGTGAAGCCCGGCACCGAGACCGTGGAGCTCGTCGCCACCGTCGATGGCGTGAACCTGTGGTGGCCGCGCGGGCACGGCGGACAGCCGTTGTACGACGTGACGGTCACGGTGGACGAGGACCGCTGGCAGGGCCGGGTCGGGTTCCGGAACGTGTCGCTGAACGTCGACCCGGACAAGGACGGCACGCAGTTCGTGCTGTCGGTTAACGACAAGCCGATCTACGTGCGCGGCGCGAACTGGATCCCCGACGACGCGTTCGTGACCCGGCTGAACCACTCGACGTACCAGACCAGCATCCAGGACGCGGTCGACGCCGGGATGAACCTGCTGCGCGTCTGGGGCGGCGGGATCTACGAGAGCGAAGACTTCTACGACATCTGCGACGAGCAGGGAATCCTGGTGTGGCAGGACTTCCTGTTCGCGTGTGCGGCGTACTCCGAGGACGAGGCGCTGGCCGCCGAGGTCGAGGCCGAGGCGCGGGAGGCGGTCACCCGGCTCAGCCGGCACGCGAGCCTCGCGGTGTGGAACGGCAACAACGAGAACATCTGGGGGTACGTCGAGTGGGGCTGGCGCGTCCCGCTCGCCGGCCGGCCGTGGGGCGCCGGCTACTACTTCGACGTACTGCCGAGGATCGTGGCCGAACTCGACCCGCGGACGCCGTACTCGCACGGCAGCCCGTACTCGTTCGACCAGTTCATCCACCCGAACGACGAGCGGCACGGCACCATGCACATCTGGGACGTGTGGAACCAGGTGGACTACACGACGTACCGCAAATACAAGCCGCGGTTCGTGTCCGAGTTCGGGTTCCAGGGGCCGCCGGCCTGGTCGACGCTGACGTCGGTGGTGCACGACGAGCCGCTGGATCCGTACGGCGAGCAGATGCTCGTGCACCAGAAGGCGTTCGAGGGCAACCTCAAGCTGGAACGCGGACTGGGCCAGCATCTGCCGAAGTGGTCGACCATCGATGACTGGCACTGGACGACGCAGCTCAACCAGGCGCGGGCGATCATCTTCGGGATCGAGCACTTCCGCAGCCTGTACCCGCTGAACACCGGCGCCGTCGTCTGGCAGCTGAACGACAACTGGCCGGTGGTCTCATGGGCAGCTGTCGACGGCCACGGGATCCGGAAGCCGCTGTGGTTTGCGCTGAAGCGGGTGTACGCCGAGCGGTTACTGACGGTGCAGCCGCGGGACAACGAGCTGGTGGTTGCCGCGCACAACGACACGGATGCTGTGTGGTCGACTGAGATCACTGTGACGCGGCGGTCCACCGGGAGCGAGAGCCTCGCGCGCGAGACCTTCGTCCTGGAGGTCGAGCCGCGGTCGGCGACCCTCAGTTCGCTGCCCGAGTCGATCACCAAGCCGTCCGACCCGACACGCGAGTACGTCGAGGTCCGCGGCGCCGACGGCTCGACGGCGTACTGGTACTTCGTCGAGGACACCGCCCTGCGCCTGCAGGGCGAGGCCTACGCGGCCTCGGTCACCGCGACGGACACCGGGTACGACGTCACCGTCACGGCCACCGCGCTGGCCAAGGACCTGGCGCTGTTCCCGGACCGCCTGGACCCGGCCGCACGGGTGGACTCCGGCCTCGTCACCCTGTCGGCGGGCGAGTCGCACACCTTCCACGTCACCGCGTCCGAGGTGCCGAGCAGCGTCGGTGTGCCCGTTCTCCGCTCGGCGAACGACCTGGTGAGCTGAAAGCCGGGCATACTGGCCGACCATGACTCTTCAACGGGAGTCGCGGGGGCGGAGTTTGCGGCGCGACGCGCTGGGCCTGGGGGCGTCGACCGCGATCGGGATTGCCTCGACGGCCCCGGCGTACTCGCTGGCGGTGTCGGTGGGACTACTCGCCGGGTACGTCGGCGTCGCGGCCCCACTGGTGCTGGCGGCGAGCGCGATCCCGGTGATCCTGGTCGCGCTGTGCTTCCGTGAGCTGAACCGGACCGAGCCGGACTGCGGGACGACGTTCCCGTGGACCGAGAAGGCGTTCGGGATCGGCACCGGCCGGATGGTCGGCTGGACCACGGTGATGGCGTGCGTCCTGGTGATGAGCAACCTCGCCCAGGTCGCCGCCGTCTACACCTACGTCCTGCTCGGCCTGGACGATGCCGCCGACTCCCGGCTCGCCCAGGCCGGTCTCGGGACGGCGTTCATCCTGGTGATGGCGTTGCTCGCCTACCGCGGGATCCGGGTCGCGGCGGCCACGCAGTTCGTGCTGCTGACCATCGAGGTCGTCGCGCTGCTGTGGTTCGCGGTCAACGCGTTCCGGGAGGCGGGGTCCGTCGACACCCTCGGCGGCGCGACCGGTGACGGTGCGTGGGCGGCCGGCGTCCTGGTCGCGGTGTTCCTCTACTGGGGCTGGGACTCCTCGTTCAGTGTCAACGAGGAGACCCGCGACCCGAGTCGCATACCGGCCGTCGCCGCGCTGGTCGCGAACGGCTTCCTCGTCGTCCTGTACGTCGTGGTCGCCTGGGCCGCGGTCGCGTACGCCGGCGTGGACCCGCTCGCGGACGTCGCCGACGACGACTTCTTCGCCGTACTGTCGAACGACCTGCTCGGCACGGCCGGCGGGAGACTCCTGGTCGGCGCCGTACTCGTCTCGGCGCTGGCGTCGACCCAGACCACGATCCTGCCGACGGCCCGGACGATGCTGTCGATGGCCCGGCGGGACGCGTTCCCGGGGCACTTCGCCCGGATCTCGGCCCGGTACCAGACGCCGACCGTGGCGACCTGGGCGTTCGCCGGAACCAGCGTGCTCGTCTATGCGTCTCTGGTGCTGACGTCGGACGCCGTCCTGGCCGACTCCGTGGCCACCGTGTCACTGCTGGTGTCGCTGTACTACCTGGCGACAGCGGCCGCCGTACCCGTGTACTTCAGGGGCGCGGTGCGTGAGCGGTTCGTGCAGCGGATGGTCGTGCCGGTGCTGGCCTCGGTGTCGTTCACGGTGATCCTGGTGCTCTCGGTGGTCGACGTGGGCACCGGGCCGCTGGTTGTGCTGGGTGTAACGATGGTGGTCGGAGCGGCAATCATGTTCTCGATGAAGCCTCCGGCCGAGGGGGAGGGCAGGCAGTGACCAGACGGCGGATGCGCAGCGCCCGGGTGACCCTCGGGCTGACGGCGCTCGTGGCCGCGTCACTGACCGGCTGCGCGAGCGACGACGACACCCCGGACTACGCCGCGATCTGTGTGGATCCGCAGTCCCAGGTCCGGACGCAGGACGAGGACTGCAAGGACGAGACCGAGTACCGCGGGTCCGGCAGCGGGTTCTTCTGGTTCTACATGGCCACCAGGGGCAGGGGGTTCGTGCCACCGATCGGCGGCCGCTACGACACTGCGCACGGCACGTACACCATTCCCCGCGGCGGGTCGCCGACGATCAAGCGGGGCGGCCTGGACAAGAGTGGCGGCAACATCGGCACCATCACCCGCGGCGGGTTCGGCAGCTCCGGCAAGGGGAGCTCTGGCGGCTGATGTGGCGGCACGCGATCAAGCCGCGGCCGCGGTGGAAGGACACCGTGATCGAGCAGGGCCTGGTCTTCCCGATGACCGACCTGCCGGACGGCTCCGAGACGCCGTACTGGAACGAGAGCGCGTGGTACGAGGTGACCATGGACGAGGTGCTGCACCTCGAGCGGGTCACCGAGGAGCTGTACGAGATGTGTCGGCACGCGGCGTCGGTGATGGCCTCGGGTGACCGGTTCTCCGACACCCAGCTCGGCCTCGCGCCCGGCACGCTGCCGCTGGTCCGGGAGTCGCTGAAGCGCGACGACCTGTCCGTGTACGCGCGGTTCGACCTGGCCTGGAGCGGGCCGGAGCCGAAGATGCTGGAGATCAACGGCGACACCCCGACCGGGCTGGTCGAGTCCGCGGTGATCCAGTGGAACTGGCTGGAGGACGTGTTCCCGGACGCCGACCAGTGGAACTCGGTGCACGACCGGCTGGTGAAGTGGTGGGCCGAGCACCTCGCGGGCGGCGACTTCCCGGGCAACGAGGCGCACTTCTTCAACTCCGGTGCGGAGACCTCCGGCGAGGAGGCGATGACGGTCGCGTACCTGCGCGACACCGCCGCGATGGCCGGGCTGGCGACGTATGGGCACGAGATCGAGGACGTCGGCTGGGACTCGGCCCGGCGCGCGTTCGTGGACTGGGGCGGGCGGCCGGTCCGGACCGCGTTCAAGCTGTACCCGTGGGAGGACATGCTCGACGACGAGTTCGGCCGCTACGTGCTGGCCGGGCTGGAGCCCGAGCCGGTGCGCTGGATCGAGCCGATCTGGAAGACCATGCTGTCCACCAAGGCGATCCTGCCGGTGCTCTGGGAGCTGTACCCCGACCATCCGAACCTGCTGCCGGCGTACTTCGGTGACCCCGGCGACCTGCTCGAGTGGGTGGCCAAACCGCTGCACGGCCGCGAGGGCGGCAACATCCGGATCCACACCGTCGGCGGCGCCGACGACCACGTCCACGACGGTCCGTACGACACGTCGACGATGGTCTACCAGGAGTGGCACCCGCTGCCGTCGTACGAGGGGAACCGCGCGGTCATCGGCAGCTGGATCGTCGACGGGGTCGCGGCCGGCATGATGGTGCGCGAGTCCGACGGGCCGATCACCGATTACTACGCGCGCTTCGTCCCACACGCGATCGGGACCAGCCCGCGACCCGACCAGGAGACCATCCAGCAGTGGCTGGCGGAGTGATCAGTCGACGTTGATTGCGACGTACTTGATTTCCAGGAACTCTTCGATGCCGGTGGTGCCGCCTTCGCGGCCGAGGCCGGATTGCTTGACGCCGCCGAAGGGGGCGGCGGGGTTGGAGACGATGCCCTGGTTGAGGCCGATCATGCCGGTTTCGAGTTGTTCGGAGACGCGGAGGGCGCGGGTGAGGTCGCTGGTGAACAGGTAGGAGACCAGGCCGTACTCGGTGTCGTTCGCCATCCGGACGGCTTCCTCTTCGGTCTCGAAGGCGGTCAGGGGTGCGACCGGGCCGAAGATCTCCTCCTTCTGCAGGCGCGAGGACTTCGGCACGTCGGCGAGCACGGTGGGCTGGTAGAAGTAGCCGTTGCCTGATGCAACCGATGCGCCCGTGAGCACCCTGGCGCCCTGCTCGACGGCGTCGTCGACCAGGTCCTTCACCTTGTCGCGCTGGGTGGCGTCGATCAGCGGGCCGACGTCGACGCCGTCCTCGGTGCCGCGGCCGACCTTCAGCGCGCCCATCCGCTCGGACAGCCGGCGCGCGAACTCGTCCATCACCGAGGATTGCACGTAGATCCGGTTGGCCGCCGTACAGGCCTCGCCGCCGTTGCGCATCTTGGCGAGCATGGCGCCGTCGACGGCCTTGTCCAGGTCGGCGTCGGCGAACACCAGCAGCGGCGCGTTGCCGCCGAGCTCCATGCTGGTCCGCAGCACCTGCTCGGCGGACTGCTCGATGAGTTTGCGGCCGACCTGGGTGGAGCCGGTGAACGAGAGTTTGCGGGCGCGCCCGTCGCGGATCAGCGGCTCCATCACGCCGCCGGAGTCGCTGGTGGTGATCACGTTGAGCACGCCGGCGGGCAGGCCGGCCTCGGTCATCAGTTCGGCCAGTTTGAGCATCGACAGCGGGGTCTGCGCGGCGGGCTTGATCACCATGGTGCAGCCGGCGGCGACGGCCGGGCCGATCTTGCGGGCACCCATCGCGGCCGGGAAGTTCCATGGTGTGATCAGCAGGCACGGGCCGACCGGCTGCCGCATCACCAGGAAGCGGCCTTTGCCGTTCGGGGCGACCTGGTAGCCGCCGCCGATCCGGACCGCCTCCTCGGCGAACCAGCGGAAGAACTCGGCGGCGTAGGCGATCTCCGCCTTCGACTCGGCGACCGGCTTGCCCATCTCCAGCGTCATCAGCAACGCCAGGTCGTCGGCCTGCTCGGTCATCAGCTCATACGTACGGCGGAGGATCTCGCCACGCTCCCGTGGTGCAGTGGCGGCCCACTCCGCCTGCGCCGCGACGGCGGCGTCCAGGGCGGCCACACCGTCCGCCGGACTCGCATCAGCGACCTCGCACAGCGCCGTACCGGTGGCCGGGTCCTCGACGGCCAGGGTCTTCGCGCCCGTGGCCGCCTGCCACTTGCCTCCGATGAACAGCTCGGTCGGACAGCCTGCAACGACTTCCTGTTCGCTCGTCATGTACCCACCATAGGTACGACGTTCAGGCTGTGGCGATCAGTGGCGGGGCGTGACGCGGGACGGTGCGGACTGTGCGGGTGAGACCGCCGGCGATCGTGCGCAGGATGGCCGACCGCATGAGGCCGTCGAAGGCCAACGGAGCCAGCATGACCTCGTCGGCGCCAGTAGCAGCCACCAGTTTGCCCAGTCCGGACACCACGGTGGCGCGCGAGCCGACGAGGTGGCCCGGGTCGTCCAGCAGGCGCTCGGCCTTGCCGCGCTCCCTACCGGTGAGCGGTGCATCCAGCAGCTCCATCAGCTCGGCCGGAGTGGCCCGGGGCGCCGCGGACGCGAGACGCGTCGTCACACGCACGTACTCCGCGAACCGGACGATCGCGTCTTCGTCGGAGTCGGCCGCCACCACACCGACCGTCACCGCAAGATACGGCTTCACGGTCGGCGCGCTCGCCTTGAACTGGTCCTGGTACGCCGCCACCGTTGCAGCCGTCGTTGCCGCCGCCTGGTGATGCGCCAGCACGACAGGCAACCCTCGTACGGCGGCAGCGGCAGCAGCACCCGGCTGGTCGGCGAGCACGAACACAGGTGGCGGCAGCCCGGCCAACGAGAGCCGCACGTCGCCAACCAGTGCACGCCCAGGTAGAGCGTCACGCAGGAAGCGGCACAACTCGTCCAGCCGCTGCGGGAACGACTCTCGGGCGGTCGCGCCGAGCGCAGCCGCCGTACTGGGCATCACCCCGGCCGATTGCCCCACACCGAGGTCGATTCGGCTCGGGTAGGCGGCTGCCAACGCCGCGAACTGCTCGGCGACGACCAGCGGTTGGTGGGTGGTCAGCAGCACGCCGCCCGCCCCCAGCCGGATCCGGTCCGTCCGCGCGGCCAGGACGGCCGCGAGCACGGCCGGCGTCGCGCTACCGACGCCTCGGACACCGTGCTGCTCCGCTAACCAGAAGCGGCGGTATCCGAGGTCGTCAGCAGCCTGTGCGACCTCCGCAGTCTCCCGGAGCGCGGCCGCAGCCGACTGACCGGGCAGCTGCGGTACAACGTCGAGCACCGAGTGCGCTGAGACGGGTAGTCCGGGAGTCACGGAGAGCACGTGCCCACCGTGGCAGCGCCGGCCGTTTCGCACATGGGTGTTCGGCACCCATGTTCCGGCCGGTGCACACCTACCTCCCGATCAGCGCGCCAGGCCTCGAAAATGGGGGTTCGGACATCTTGCCGCGCCGTTGACGGGTCGGGCATCGTTCCCGCCGAACTGCCGGACGCGGGCCAACCACATCACTCCCTGTGAACCCGCACTTGCACGGCGAAATATGGGGGTCGGATACCCATGTCTGGGGACGGTTGCCGATGGCAGCCTGTCCGCGTGCTCAACTCAGCGACTGCCGGGCCGGCCCGGATCGACCAGCGAAAAGCCTGGTGGTCCGCGGGCATGCGTCCGCACGAGCTGACCGCCTCCGCCCCCGCCTGGGCGGAGTATGTCGAGCGCAGCACCACCCAGACCGCGCCTGCCGCCGGTCGCAGCCCCGCAGGGACCGATGCCATCGGCGGCCACACATCAGGTGGGGCTGACGGGGCGTCGGGTGGGCTCAGCGACTGGCGGCAGGCGCTTGTACGTTGCCTTGAGCCCCTGCTCGACTCCGCGCGCCGCGACCTCGCTGCCGCCGGGCGCACCGGCGTACTGGCGGAGCAGTTCCTGCACCGGTTGGGGCTGCGGCTGGTGAAGCTTGCCTCGCGCACCTTCGTGCTGGAACTCGCTCGTGCCCGTGACCGTGGCGAGCTGGCCGGTGACACTCCGGCAGAACGCTTTCTGGACTTCACCCGCCGGCTCGTGGGAGGGAGCGAGCTGGCGGAGTTCCTGGCCGCATACCCGGTGCTGGCCCGGGTCCTGGGCGAGTCGTGCCGGCAGGGCGTCGAGGGTCACCTCGAGCTGCTCGCACGACTCGCAGAGGACCGTGAGTCGCTCGTCACGGGGCTGCTGGACGGTCGTGATCCCGGTGCACTGGCCGACATCGACCCCGCGGGTGACCCCCACCGTGGCGGGAGGTCGACGGCCACACTCACCTTCGCGGACGGACGACGGGTCGTCTACAAGCCGCGGTCACTCAACCTGCACAGCCACTTCAACGAGTTGGTCTGCTGGCTGAACGACAAGACCGGGCTGGACATCCAAACGGTCTCCTTGCTCCCCCGCGACGGGTTCGGGTGGTCGGAGTACGTCGTACACCAGCCTTGTCGCGACCTGGCCGACGTACGTCGCTTCTACCACCGGCAGGGCGCGTTGCTGGCCTTGCTGTACGTGCTGGACGGCACCGACATGCACTACGAGAACCTGATCGCCGTCGGCGAGCAGCCGGTCCTCGTCGACGTCGAGACCCTGTTCCATCCGAGCCACGCACCGACAGGCGCACTCAGCCGTGACCCGGCGTACCGCGCACTACTGAGCTCGGTCTACCGCACTGCATTGCTGCCGCTGCTGGTCAGTGGTGAGCACGGTGTGGCGGACATGTCGGGACTAGGAGGCGACGCCGGCGCGACCGCACCGACAAGCGTCGTCGACTGGGCCGACGCCGGAACGGACTCGATGCACCTCGTCAGGCGCCCCGGGACGACCCACGGAGCGCGGAACCGGCCACGGCTGAACGGCGCCGACATCGAACCGCGGGACCACGAAGTCGCTGTACTCACAGGGTTCCAGGCCGCGTACGAGGCGATTTCCCGGCACCGCGAGGAGCTGATCGGAGCGGACGGGTTCCTGGCACGTTGCGCATCGGACCAGATCCGCTTCGTACCGCGCAGCACCAGCCTCTACACCGGGCTGCTGGACGAGGCGACGCATCCGGACGCACTCCGGAACGCAGCCGGTCGCAGTCAACTGCTCGACCTGCTGTGGGACGCCGACGAGGGACTGCACGTCGTCGTGCCGTTCGAGCTGGCCGACCTGTGGGCTGGCGACGTACCGCTGTTCACTGCGCGCCCGGACAGCCGTGACGTCTGGGCGTCCGACGGCGCCCGTATCCCGAACGTGCTGGCCACCGAGGGTCTCGCTGCGGTCGAGGCGAAGATCGCCGGTCTCGGCGACATCGACGAGCACCGGCAGAAGTGGGTGATCTCCGCGACGCTCGCGACCCGGCCGGAGCCGATCGTGCACGCCAGCACCGCCGCACTACCGGGCGTCAGCGCCACTGAGGCGGACCCGGACCACCTGCTCGCCGCCGCCACGGACATCGCCGACGAGATCATGGCGCAGGCCCACAGCGATTCGGGCGGTGCGGCCAACTGGCTCGGCCTCGAACTCCTCGACGATCACCACTGGGCCGTCAGGCCAATGGGAGCAGGGCTTTCGAACGGCTACACCGGTACGGCGCTCTTCCTCGCCCAGGTCGGTGCGCTCACCGGAGCCGGCAAGTACTGCGAGCTCGCCCGGGACGCGATCCGCCCGATCCCCACGTTGCTCGAGGCCCTCGCAGCGGACCCGGAGTCCGCGCAACTGGTCGGCCCCGGCCTGCACGGGCTGGGCGGTATCAGCTACGGCCTCGCCCGCCTGCGCGACCTGCTCGACGACTCCGACCTCACTTCCTGGCTGACCGCATCCCTCGAGCTCAGCGAGAAGCTGCAGCCCGACGAGTTCCCCTCGTACGCCGAGGGAGCGGCCGGCGGACTCGCCGCCATGCAGGCGATCCAAGGGTTCCCGGTGGCCACCCGGCTGGCCAAGCACTACGCCGAGGAACTCGTCGACACAGTGGAGCTCGGGCTCCGCCGTGGCCGAGTAGCAGCGGACCACGGCTTGGCTCGGGGCTACCAGGGCATCGCATGGGCTCTCGGCCGGTACGGCGTACCTGGCGACAGGTACACGGACGCCGCGCGTGCGGCGGCCGATCTGGACCGGCGAGAGCGCCCTGGTGGCCATGGCTGGTGTTCCGGGGACGCCGGGACCGTGTTGGCCCGGCTGTCTGCCGGAGTACCCGCGGACCTCGAGGCCTACTTGAGGACCGCAGCAGAACGTCCGGTGCTCGCCGACCTGAGTCTTTGTCACGGCGAGCTCGGCGCGGTGGAGCCACTGGTGTGGCTCGCCGAACGCGACCACGCAGCCGTTGAGACAGTCCGGCGCCGCCGGACCGGGCTGGTGCTCGCGGCAGTACAGCAGTACGGACCACAGTGCGGGACACCGCGGTCGGTTACGTCTCCAGGCCTGCTGACCGGTCTGGCGGGAATCGGCTACGGCCTGCTCCGACTGGCGTTCACCAAACGCGTTCCGTCCGTCCTGCTGCTCGAACCAACCGCCGGGTCGACGCATCCATCACAGCGCTGACCCATCAGTCGAGGGGATACAGCATGACCGCCCAGCACCACACTCCGAAGCACCAAGCAGAGCAGCCAGACGTCCAGCAGCCGGTCCAGGACGGCACCGACCCGCTCGGTCCGATCATGTTGCCGAAGCGCACCAAGGTCGGCGCCCGGGCGATGGCCCTGGTGGGCACCGTCGGCCTGAGCGCGTTCGCAGCCGCAGCTGCAGCGAACGTGGTCGACAGCACCTGGCCGACGATCTAGCCGCTGACCGACCAAGCGATTTTCGGACGGCGCCGACCGGTCCCCTGGGGGGTGGCCGGTCGGCGCTGCCGATTCGCTGCGGCGGCAGCAATACGTCGTTAGAGTTGGCAAGCATGCAGACCCGCGCACCCAGAGTGGTCGGCAGAGACCGGGAGATCGATCAGCTCCACCGTCGACTGGCCGAGACCCGAAACGGTCACGGGGGTGCGATCTTCCTGGTCGGCGAGCCCGGGATCGGCAAGAGCCGACTGGCCGGAGTGGGTACGGCGCACGCGCTCGACACCGGCATGGCGACGTTGCGCGGGCGGGTCGGAGCCATCGGCACGATGGTGGCGTTCCGCCCGTTCACCGAGGCACTGCTGTCACTCATCCGCCGCGGCGAGATGCCCGACGCCGACGGGCTCGGACCGTACCGGCAGGTGCTCGGACGCCTGGTGCCGGACTGGGACGACGGTACCGCGCACGATACCGCAACGTCGACCGTCGTCCTCGGTGAAGCTGTCCTGAGACTGCTCGCACTGGTCGGCAAGGACCGTGGTTGCCTGCTCGTTCTGGAGGACCTGCACGGGTCCGACCCCGAGACACTCGCAGTGGTCGAGTACCTGCTGGACAACCTGGAGGACCAGCCGATCACACTGGTCGCCACACTGCGGCCGGAGACCTGTGCGGCGTACGAACTCGCCAGACTGTCCGCCCAACGCGGCTCGGCCAGCCTGATCGAGCTGCAGCCGCTGGACCGGGAGCAAGTAGGCGAGTTGGCCTCCGACTGCCTGGAGGTGCCGCCGAGCGGCGTACCCGATGCACTGGTCGAGCAACTGTGGCGTGACAGTGCCGGAATCCCTTTCATCGTTGAGGAACTGCTGCAGGAGGCGAGCAGGTCCGGACAGCTGCTGTCCAAGGCCGACGGCAGTGTGCAGGTCGTCGACGGTCTGCAGACGAACGTGCCGGCAGCAGTTGTCCGGAGCATCAGTAGCCGGACCGACCAGCTCGGACCACAGTCACGTGACCTGCTGGTCCTGGCTGCTGTCATCGGTCACCGCTTCCCGCTGAGCGTCGTACGCCAAGCAACGGGCACTGACGAACGGTTGCTGCTCGCCACGTTGCGGGCAGGGCTGGCGGCGCAGTTGGTCGGGCCGGACGAGCCGGTGCCGGACTGGTACGCGTTCCGGCATCCACTCACCGCAGACGCGTTGCTCGCCGGTCTCACTCCGACCGAGCGGGCGACACTCGCCAGGCGTTGCGCGGACGCGATCGAGGCGCTGCACCCTGGACTGCCGGGTGAGTGGTGCCAGATGGTTGCCGAGCTGGCCGAGACCGGCGGAGACAACGCACGAGCCGGCCGGTTGTTCGCCATGGCCGGGCGACGCTCGTTCGACGAGGGGTCGATGGCGTCCGCGGTGAAGCTGCTGGAGCGGGCAACCGCCTTGCTGGCCAGCGATTCCGACACCAGCTACCGGGCCGAGGTGCTCGGATCGTTGCTGATCGCACTGAGTGAGACCGGGCAGTTCGAGAACAGTACGGCGCACGCGGCAACGATCGAGGAGATGGCCGACCGCAACCTGGACAGCCGCAAGGTCGCCGCACTGCACGTGCAGCTGGCGAACCTCGAGCACATGGCCGGCCGCTGGTCCGCCGCGCTGACCCAGGTGGCGACCGCACGGTCGCTGCTCGGCATCGATGCCGGCGACGCCGACCTAGCCCCGGTCGACGCTATCGCCGCACACCTCGAGCTGGCCCGGCCGAGTCCCGGCCGACTCAAGGCCGCGACCGAGCTGGCCACCCGTGCCGCAGCAGCGGCCGAACGCGCCGACCTGCCCGCCGTCGCCTGCGACGCGCTGCAACTGCTCGGCATCCTGTCGCGCGAGCACGACCTCGACCGGTCGATCGACTACTTCCACCGCGCCCGGCTGGTGGCCGAAGAGCACAACATGACCTTCCAGCGGGTGTGCTCGCACATCTTCCAGGCGGGCACGATCTGCCTGGCCGGAGGCAGCATCGTCGAGCTCGAACGGGCCCGGCAGCAGGCGCTGCGGATCGGCGCCATCCCGCTGGCCTACGAGGTGGACGGCATCCTCGGCCAGCAGGCGATCCTGCGCGCCGAGTACGACAAGGCCCAGGTCATCATCGACGAGTGCCTGGAGGTCACCCGGCGACTCCGGCTCGGCCGCTCGGCGACGTACTTCCTGTCCACCAAGGCCATCCTGGAAGCGCACCGGGGACGCCGTACGGCGATGGAGGAGACGCTGGCCGAGGCCGCCAACTGGGGTGGCGAGCGAGCGTCGTACGAACTGCCGTACTCCTACGGCCTGGCGCGCACCTTCTGCGCGCTGCTGGAGGAGAACCGGGAGCTGGCCGACTCCGAGATGGCCCAGGCACTCGCGTACGACGCGCAGAACCCGACCACCCTGCACACGTCGGGCAAGTACGGGCTGGGGCTGCTGCTCGGCGTGCTGTCCGGTCGCAACGGCTGGGCGCACTTCGAGGCGACCACCGCGGCGGCGGCCAGTGGGATGCGGTGGAACAAGCAGTTCGTCCAGTGGGCGCACGCCGTACTGCTCGGCCGGGACGGTCAGGTCGACGCAGCCAACGCCAAGGTGGCCGAGGCCCTGGAGACCGCGTCGATCTACCCGATGGCGCGGTACTTGGGTCTGCGGCTGGTCGCCGAGCCGGCGCACGCCGACGGCTGGGGTGAGCCGGTCGCATGGCTGCGGCAGGCCGAGGACTACTTCCACAACGCGGACATCCAGGCGGTCGCGAGCTCGTGCCGCAGTCTGCTGCGCCAACTCGGAGCGACGGTGTCACAACGCCGCAGCGGCACCGAGCAGGTGCCCGCGCACCTGCGTCAGCTCGGCATCACCAGCCGCGAGTACGAGGTGTGCCGGTTGCTGGTGGACCGGATCGGGAACAAGTCGATCGCGTCCCGGCTGCACATCTCGCCACGGACCGTGGAGAAGCATGTCGCCAGCCTGATGACCAAGACCCAGCAACCGGACCGGGAGGCACTGAGCAGTTTCGCTCGCACCGTTGTGCAGGACTGATTGGCGGTCCGATTCCGGCACTGGTGCGTGTGCTGGGAGACGGGACGGCCCGAGGGTGATACTTGTCGACTCACGCATTCGGCGACCGCCCGTCGGCGTGGCACGGCACAGCAGAACTCGGTAATTTATGAACGCTCGCTTTCTATATAGGATGGGCGAGTGGCAAGCAAGGGGTCGGACATGAGCAAGGGAACGGTCGGCGGCGGCGGTACGACGATGCTGCGGCGGATCAACGTCGCGGCGGTACTGGACGCGGTGCGCCGCTCCGCGCCCGCACCACTGCGCGTCGCCGAGCTGGTGGAGCGGACCGGTCTGGCCAGACCGACCGTCGCCCAGGCCGTCGACGAGCTGCTGGACGCCGGCTGGCTGCAGCAACACGGTCCGGACTCAGCGGACCGCTCACTCGGCCGTCCGGCCATCCGTGTCTCACTGCGTGGACGCGCAGCACCGGTGCTCGGCCTGGACGTCGGCCCGCACCGGGTGACGGTGGGTGTTTCCGACTTGGCTGGTCGCAAGCTTGCGCTGGTCCGCCGCTCCGGGCCTGGCTGGACGGCGCAGGAGCTGCTCGGGGTCATCAGTGAGGTGATCACCGAGGCGCTCGCGGAGGCCGAGGTGCCGGCCGAGGACATCGCTGCTGCGGTGGCCGCGAGCCCGGGCATCGTGGACGAGCACACCGGTCGGGTCCAGCTGGTCCCGAGTGTGCCGGGCTGGTCGGCGGTCGACCTCACCAAGCATGTCCGCAGCCTGCTCGACTGCCCGGTGATGCTCGACAACGACGCCAACCTGGCCGCGCTGGCCATTGCTGCTGCTCGCGGTGGCACGGGCACGCTGCTCGCAGTGCAGTGGGGCGAGCGGCTCGGTGCCGGCATCGTGATCGACGGTCGGCTGCACCGGGGCACGGGTGCTGCGGGTGAGATCGGGTTCATCGCCACCGCGCCGGACGACGTGATCAACCCGGAGGACAGCCGCGGACCGCTGGAGCGTGCGGTCGGCTCGGAGGCGATCGCTGCGCTGGGTCGTCAGGCTGCGCTCGACAACCCGGATTCGCGGTTGGCCGAGCTGGGTGGCGAGCAGTTGGACACCGCTGACGTGTTCGCGGCTGCGGCAGAGCGTGACCCGGTGGCGCAGGCCGTCGTACAGCAGGTCGCGCGGGACTTCGCTCGTGCGCTGGCCCCCGCCGTACTCGTGCTGGACCCGACGGCCGTGGTGATCGGTGGCGGTGTGGCCCGCGCGGGCGCCGTACTGCTCGATGCCATCTCCGACCAGCTCCGCCTGCTCACCCTCAACCACCCCAAGCTGGAGCTCTCCGCCCTGGCCGAGGACGCGGTAGTCACCGGCGCCATGCGCATGGCCCTGGACGAGGTCTGGCAGCGCAAACTCCCAACGCCTGCCCTCACCAGCACGGCCTAAGCCGTCCGAGGCCCTGTCACGAACTTCTTGCAGATCCCGGTTCTTCCCCCAGCTACTCCTTTTCCTTCCCCCAACTTTCTTACCCGCGGATGGCGTCGGCGAGGGCGTCGGGGCGGTCCAGGTGGACCAGGTGGGCTGAGTCGGGGAGGACCTTGACGGTGCCGTGGAGGGTGTCGGCCAGGCGTTGCTGACCGGACAGCCAGCGGCTCGCGGTGAAGCGGGAGCTGCCGCCGGTGGCGACCAGGAGGGTGGTCGGCACGATCTCGCCGACCGGGCCGCCGACCAGCTTGCCGACCTCCGCCGCGAGCTCCCAGCTGTTGGCGAGCTCGTCCCAGAACAGCAGCCAGGACAACGCGTCGCCGTACCGCTTCCGCGCGGTTGCCTTGGACAACAGATCCCGGTTCGACGCGCTGCCGACCCGGACGATCAGCCGCCGGAGCGCCGGACCGAGCAGCTGCGGTACGCCGACCCGCCCGAGCAACCGCAGGAACGCCCGCACCACCCGGTCACCCCGCGTCCCCGGGTACAGCCAGCGCACCCCGGTCTCCGAGGTGAGGCTGGTGTCGACGAGCACGAGCCGGCTGACCTCGAGTGGCCGGGTCAGCGCCCACCGCAGTACCGCGAGGCCACCGATCGAGTGCCCGATCAGCCCGATCTCCGCGTCCGCCGGTACGCCGGCCGCCGTCCGCAACTCGTCGACACTCGACGTGATCGGCGTCCGCCACGGATCGATCACCCGCAGATCCAGCCCCGGCAACAGCTCGACCACCCGGGCGAACTCCTCCGGAGTCTCGGCCAGGCCAGGGAGCAGGACCCAGGTTGTTGTCATCGAAGGAAAGCTTGCCTCAGGCCTGGTAACAATGTCGCCAGCATTAGGCAGACCAGGAGGACCGACACCCGCTGCAGGATGCCCGGCGGATGGAGGTCACTGCCAGTCAGCACCTCGAGACCGGTCTCGATGCCGAGCCAGGCCTGCGTGATCGCGACACCGGCAGCCAGTACGGCGACCAGGCGGCCCCACACTCCACCCCATCCCGGCCGGCGTAGGACCAGGACCGCGAAGATGCCCATGGCAACGCTCCCGATCCCGGCCATGGTCGAGGTGATCTCGTGCAGCAGCAGCGCCGTACCGGCCTGACCGTTCGCCTCCGCGGCGCGGCATGCTTCGCTCAGTGACGGCGCGCAGTCCATCGGCGAGAACGAGTCGAAGATCGTCCCCGCGCCGAAAACCGCCGCGCTGATCAGCAATCCCGCGACGTCGCGGTGCATCCAGGCCGCCGGGCGACCGAGGATCGCGGCGATCAGCAGGAGCACGCCGGCGCCGAGGTCGAGCGCCCGGGCGTACGGGCTGGTCGGCTGGTCGCGCGCGCCGAGCTCGCTGAGGAACGACGTGTGGATGTCGAGCGGGTAGCCGGCGACCGCTTCCAGGATCAGGCTGCAGTAGAGCACGCCGGCGGCGATCATCACGTTGCGCATCAAGCGATACGGGACGGTCACCATGCCCGCCAGGGTCGCACACGGAGCAAGGCATTTACTGTCGAGTCAGGTACACCCTCGAGGTAGTGCCAGCGCCACCGAACCGTCCCGGAACTAGTGGCATGATCGCTGGGTGCGCCCGGTTCAGGCAGAGGTGGTGGTCCCGCAGTGGCAGCAGCGCGCTGCCGTCTGGGTGGGCCGCGTCGTGGTCGCCGCCTCGGTCTGGTCGTTCATCGCGATCCCGTTGCACCTGTTCGCCCCGGCGTACGTACGGCGCGTGGACCAAGCCTTCGACTTCTTCGGCATCCCGGCCGGGCACACGTTCTTCTCCGCGGTCTACCTGGCCGTCATCGGCAGTGCCTTGCTGCGCGGCAAGCGCGCCGCGTTGCTCTGGGTGCTGTGGGTGTTCCAGGCACTGTGGCTGATCGAGCAGACCGCGGCGGTCGCGTTCACCAGCGTCCGGCTGGCCAACCCGAACGACGCCGAGCTGCTCAGGGAGTTCGGCCCGGCCACCGTCCAGGACCTGGAGTGGGGCATCGCCCAGCTGGTCGTGGTGGTCGCGATCATCGTGCTGCTGTGGAAGATCCGCGGTGCCTTCCCCGCCCGGCTGGCGCCCGGCACCCGGCGGCTCGCGATCGGCGCCCTGCTGACCGGCCTGCTGATCTCGGCCGCGGTCAGCATCACGCTGACCCAGATCTTCCCGAAGGACCTGACCGGCCAGCGGGAGAAGATCGGCTGGGCGATCATCGCGGCCCTCGGCCAGTCCCGCAGCCGGATGGGCGGTCACGAAGGGCACGGCTGGATCGGCCTGACCGTCGGCGCCATCTCGGCCGCCTCGCTGGTGATCGCGTTCGCCATCTTCCTGCGGTCGGTCCGCCGGGTCCGCTACCTCAGCCAGGCCGAGGAGCTCGACGTACGGCGGCTGCTCCTGCTGCACGGGGAGCGCGACTCGCTCGGGTACTTCGCGACCCGCCGTGACAAGGCGGTCATCTTCTCCCCCGCCAAGGACGCCGCGATCGCGTACCGGGTGGTCAACGGGGTCAGCCTGGCCAGCGGCGATCCGCTCGGCGACCCGGCCGACTGGCCCGGTGCGATCAAGGTGTGGCTCGCCGAGGCACGCACCTACGGCTGGTCCCCCGCCGTACTGTCGGCGAGCGAGGAGGCTGCGCACGCGTACGTCGACGCCGGACTGCGCGCGTTGTCGATGGGTGACGAGGCGATCATCGACGTCGCCGACTTCACGCTCGAGGGCCGGACGATGCGGCCGGTGCGGCAGGCGGTGACTCGGGTCCAACGGGCCGGGTACCACGCCGAGGTGGTCCGGCACGGCGACCTGCCGCCGGAGGCGTTGTCGGAGTACGTCGGGCTGGCCGAGCAGTGGCGTGGGGCGCAGACCGAGCGTGGGTTCTCGATGGCGCTCGGGCGGCTGGGCGATCCGGCCGACGCGCGGTGCGTGATGGTGATCGCCCGCGACGCCGACGGGGTCGTGCGCGGGTTGTTGTCGTTCGCGCCGTGGGGTGTCCGGGGTGTCTCGCTCGACCTGATGCGGCGGGACCCCGCGTCGGTCAACGGCTTGATGGAGTTCATGGTCACGTCGCTGGTGGACGCTTGCGGGGACCTGGGGGTGCACCGGATCTCGCTGAACTTCGCGATGTTCCGGGAGATCTTCAACGACGCCGAGCGGGTCGGCGCCGGGCCGGTGCTGCGGCTGACCAGGGCCTTGCTGACGGCTGCGTCCCGGTTCTGGCAGCTGGAGAGCCTGTACCAGTCGAACGAGAAGTACCTGCCGCGCTGGTCGCCGCGGCTGATCTGCTACTCGCGGGGTGCATCGCTGGCCCAGGTGCTGCTTGCGGCCGGGACGGCTGAAGGCTTCCTGCCGGCGCCACGGCCGTGGACCCGGGTCGACAGTGTGGAGACGGTCGATCGACACGCGATCATGGCTGCGGACGGTGACGCTTTCGCGGTCGCCGTACGGGGGCAGGAAGAGGAGCTGCTGCGGCCGGCGTTGCCGGATCGGAAGCTGACCGAGCAGGAACAGATCCGCCGTGCCAAGCTGGCCAAGCTTGTTGCTGCTGGCATCGATCCGTATCCCGTGAACGTGCCGCGGACGGAGGACCTGGAGCGGATTCGCTCGCTGTACCCGAATCTGCCGGCCGACCATCGCACCGGCGTGACGGTGTCCGTCATCGGGCGGGTGATGCGGATGCGGAACCATGGCGGGCTGTCGTTCGCGCAGTTGCAGGACGGGCTGTCGCAGCTGCAGGTGATGCTGACCGCGGACGAGTGTGGTGACGTGCCGCTGGACCACTGGCGGCGGCTGGTGGACATCGGCGACCACGTCAGCGTGAGGGGTGAGGTCGTGACGAGTCGTCGCGGTGAGTTGTCGATCGCGGTGACGAGCTGGGTGATGGCGGCGAAGTGCCTGCATGCGTTGCCGGACAAGCGGAAGGGGTTCACCGACCCGGAGGCGCGGGTCCGGCAGCGCCATCTCGACCTGGTGATGAACCCGGACTCGCTGCGGATGATGCAGCAGCGCAGTACGGCGGTACGGGCCCTGCGCAACGGTTTCGAGGCGCGCGGGTTCATCGAGGTGGAGACGCCGATGCTGCAGGCCGTGCACGGCGGGGCGAACGCACGGCCGTTCGCGACGCACATCAACGCCTACGACACCGAGCTGTTCCTGCGGATCGCGCCGGAGCTGTTCCTGAAGCGGCTGAGCGTCGGCGGGCTCGGCAAGGTGTTCGAGCTGAACCGGAACTTCCGCAACGAGGGCGCGGACGCGACGCACAACCCGGAGTTCACCTCGGTCGAGGCGTACCAGCCGTACGCCGACTACCACGTGATGCGCGAGCTCACCCGGGAGCTGCTGATCGAGACCGCGACCGCGGTGTTCGGCAAGCCGGTGGTGCAGCGGCCGGACGGCGAGATCGACATCTCCGGCGACTGGCCGGTGATCACCGTCCATGACGCGGTCGGGCGCGCCACCGGGAGGTCGATCTCGGCGGACACCACGGTCGAGGAACTGCGCGGGTTGTGTGCGACGCACGGCGTACACACGACCTACGAGCTGACGGCGGGCGAGCTGGTCCTCGAGCTGTACGACGAGCTCGTCGAGCCGACGACGACCCTGCCGACGTTCTACATCGACTTCCCGCTCGAGACGTCACCGCTCACCCGGACCCACCGCTCCGATGCGCGCCTGGCCGAACGCTGGGACCTGGTCGCCTTCGGCGCCGAGATCGGTACGGCGTACTCCGAGCTCGTCGACCCGGTCGAACAACGCCGCCGGCTCACCGACCAGTCCCTGAAAGCCGCCGCCGGCGACCCCGAAGCCATGTCCCTCGACGAAGACTTCCTCTCCGCCCTCGAGTACGCCATGCCCCCGACCGGCGGCCTGGGCATCGGCGTGGACCGAGTCATGATGATGCTCACCGGCCAAAACATCCGCGCCACCCTAGCCTTCCCCTTCGTCCGCCCAACCCCGCGAGACTAGCTGCGGGCGGGGACGTGACCTTGCTGGGCTTTCAGGCGGGTGGTGATGTCGGCTCGGAGGGCGGCCTTGTCGATCTTGCCTACCTTGGTGGTGGGGAGTTCTTCGACGAGGACCAGGTGTTCGGGGAGTTTGTAGGCGGCTACGCCTAGTTGTTCCATCGAGTGGCGGACGGCTTCGAGGGTGACGCCGGCGCCTTCGCGGGGGACGACGTAGAGGCAGACGCGTTCGCCCAGGCGGGGGTCGGGCATGGCGATGGCGGCGACCTGCTGGACCTGGGGCAGGGTGTAGGTGAGGTTCTCGACCTCTTCGGCGGAGATCTTCTCGCCGGCCCGGTTGATCATGTCCTTGTCGCGGCCCTCGACGATCAGGTTGCCGCCGGCAACGATGCGGCAGATGTCGCCGCTGCGGTACCAGCCGTCGGGAGTGAAGGCGCGGGCGTTCTGCTGCTCGGCCTTGTAGTAGCCGCGTGGGGTGTAGGGGCCGCGGGTCAGGAGCGAGCCTGGTTCGCCGGCGGGGACCGGGTTGTCCAAGGGATCGACGACCTGCACCTCGTCGTCGGGGCACATCGGCCGCCCCTGGGTGGTGCAGATGACGTCCTCAGGGTCGTCGAGACGGGTGTAGTTGAGCAGGCCCTCCGCCATCCCGAACACCTGCTGCAACGTGCAGCCCAGCACGGGCTTGATCTTGCGAGCCACCTCGTCGGCCAGCCGGGCTCCCCCAACCTGCAGCACCCGCAGCGCCGACAGGTCCTCACCCGCATAGTCGTCCAGCCAGCGCTGTGCAACCGCAGGCACCACCGCAGTGTGCGTGACACCCTCAGCAGCGATCGTGGCAAAGGCCCGCCGCGGCTCTGGGCTCGGCAGCATCACCACAGTCCCACCGACCAGCAATGCGCCCAGTAGACCGGGGCAGGCGAGCGGGAAGTTGTGCCCGGCCGGCAGCGAGACCAGGTACACCGTCGAGGCATCCATGCCGGACACCTCACCGCTGCGCTTGGCGTTGTACGTGTAGTCGTCATGCGTCCGAGCGATCAGCTTCGGCAGTCCCGTCGTACCACCGGACAACAGGAAGACCGCCACGCTCCGACTGTCCGGCTCCGGCCCGTCCCAAACGCCTGCCTCCGAGCACAGCGACCGCAAGTCAACGCTGTCGCCGCGCAGGTCGTCACCAGCGACCAGCACGTGCTGCAACGACTCCACCTCGCCCACGAGCCGATGCCCGAGCTCCTGGTGGTCGAAGTCCCGCAGCACATCCGGTACGGCGATCGCCGCAGCCTCGGCGTGCGCCGCCAGATACGACAGCTCGTGATACCGGTGACCAGGCAACGCCATCACCGGTACGACGCCCGCCCGCAGACAAGCCAGCGTCAGAACGACGAACTCCCACCCGTTCGGAAGCTGTACGACGATCCGGTCGTCCGCACGCAGTCCCAACTCCAGCAGCCTGGCCGCAGCGCCATCGGCACGACCGGTCAGCTCGGCGTAGGTCAACCTGACCTCACCATCCACCAGTGCGACCTTGTCCGGCGTACGGTCCGCCTGCTGCCAGATGTGGAACGGCAGACTCCGACCTTCCCAGTAGCCGGCCGCGACATAGCGTGCCACGTCCTCGGCAGGCCAGGGGACGACACCATCGGCGATCGGACTGACCATCACTGCTCCTTGCTCACGATCACGGCGTCCAGCGCGACCAAGCCGTCGCGGGTCAGCCGGAGGGGATTGATTTCGATCTCGTCGACCTCCGGTGCGGCCAGCAAGACCGCACCGAGCGCCCGCACCACCTGTGCAAGCTCCACAGCGTCCAGCACCGGCCCACCACGCCAGCCGTGCAGCAATGCACGCCCCAGCAACTCGTCAGGCATCGCCGCCGCCTCAGCGACGGACAACGGCGCAGCACGTACGGCGACATCGGTAAGAGCCTCCGCTGTCGTGCCACCGAGGCCCACGAGCACAACAGGCCCGAACACCGGGTCGCGACGGGCACCGACGATCAGGTCGACACCAGGCGGTGCCATGGCCTCCACGAGCACCCGCCGATCGCCCAGCGCGGCCAGCGCTTCGGTCAGGTCGTCGTGCGTGCGCACACCAAGGTGCACGCCGCCGATCTCGGTCTTGTGGAGGACCGCGGCGTCGAGGATCTTGACGGCGACCGGACCGCCGAGGGAATCGAGGGCGGCGTGGGCTTCGTCGGGTGACCCGCAGGGGACCCGGCGTGGGGTGACGATTCCCAGGGTGTCCAAGACGGACTTGGCCTGGTGCTCGTCCCAGGGACCTGGCGGAACGACGACCGACGGCATCGGACCAGGGTCACCAGAGCTGCGGAAAGACAGCCTGGCGTCTTCCACGAGGGCTCGGATCGCATGCGTGAGGGCGGTCGGGCTGGTGGCTACCGGATAGCCATGGCTGTTCAGGCCCGACCGGACTGCGACGACGTCCGCGGTGGAACCGCCCACGGCGACCACAGTAGGCGTGCAACGGGCCAGCGGGGAGAGTTCGGCGGCCAGGTCGAGGCTGTCAGGCTCCGACAACGCGTACACCGCGACCAGGTCGACTGCCGGGTCGTCGCCGACCACGGACACGACCTCACCGAAGCCGGGCGCCGGCCGGCCGGTGTCGACCGGGTTGGCCTGGTAGGTCATCGGTGGAAGCAGTTCGCCCAGGCGAGCCCGTGCAGCGTTCGACAACACCGGCACCCGGACCCCGGAGTCTCGCAACCCGTCCAGCAGCAGTAGTCCGGGACCTGCCTGCGCAGTCACCACACCGACACCAGGGTCCGCCGACGGAGCCAACCGAGTCATCGACAACGCGCCCACTGCGTCGACCAGTTGGCGTTCGTCGTCGACCAGCACCGCACCGGCCTGCCGGAGTACTCCCCGTGTCGTACGCCAGGAGGTGGCCAGCGCACCCGTGTGCGACTGCGCGAACTCCCCCACGTCGTTGCGCCCGACAACCAGCGCGACCACGGGCTTCACCGCCGACAACCGCGCCACCGCGTGCACGAGCCGCGACCCGTGTGCCACCGACTCGATGTGCAGGGCAACTGCAGTCGTCGCCGGGTCGTCCAGCAGATAGTCGAGTACGTCGACCATGTCCACGTCCACCGCGTTGCCCAGGCCGACTGCGACGCTGACGCCGTACCCGGCCTCGGCCAAGAGGAACGAGAGCGCGTGGTTGACACCGCCGCTCGCCGCGACCACGCCCACTCCGCCGGACGGCACTGTGGCAGCGCTCGGCACGAAGCTGGCGGTCAGCTTGAGCGAGGGCACCAGGAAGCCGGACGTGTTCGGCCCGAGCACGCGGATGCCATAGCGGTCGACAACCTCAGCCAACGCGTCCTGGTACTCGGGATGACCGGCTTCAGCGAACCCACCGGCACACACCAGGGCGGCGCTGGCACCAGCCTTGGCTGCTTCCGCGACTGCGTCCGCGCTGGCTGGCGCCGGGACGCAGACGACAGCAAGGTCGATCGGAGCGCCGAGTACGTCGACCGCTTCGGCGACCGAGCCGTGCAGCTGCGAGTCCCGGGAGTTGACGAGCGCGAGGGGCCCGTCGTACGTGGAGAGGGAGCGCGCCATCACCGCGCCGAGCTTCGCCGGGTTGCGCGAGGCGCCGATCACTGCGACCCCGCGAGGGGTGAACAACCCGTCGAGCCCGTTCACGCGCTCCCTCCCACGGTAGGGCTGACCCCGGTGACGCGGCCGCTGGTCCGGCCCACCAGATCGGTGCGCCCGGAGAGGAGGAGGGTCTCGACCTCGTCCGGGGTCAGCTCGTCATCGACCACCAGCGCAGGCGTCCCGGCCACCAGCCGCGACTCCTCCGCCAGCAGCGTCCGCGTCAACCGCGAACCACCGTGCACCGCGACCACCGCAGGACCGGCCAGTACGCCGGAATGCAGTGAAGCCAGCGCCGCCGGCAGCCCCTGCTCATCAACCGGAGCCTCGATCCACAAGGCACGATTACCGACCTCCGCGACATCCACCCACCGACCGGGCAACGACAGCCCGCCCGAGTGGAACGGCGTGTCGAGCGGAGCCGGGCCGTTCTCCGCGTGCCACGCCGTACGCGTCGCCGCGACGAAGGCCGGATCGCGCCGGGCCAGCTTCCCGCCGCTGATGCTGCGGGTGAGGAAGTGGAAGGCGAACTGCCACGGCTCGAGCGAGTCGTGGTAGCGCCCGAAGTGCTCCCACCAGGACAGACTCGGCCGCGCCGACCCCTGGATCTTCTCCACCGAGGGCCGAGCCGATTCCTCGTACGCCGCCAGCGCCGCCGGGATGTCGTCGTACGAGGTCAGGGCCGCGGCCAGCGCGACCGCGTCCTCCATCGCCATCTTCGTCCCCGAGCCGACCGAGAAGTGCGCGGTGTGCGCGGCATCCCCGAGCAGTACGACGTTGCCGTGCGACCAGCGCCCGGTCCGGCGGGTCCGGAAGCTGCCCCAGCGCGAGTTGTTCACCAGCAGCGGATGACCGTCGATCTGCTCGGCGAACAGCTTCTCCAGGTACACCTTGGTCTTCAGGTCACTCGGCCCCGGCGGCTGCGACACGTCGAACTCGTCCAGCCCGGCCCGCAGCCAGGAGTCCCGGTCCGTCTCGACGATGAACGTGCTCACGTCCGGGCTGATCGGATACCCGTGCACGGCGAACACACCGTCGTCGCCGCGCTCGTGGACGAAGGTGAGTCCGTCGAAGTGGTACGTCGTACCGAACCAGATGAACTTCGCCGCCGCCGTCTCCACCATCGGCTCGAGAACGCCCGCCAGCCGCTCCCGGATCCGTGAGTTGGCGCCGTCGGCCGCCACGACCAGGTCGTACCCGGTCAGGTCGTCCAGGTCCACCTCGGTCTCGAACCGCAACGTCACTCCGACGTCGACGGCCCGCTGCTGCAGTACGGCGAGCAGCGTCTTGCGGGCGATCGCCGCCATCCCCATCCCGCCGCACCGGAACCGCTCACCCTTCAACCGGACCTCGATCGCGTCCCAGTGCACGCCGTACTGCGTGAGCGCGTCGCGGACCACCGGGTCGGCGGCGTGGATGGCGGCCAGCGTGGCGTCGGAGAACACCACCCCGAAGCCGAACGTGTCGTCCGCGCGGTTGCGCTCGAACACGGTCACCTCGGCCGACGGGTCACTCGCCTTCACCAGGGTGGCGAGGAACAACCCGCCCGGCCCGCCGCCGACACATGCGATCCGCATTTGCTGGTTCCTCTCAGGCCTGGGTCGTCTGGGGAGTCGTGCCGAGCGCCGGCTCCGGCCGGCGCTCCCGCGCGGTCCGCGGTACGGCGGCGATCACCAGCGCACCGAGGACGGCCGGGACGGCGAAACCGTAGAAGTTCCAGTCGAGGCTAAGCCCGGAGTCGAGCACCCAGCCACCGAACAGCGGGCCGACGATCGCGCCGAGCCGGCCGACGCCGAGCGACCAGCCGAGCGCGGTGGCCCGGCTCCCGGCCGGGTAGTGCGTGGCGACGTACCCGTTGACGAGGATCTGGGTGCCGACCGTGCCCAGGCCGGCGATCGCGATCAGCAGGTAGAGGGCGACCGCGGCCGGGTTGACGCTCAGCGTGTAGATCGAGAACGCGGCCAGGGCGAACGCGACCGTGGTGACGACCTTCGAGCCGAACCGGTCGGCGAGCGTCGAGGCCACCAGGGCGCCGACGATCGCGCCGAGGTTCATCACCAGGAGGAACCGCAGCGACGAGCCGAGCGGGTAGCCGGACTGCCGCATGATCTGCGGGAGCCAGGTGTTGAGCCCGTAGACGAGCAACAGCCCGAAGAAGCTGGCCAGCCCGAACAGGATGGTCGCGGCCAGGTGCTTGCGGCCGAACAGTACGGCGAGTGCACTCCACTTGCTGCTGGAGTCGGTCGCGACGGGCTCGGGTTGGACGCCGTACTTGGCGGCCAGGGCAGCGGCCTCGTCGTGGCGGCCGCGCGCCTGCAGGAAGCTGACCGATTCGGGCAGGAACTTCCAGGCCAGCGGCAGCACCAGGACGAGCGGCGCCATCCCGATCCAGAACATGATCCGGAAACCCTGCGTGGGCACGAGGTTGATCGCGAGGACGGCCGCAAGCACGCCGCCGAGCGAGAAGCCGGAGAACATCAGCGCGTTGTTGAAGTTCCGGCGGTGCGGCGGCGCGTACTCGACGGTCAGCGCGATCGCGGTCGGGACCACGCCGCCGAGGCCGAGACCGGTGACGAACCGCAGCAGGCCGAACACCTCGGGATTGGGCGCCAGGGCGGTCGCCCCCATCGCGAGCGAGAACCAGATGATGCTGGCGAACATGATCCGGCGGCGCCCGACGATGTCGGTCAGCGCGCCCACGCAGAGCGTGCCGATCACCATGCCGGTGAGCGCGTAGCTGCCGATCGCGCCGGCCTGGGCGGCGGTCAGCTGCCAGTCGGGGTTCTTCAGCAGCGACGGTACGACGGCGCCGTACACGATCAGGTCGTAACCGTCGAAGACGATCGTGACGAAGCAGATGGCGACCACCCAGAGACCGGCGCGGGACCGGGCGATGGTGGCGGTGGGACTGGTCATGTGCGGGCCCTCGATTCGTACCGGGCTGGCTGGGGGATGTTCCGAAAGTAGAACTGATCACAGACGACCGTCAAGACTTTGACACGCTTTTGATGGCACCATGAGAGGATGAGCGCAGCGAACCACTGGGAACGGCTCCGAGGAGACGCCATGAAGCCACGGTCGATCGTCTTCGACCTGTTCGGCGACTACATCCGGTACCACGGCGGTGAGGTGCGGCTGCGGACACTCACCGCCCTCCTGGAGTGCTTCGATGTCGGCGAGAGCACGGTGCGCGTGGTGATGGCGCGGCTGCGGCGCGAGGGCTGGTTCGACACCCGGCGGGACGGCCGCGAGACCGTCTACGCGCTCAACGACAAGAGCTGGCGGCTGCTCGACGAGGGCCGGACCAGGATCTTCGAAAGGTCCCGGGAGCCGTGGGATCGGCAGTGGTCGATGGTGATCTACTCGGTCCCGGAGAGCGAACGCGGTCTGCGTGAGGAGCTGCGGAAGGAGCTTGCCTGGCTCGGGTTCGGGCCGCTGGCGTCGTCGACCTGGGTTTGTCCGCACAACCGGCTGACCGAGGTCCAGGAGCATTTCGCGGACCAACCCGCCGTACGGCTGGATCTGCTGCAGTGCACGTCGTCCGGGTTGTCGCGCGACCGAGAGATGGCGGCGCGGTGCTGGGACTTGGAGTCGCTGGACGCGGACTATGCCGAGCTGCTGCGCACGTACCGGCCGCGGATGAAGGCGTACCGCGGCGGCGGCGTGTCACCGCGGCAGGCGCTCGTCGAGCGGATGGAACTCGTGCACGACTACCGGATGTTCCCGTTCCGCGACCCCGACCTCCCCGAAGAGCTCCTCCCCGCCGGCTGGCACGGCCGCGAGGCCCACGACCTCTTCCTCCAGGCCCACGAAGCCCTCAAAGAACCGGCCACCCGCTTCTTCCTGGACCTCTCCACCACCGACCGAGTCGCCTGACCCGGCTACCAAACCGCTCTCAACGTTGTCATATGTCAGATTCTTGACGGACGGCGTACGCATGTACTTCAATCCTCTCCCGCCGACCGCCCCGCAGCTGCAGATCACCGGCATCAGGCAGGCGAGCCCCACGATGATCTGCCACACCAGCGCCTACCGGTCCGGTGAGTCCTCAACCAGGGCTGCGTGTACGACGACCAGGGCGCCGAACTGGTCACCGCGGTACGCCGGGTCGGTCGGGTAGGTGTAGGCGAAGGTGAGCGAGTGCCGGCCGAGAAGTTCGTCACTGTGCACGGCCGGACCGGTGACATCATCGACGCGGCCACCGGAAAGAAGACACCGGTCACGTCGCGGTCGACGTCACCAGTGCGGGTGTGGAGACCGGTTCGACGGTCCCGGTCAACGCGTACACGACGGAGCACCGGACCAAGCCGGCTCCGGTCAGCGCACCGGTCGCGAACCAGCTCGACATCACCGCGACGAACATCCGGACGGTGACGATCGACCCACAACAGGCCAAGGTGAGCTGCGACGCGGACCTGAACGTGACGACCGCCGGACCACTCACGGTTCGCCTGATCGGTTGCGCGGATCACAACTTCGACTGACCCCCTCGCTTAGACCGCCTGTGCCCGCATACCCTTTGCGGCACAGGGGGTTTGGGGAGACCTGGGGGGAACTGCATGAATCGCTTTGCTGTGCTGTGCGCGGGTTTCGTCCTGCTCTCCGGCTGCAGCGAACCACCCATGGTCGACAGCACCTCGACCACGCCCTCGATCAGTACGCCGCCGGTCGAGGCTCCGGAGGTCTCGACGCCAGTCGGTCCGCTCGGCACGGCGGCGTACCAATCGGAACTGACGAAGATCGAGCAGGGTCTGGCGGGTGACCTGCGCGCGCTGACCCGGGTCCGCACCGCCGAGGCGCTGACCCAGACGATGGACAACCTCGCCGCCTCCCTCAACGCCGCGGCCGAGGACTTGGCCGAGCTGACGGTCACCCGCCGGCTCGCCGGTGTCCACAAGGTCTTGTCCGGCGGCCTCGAGGCTGCCGCCGACGCCCTGTCCACCTCGGACCGGACCGAGTCGAACGCCCGCTGCGGCGGTGTCGCCTACACGTCGCAGAAGGTCCAGCGCCGGTTGCGGGCGGACCTGAGCAGCGCGATCGTCGCGCTCCGCAAGCTCGACCTCCGCTTCGGCAACTCGCTGCCCGATCCCGGGCCCGAGCCGGAAGCGGAGACGCCGACCAACGGCGACACGCTGGTCCGCCGTGGTCCCGCCGGGTCCGGCCGGCTCCGCGTCATGAACGGTACGGCGAACGACGTCGCGATCTCGATCGTCAGCACCGGCCAGCCGCCGAGCAAACCGCACGTGATGACGTACGTCGAGGCCGGCAAGACCGCCACCATCAGCCGGATCGGCGGCGCCTACTCGCTCTACTTCAAGAGCGGCACCGACTGGAGCCCGTCGCGACGCCAGTTCAGCGCGGACTGCTCGTTCCAGAAGTTCGAGCGCTCCTTCGGCCGCAACCAGTCCTGGCAGGTCGACCTGAAACGCACGATCACCGGCAACGCACCGACCACGGAGGTCGAGGCGTACTAGAGCCCGAGGGTGTCGAGGATCGCGGTCAGGACGCCGCCGAGCGTCGGCGGGTCCGGGTCCTCGGGGTCGTCCGGAGTGGTCGGCGGGTTCGTCGGGGTGGTCGGCGGCGGGTCGGTCGTGGTCGGCGGCTCGGTGGGCTGCGTCGTGGGATCGCCGGTCGTGGTCGTGGTGGTCGGCTTCGGCGGCAGCTTGGTGGCCGGCGGTTGAGTCGGCTCCTGGTGGTCGACCAGCTCAGGAGTCGGCTTCGGCGTCGGGCGCGGGGTGGCCGGCTGCCCCTCGGTGGTGACCACGGCCGGCGCCGTGGTGGTCGTTGTCGAGGGCAACGGCGGGGTCTCGCCCGGAGTCGGCGGCTGGGTCGGGACCGGGGTCTCGGAGCCGCGCGGGACGGACGGGCCGCTGGTCGGGACCCGGCTGCTGGGCTCGAGGCCGGCGACCGGGTTGGCCGGTTCCGGGCCGCCGCCGGGCAGCGGCAGGAACGCCGCGCCGATCCGGGGACCGCCGAGCAGGGCGATCAGCACCAGGACGGCGTACAGGAACAGGAGACCGCCTGCCACGAACCCGGCTTGGCGCAGCCGCTGACGGTTCTGCCAGGGCGGGCGGGCCATAGCGGCAGAGATCGGCTTCACAAGTCCCGCAGGTTATCGGCTGATCCGGCGCTTGAAACAGTCCTTGGAAGAAATTCCACACTAGATCGCAACTATTGGGCATTTCCGTTCCGTTACGCATTCGTAGAGTTGCAGTGCGTTAGCTGATGACGCGCCAATCCGGCCTGCGGCCGCGGTCATTGATGTGGAAGCCTGCTCTCATGTCTGCACTGGTGCTGCTGCACGGCCTCGGAGCCAACGGCCGGGTCTGGGACGCCTGGCCGCAACCGCGGTTCGCCCCCGACCTGCCCGGACACGGCTCGGCCGCCACACTGCCGTCGTACACCTTCGGCTCGATGGCCGCCGCGGTCGCCGAGACGCTTCCGGTACGGCGTGCCGTCGTCATCGTCGGCCACTCACTCGGCGGCGTGATCGCGCTCGAGCTGGCGAGCGGCCGGTACGGCGTCGAGGTCGATCGCGTCGTCGCGGTCGGCGTGAAGGTCACCTGGACCGAGGACGACCTGGGCCGGGCGGCCGCGTTGGCGCAGAAGCCGATCGCCTGGTTCGACACCCGGGAGGACGCGGCCGCGCGGTTCCTGAAGGTCTCCGGCCTGCAGGGACTGGCCGATCCGAGCGACCCAGTGGTCGAGCACGGCCTGGCCGAGGTCGACGGGCGCTGGCGACTGGCCATGGACCCCGGCACGTTCGGCGTCGGCGCGCCCGACATGCCGAAGCTGATCGCGGAGTGCAAGGCCGACCTCGTTCTGGCTCGCGGCGAGGGCGACCCGATGAACACCGACGAGGAGCTCCGCGCCCTGCACGACCAGGTCGTCGTCTACCCGGGGCTCGGGCACAACGCCCACGTGCAGGACGCGGGGCTGCTCAGCACTCGATGACGTTGACGGCCAGGCCGCCGCGGGACGTCTCCTTGTACTTGATCTTCATGTCGGCGCCGGTCTCGCGCATCGTCTTGATCACCTTGTCCAGGGTGACGACGTGCACGCCGTCGCCGTGCATCGCCATCCGGGCCGCGTTGATCGCCTTCACCGAGGCCATCGCGTTGCGCTCGATGCAGGGGATCTGGACCAGCCCGCCGACCGGGTCGCAGGTCAGGCCGAGGTTGTGCTCCATCGCGATCTCGGCCGCGTTCTCGACCTGCTGCGGGGTGCCGCCGAGCACCTCGCACAGGCCGGCCGCGGCCATCGAGCAGGCCGAGCCTACCTCGCCCTGGCAGCCGACCTCGGCACCGGAGATCGAGGCGTTCTCCTTGTAGAGCACACCGATCGCGCCGGCGGTCAGCAGGAACCGGACGGCGCCGTCGTCGCTCGATCCCGGCACGAACCGGCGGTAGTAGTGCAGCACGGCGGGGATGATGCCCGCGGCGCCGTTCGTCGGGGCGGTGACGATCCGGCCGCCGGACGCGTTCTGCTCGTTCACCGCGAGCGCGAACAGGTTGACCCAGTCCATCACCTTGAGCGGGTCGACCGACCACGGGTCCGACCTCAGCCGGTTGTGCAGCGCGTGCGCCCGCCGCGGCACCTTCAGGCCGCCGGGCAGGATGCCCTGGGTCTCGCAGCCCTCGCGGACGCAGTCCTGCATCACCTGCCAGATCCGCAGCAGGCCGTCGTGGATCTCGTCCTCGGTCCGCCAGGCCAGCTCGTTCGCGAGCATCACCTCGCTGATCGACAGCTGCGACTCACGGCACCGGTCGAGCAGCTCGGCGCCGGTGCTGAAGTGGTACTTCAGCGCGGTGGTGTCCGGCACGATCCGGTCCCCGGCGGCCGCGGTCTCGTCGACCACGAAGCCGCCGCCGACCGAGTAGTAGGTGCGCTCACGGAGCACCTCGCCGTCCGCCGTACGGGCGGTGAACATCATCCCGTTGGGGTGGTACGGCAGCGCCTTGCGCCGGTGCATCGTCAGGTCGGTGTTCTCGTCGAACCGGATCTCGCGCTCGCCGGCGAGCATCAGCCCGCCGCATTCGCGGATCGTCTCGACCCGGGCGTCGACGGAGTGGGTGATCACGGTCTCGGGGTCCGCGCCCTCGAGACCGAGCAGGACGGCCTTGTTGCTGCCGTGGCCGTAGCCGGTCGCACCGAGCGAGCCGAAGAGCTGAGCCTCGACCCTCGCCGTCCGGGCGAGCAGCCCGTCGTCGGCCAGACCGAGTGCGAACGTGCGGGCGGCGCGCATCGGGCCCACCGTGTGGGAGCTCGACGGGCCGATCCCGATACTGAACAGGTCGAAGACGCTGATCGCCATCGTGTGGAGGTTCCTTCCGGTCGCCGTTGACCGTTTGGTGTCCTCCCCGCTCTGTCAGACGGACGTCTTCCAGAGGTGCCTCGCCCGTACGGTGAAGGTGCCTGAGAGATTCTTGGGGAGAGTTGCTCCTACGGCGCCCGGGTCCAGGATGTCTCCCTGGCCCGGGACTCTCCCGCACGGGTTCATGCGGCTGTTGAGTTGACTGACGTCCGTGACGGTACGGCGGCCTGCTGGCCGCCGTCAATCCGGCCGGTCCGCACCGCCCAGATCTCGAAGAACCAGGTGAACAGCGGAGGAACGCCGGCTGCCAGCGCGGCCAGGGTGACCGGCCAGGACCAGCGCAGCGGGCCGCGCACGACCAGCACGGTGAGCACGTAGACGACGAAGATGCCGCCGTGGATCGGGCCGAAGATCTTGACCCCGAGCTCGTTGTCGGACAGCACGTACTTGAACAACATGCCGATCAGCAACCCGGTCCAGGAGACCGCCTCCGCGATCGCCACCCACCGGAACCACACCGCGTGCTTTGTACTCATCAGCGACCGACCCTAACAAGTCCCCCAAGGCGCACCCGGGGTCGGCCGGGGGCTCGTCCCCGATGTGGCCGAGCAAACGGTTGCCGAGGATCGAGGGAGTTTCCGCAGACAGGAGATCTCCCTGATGAGATTCAGACAACGCGTCCTCGCGTCCGGAGTGGCGCTGGGTGTCGCGACCGCCGGCCTCGTCACGCTGCCGATGCCGGCTGTTGCCGAGACCCAGTTGCAGTGGGCCGACTGCAAGCCGGAGGGCAAAGACAAGCCGGAGGTGGTCGAGGGCTCGCAGTGCGCGACTCTGCAGGTCCCGGTCGACTGGCACAACCCGGACGGACCCACGTTCGGGCTCGCGATCGCCCGCCGTACGGCGAAGAACCCGAGCGACCGCGTGGGCGTGCTGGTCTGGGGCCCGGGCGGTCCCGGTGACTCCGGAGTCGACCGGGTGAAGACCGGGATGAGCCGGTTCAGCCAGCGGGTGCAGGACCGGTTCGACGTGGTCAGCTTCGACCCGCGCGGCATCGCCCGGAGCAACCCGGTGAAGTGCTCGGCCGCGTTGCTGGCCAAGCAGCCGTCGCCGGTCATCAAGAGCCAGGCCGAGTTCGCCGCGACGATCAGCTACAACCGCGACCTGGCCGCCGACTGCCGGTCCAATACCGGTCCGGTCTACGACCACATCGACACCTGGCAGACGGTCCGGGACGTGGATGCGATTCGCGCCGCGCTGGGTGAGTCGACGATCTCGTTCCACGGCAGCTCGTACGGAACGCTGCTCGGGGCGCAGTACTCCGAGACGTACCCGAAGCGGGTCCGGGCGATGGTCGTGGAGAGCGTGGTCGACCACAGCGCCGACTCGGCTCGCTCGTTCCTCGACTCGCAGGCATGGGCTGCTCAGGACTCGTTCGACGAGTTCCTGAAGTGGTGCGTGAGTACGACGGCCTGCGCGCTGCACGGTCGGGACATCCACGCGCTGTGGGACGACCTGCTGGCCCGGGCGGATCGCGGTGCGGTGCCTGATCCGCAGAGGCCGACGCTGCCGATCACGCCGTACTGGCTGAGCTTCAACGTGTTCCGCATGCTCTACGGTCCGCGCTGGACCGACCTCGCGACCATGCTGAAGACCCTCGACGCCAGCGCGCCGCCGACCGGGCAGCCGCCGGTGCCGACCGGCCTGGCCTCGAACACGCTCGCGGTCTTCTGCCAGGACTGGAACCTCCCGGTCCGCAACTACCAGGAGTACGCCGGCCTGCTCACCCGACTGGCCCGGAACAACCCGGACATGCGCTACCCCGGCCAGCTGATGGCCGTCTCGATGTGCCTCGGCATGCCGCAGGCGGACAACCCGCAGCACCGGCTGAAGGTACGCGGCCTGGACGACCCGATCCTGCTGATCAACGCCCGCCACGACCCGGCCACTGGCTACAACTGGGCCCGCAGCGTCGAACGCCAGCTAGGCCGGTACGGCGTTCTGCTCACCTACGAGGGCTGGGGACACGGCAGCTACAACAGCAGCCCGTGCATGCAGGACACCGTGGACGCCTATCTACTCACGCTGGACGTGCCGAAGCGCGGCGCGAGCTGCCCCGCCCTACCGCCCGTGTAGGTACTGCCCCGGGCAGGCATCTCCCAACCAGACGCCTGCCCGGGAGTCGTCAGACCGGTACTCCGGCACCTCGAGCACGCGGTCGAGGTGGTCGCCGCGGACCATCCGGCCCGACAGCAGACGGAGCTCGGCGCAGGCGGTCTGGAGTGCCTGCGTCTGGGATCGGCAGTTGTCGACGTACCAGAACGGGTCGTCGGGCTGCGGATCGTCGGCGTCGTCGATGTCGGCGTACCAGTGCCGGTCGCCGCAGTGCACCACGCGCACTCGTAGGTTCATCTCACTACCCCCGTGTCCCCAGGCAAACCGGAGTCCCCCCGGGCTCCAGCTCGGCCGGCTCGGCCCTGGCGCGTGGTCGCGGCCCCCCACTGCCACGCGCCGGGCCGATTCGACCCTCCCCGCTCGCTACATCGTTGCCGGGGGCCTCGGTGTTACTGCTTGTGACGAATAATTTTGGGTGATTTCGCGGCTACCGCGCGTAGGTCGTGTCTGACGGTCCAGCGCCGTGCCGAGTGCCGCGCAGTAGGCGATGGACCGTCAGACACGGCCCAGGTGGGACTGGGTCCAGTTCTCCAGGCCGTCGGCCGTGATCGGCAGGTCGGCGGTGAGGATCTCGAGGCGGTCGGAGTGCACGACGACGTTGTCCTCGATCCGGATCCCGATGCCGCGCAGCTCCGGCGGCACGGTCTCGTCGTGCGGGTGGAAGTACAGCCCCGGCTCGACCGCCAGCGCCATGCCCGCCTCGATCTCGCCGGCGAAGTACGCCTCCGGCCGGGACGCGTCGCAGTCGTGCACGTCCAGGCCGATGTAGTGGCCGGTGCCGCAGACGATGTACCGCCGGTGCTGCTGGCCGTCCGGGCCGAGCAGCTCGTCGAGCGACACGTCCAGGAGCCCCCAGTCCCGCAGCCCTTCGGCCAGTGTGCGCAGGGCGGCGTACTGGAAGGCCCGGTACGGCGCTCCGACCTTGACGGCGTCGAGTGACGCCAGCTGCGCCTTGTGAACGAGGTCGTACACCTGCCGCTGGGCGTCGGTGAACTCACCCGTCGCCGGGAAGGTCCGGGTCACGTCGGCCGTGTAGAGCGTCCGGGTCTCGACGCCGGCGTCGAGCAGGATCACGTCGCCCTCGTTCACCGGGCCGTCGTTGCGGACCCAGTGCAGCACCGGCGCGTGCTTGCCAGCGGCAACGATCGAGGCGTACCCGACCCCGTTCCCGGCGGTCCGCGCGCGCCGGTCGAAGGTGCCCTGCAGCCACCGCTCACCGCCGCCGCGGATGGCCTCCGGCAGCTCCTTCGCGACGTCGCCGAACGCGAGCACGCTGGCCGCGACGGCCTCGCGCAGCTGGTCCAGCTCCCAGTCGTCCTTGATCCGGCGCAGCTCGGCCAGCGTCTGACGCAGCGAGTTCCCGTCGGTCGGCGAGGTCCGGACCAGTGCGTCCAGCAGCGGCTCGACGCCCGGCGTCGACAGCATGAACGGTACGGCGCCGCGCACCGCGGCCGGCAGCTCCTCGATCGGGCGGCAGGCGATCTGCAACGCCTCCGACCAGTCCTTCAGCCCCGGCACCGGGCCGACCCACAGCTCACCGTCGCGTGCGTTCGCGAAGAAGTCGGCCTCGCCCGGCCCGGCCGTCTCCCGCAGGTACAACGTCGCGTCGCCGTCGGCCGACATCACCAGTACGGCGCCCTCGGCCTGGCAGCCGGTCAGCCAGACGAAGTCGCTGTCCGCCCGGAACGCGTAGTCGGTGTCGTTCGACCGGACCGGCGCCCGGCCGGCCGCGACCGCGATCCGCCGCCCCGGCAACGCCGCAGCCAGCTTCATCCGGTGCTCGGCGGCCGCCTCCGCCAGCCCCTCGGGCACGGTCACCGAACGGTCCACCGGACCCCAGCCGCGCGAGATGAACTCCCTGAACCCCTGGGCGTCGATCGGGCGGTAGGACTTCGGTGTGTCGTCGGTCCGGTCGTCTTCGGTCATGTGCTGAGCTCCCCTTTGCAACTGACGGTTACAGCCATCAACTCAGGTAGGGGCAGGGCCGCGCAAGCCCTTATCCGAAGTCGTGAATCAGTGGGCGCGGAAGGCGTCCAGCAGGCCCTGCTCGGAGTCCAGAAGGTACTGGTGGAGGTCGGCTGCCGCCTGCTCGTACTTCCGCGCCTCGAGCAGCTCGAACAGCCCACGGTTGCGCGCGATGTACGGCTCGTGCAGCTCCTGCGGCGTCGCGATCACATGGAAGACAAGACGCAACTCGGCCAGCAGCCGACCGGTGACCGCATTCATCCGGGCACTGTCGGCGAGCCCGATGAGGTGCTCGTGGAACCGCATGTTCGCTGTGCCGACCGCCGGCCAGCGCTCCGCCAGCGCGGCCGCCTCGGCCGCCTCGACATCGTCCAGCAGTGGCTCGAGCCGGGTGGCCGGCAGCTCCGGATCGCGCTCACCAAGACGCCGGACGACGTCCACCTCGAGCACCCGGCGAAGCCGGTACAGGTCCACCACATCATGTTCGTCCAACTCTGGCACGAACACCCCGCGGTGCAGCTTGTAGACGAGCAGTCCCTCATGAGTGAGCAGCCGGAACGCCTCGCGCAGCGTGTTCCGGCTGACCTCGAGGACCTCGGTCAGCTCCAGCTCCGAGAGTTGAGCACCAGGCGGCAGCGCACCCTCGGTGATGCTCCGGCGAAGGATGTCGGCCGCGCGCTCGGCCGAACTGCTGCGGTCCAGCCGCGCCACGTCGGCCGCTACTCCGCGCAGCCATGCCTGCCGACCCTCGTCATCTGTCCGCTGACCTGCGCCCACCTCTGCATCATCGCCCACGCCGCACATTGCACGGAAATCTGGTCGAACGAGGCCCTTGCAGGATTGTTGAACAATCTCTAGGGTCGGAATCACCGAACGATGCTGGAAGGCGGAATCGAGTGGCGCAGAAGTGGGAGTTCTGGATCGACCGCGGCGGCACCTTCACCGACGTTGTCGCGCGACGCCCCGACGGCCGGCTGATCGCACACAAGTTGCTGTCCGAGGATCCCGGCCGCTACCGGGACGCAGCGATCGAGGGCATCCGGCGATTGCTCGACGTGCCTGCCGGCGAGCGCCTGCCGACCAAGCGCATCGACGTGGTCAAGATGGGCACCACCGTCGCCACCAACGCCCTGCTCGAGCGCAACGGCGAACCCACCGCTCTGGTCATCACCAAGGGATTCCGGGACGCACTCCGGATCGCGTACCAGAATCGTCCACAGATCTTCGCCCGCGAGATCGTGCTGCCCGAACTGGTCTACTCCCGGGTGATCGAAGCGGAAGAGCGCGTCGCGGCGGACGGCACACTCGTCGTCCCCCTCGACGAGCACGCCGTGACCCGGGACCTGCAGCAAGCGTTCGACGACGGGCTGCGATCGGTCGCGGTGGTCTGCGTCCATGGTTATCGCTACACCCGGCACGAGGTCGCGATCGGCGAGATCGCCCGCCGGATCGGCTTCACACAGGTCTCCCTGTCGCATGAGTGCAGCCCATTGATGAAGCTCGTCTCGCGAGGCGACACCACCGTCGTCGACGCCTACCTCTCGCCGATCCTGCGCCGGTACGTCGACCAGGTGGCCTCCGAACTCGACGGCGTCCGGCTGATGTTCATGCAGTCCAACGGCGGGCTCACCGAGGCGCACATGTTCCGGGGCAAGGACGCGATCCTGTCCGGACCGGCCGGCGGCGTCGTCGGGATGGCGCGCACCACCGCCGCGGCCGGGTTCGACCGGGTGATCGGCTTCGACATGGGCGGCACCTCCACCGACGTGTCGCACTACGCCGGCGAGTTCGAGCGAGAGCTGGAGACCCTCGTCGCAGGGGTGCGGATGCGGGCTCCGATGATGAGCATCCATACGGTCGCGGCCGGCGGCGGGTCCATCCTGGCCTTCGACGGCAGCCGGTACCGGGTCGGGCCGGACTCCGCCGGCGCCGACCCGGGGCCGGCGTCGTACCGCCGGGGCGGACCGCTGACGGTGACCGACGCGAACGTGATGCTCGGCCGGATCCAGCCGGAGTTCTTTCCGGCGGTTTTCGGCGAGGGCGGTGACGAGCCGCTCGACGCAAGCGTCGTACGGCGGAAGTTCGCCGAGCTGGCCGAGGCGATCGGTGACGGGCGCAGCCCCGAGGAGGTCGCGGCCGGGTTCGCCGAGATCGCCGTCGCGAACATGGCGAACGCGATCAAGAAGATCTCCGTCCAGCGCGGGTACGACGTCACCCGCTACACGCTGGCCACGTTCGGCGGCGCCGGAGGTCAGCACGCCTGCGCCGTGGCCGACGCGCTGGGCATGACCCAGGTGCTGATCCACCCACTGGCCGGGGTCCTGTCGGCGTACGGCATGGGGGTCGCGGATGTCGCGGCGCTCCGCGAGAGAGCAGTCGAGGCACCGCTGAGTGAGGCTCTGCTCCCGGATCTCGGCAAGGTCCTCGGCGAACTCCAGGCCGATGCCGGAGCTGAGCTCGAGCGCGAAGGCATCCCGGCCGGCCGGATCACCGCGATCCGCCGGGCACTGCTGCGCTACGACGGCACCGACACCGCAGTTCCGGTGCCGGTCGGCACGATGGACGCGATGGTCGCGGAGTTCGAGGCCGCCTATCGGCGGAGATTCTCGTTCCTGATGCCCGGCAAGCAGATCGTCGTCGAAGCAGTGTCGCTGGAACTGCTGGGCGCGGCCGCGGACGGCACCGAGACCTGGGACCGTCAGGCCCGCGCGAGCGATGCCTTGCAAGCGGTGGCCCGGGTGCCGATGTTCTCGGCCGGGGCATGGACGGACGTCGACCTCTACCAACGCGGCGAGATCATGCCCGGCGACACTGTCGACGGGCCGGTCGTCATCGCCGAGGCCAACGCGACGACCGTGGTCGAGCCGGGCTGGCGGGCCGAGGTGAACGAGCTCGGCCATCTGCTGCTCAGCCGCGTGGCGGCACGACCGGTTCACCAGGAACTCGGAACCGAGGTCGACCCGGTACTGCTGGAGATCTTCAACAACCTGTTCATGTCGATCGCCGAGCAGATGGGTGTTCGGTTGCAGAGCACCTCGCAGTCGGTGAACATCAAGGAGCGGCTGGACTTCTCCTGCGCACTGTTCGATGCCGAGGGCAACCTGATCGCGAACGCCCCGCACATCCCGGTCCATCTCGGTTCGATGGGCGAAAGCATCAAGATGGTCATCGCCGCCAACGCCGGCCGGATGGCGCCCGGCGATACCTACGTACTCAACAATCCCTACCGCGGCGGTACCCATCTGCCCGATGTCACCGTGGTGACGCCGGTCTTCGACCGCGCCGGCAACGACATCCTGTTCTACGTCGCCTCCCGCGGGCATCACGCGGAGATCGGCGGAATCACGCCCGGCTCGATGCCGTCGAACAGCACTCACATCGACGAGGAAGGGGTGCTGATCGACAACTGGCTGCTCGTCACCAACGGCGGGCTGCGGGAGCGCGAAACCGTCGACCTGCTCAGCTCCGCGAGGCATCCGTCGCGCAACCCGGCGACGAATATCGCCGATCTGCGCGCTCAGGTCGCCGCCAACGAGAAGGGCGTCGAGGAGTTGCTCGCGATGGTCGACCACTTCGGGCTCGACGTCGTCTCGGCGTACATGGAGCACGTCCGCCGCAACGCCGCCGAGGCAGTTCAGCGGGTGATCCCCACCCTGCGCGACGGCAGTTACAGCTACGAGCTCGACTCAGGAGCGCGGATCGACGTGTCCGTCCGGGTTGATGCCGGCGCGCGGACAGCCGAGATCGACTTCAGCGGCACCTCCGAACAGCAGCCCGGCAACGGCAACGCCCCCTCGTCGGTGGTCATGGCTGCCGTACTGTACGTGTTCCGCACCCTGGTGGACGACGAGATCCCACTGAACTCGGGCTGCCTGGACCCGCTGCGGGTCGTCATCCCGCCCGGTTCGATGCTGGCGCCGGAGTACCCGGCCGCGGTTGCCGCCGGCAATGTCGAGGTCTCGCAGGCGGTCACCGGAGCGTTGTACGCCGCGCTCGGCATCCAGGCGGAGGGCTCCGGGACGATGAACAACGTGACGTTCGGCAACGACCGGTACCAGTACTACGAGACAGTGGCCAGCGGGTCCGGTGCGGGCAACGGCTTCGCAGGCGCCGACGTGGTGCAGACCCACATGACCAACTCCCGGCTCACCGACCCGGAGGTCCTGGAGTGGCGCTACCCGGTGCGGCTCGACAGCTATGAGATCCGCGAAGGCAGCGGAGGCGGTGGCCAGTGGCGCGGCGGCGACGGTGGCCGGCGCCGGATCCGCTTCCTCGAGCCGATGACCGTGACCACGCTGGCCAGTCACCGCCGGATCCCGCCGTACGGGATGGGCGGTGGCCGCACTGGCAGCCTTGGCCGCCAATGGATCGAGCGCGTCAGCGGTGCCGTGACGGCGATGGACGGCTGCGACTCCGTTCAACTGTCCGCCGGAGACGTGTTCGTCATCGAGACGCCCGGAGGTGGCGGCTACGGCCCACCTCCCAACTGAACCCGCAGTCGGCCCGGGCAGAAGGTCTCCCAAGGTGGGGCGAGCGCCTGCTCCATGGCGACAAGACTTACCTGGTGGTCACCGCACTGGTGGGCGGTAGCCACAGCTCATGACATCCTGCTCGCCAACGCCGGTCAGCCGATGGACCACCATCGGATCGGCCGGCACGGAACCTCACCCACATGCGCCTACACACCCGCCCGCAGCGTGTCTGTCCGGTGTCAGAGCGGTGTCAGTCCGGACCTGGATGGTTGCTCCATCACCACAACAAACCAAGGAGCACACACCATGTCCGTCACCCTCACCGACCAGGACAAGACCACCCTCGCCGTCGCCGCGCACGGCGCCGTCGCACTCGTCGCCGCTGCCGGCATCAAGTCGGCCGGCAAGATCGCCACCGCCGGAGCCCTCGCCCTGTCCGCCGCCACCGGCCCGGTCGGGCACGCGCTGGCCGACAAGCAGAAGGGCCTGAAGCTCCACGGCAAGTCCACCGCCGAGCTCGCCGACACCGTGCTGCCGGCCCTGACGGCCTCGATCACGCTGCTGAAGCAGCAGGACCCGGCCGAAGCCGGCAACTTCCGCAGTACCGTCCTCACCGCCGTCGAGGCCGGCGCCCGCGCCGAGCGCGGCGGCCCCGGCCCCGCCCTGACTGAGATGACCCGCAAGATCACCGAAGCCCTCGACGCCGCCTGACGGCTTCCGGACCCGCGACCCACCCTGCTGCCCGCCGTCGACCACCACGAACATCTCGAGGTGGTCGACGGCAGCAGGCGGTCGCCTTCTGCGCGTTCGTCAGACGCGGATCCAGTCGGTGCAGGTGTCGGCGCCGGTGCCGTGGTTGGTGTTTTCGCAGAGCTTCATCCAGATGGCGCCGACCGGGAAATTGGCGGTGTCGCAGCCGCGGTCACCACCGTCCCACTCGATGACCGGATCGCGGTCCGGTCCCTGCGTCCAGATCCCGTAGACCGCGTTGCCGTCGACCTCACGGTCACAGACGCTGCCGCTGCCGTGCGTCTCGCTCACCGTGATCAGGTCTTTGCCCTGGTGCGCGTAGTTGTAGTGCGCGGCAGCTGTCGGAGCCGTTGCGGTGAGCAACGAACCTACGGCGACCAGAGCGGCGGCGCCGACGGCCAGGTGGCGGATCTTCTTCATGACTCTCCCGAGACAGTTGTCGAACTGAGTAACGCAGTCAGTCTCGGCGTCCGTTTCCGCCCTGTCGTTGGCACAGCGCGCACACCTCTTGCCCATGAGCGCACTTGGGGGACCTCAACCGGTGGCGCGGAAGCGGCGGAGGTAGTTGGTCGGGGTGGTGTTCAGGTGGCGGGCGAAGGCGCGGCGGAGGGTCTCGTCGCTGCCCAGGCCGCTGAGGCGGGCGGCTGTGGTGATGCTGTGGCCGTCGAGGAGGAGTTGCTGGGCGCGGTCGAGACGTACGCGTTCGACCCAGCGGCCCGGGGTGGTCTGCAGTTCGCTCTGGAAGAGGCGAGTCAGATGCCGCGGGCTGAGCGCCGCTGACGCCGCCATTGTCGACAGGCTGTGGTCAGCAGCCGGATCGGCGACAACGGTCTCGGTCACCGCACGGAGTGGATCGCTGCGGACCGGAGGCGTCGCCATCGCCGCGGAGAACTGCGACTGCCCGCCCGGCCGCTGCATGAAGACGACCAGTTCACGCGCGATCTCGCGCGCCAACTCAGGGCCGTGATCGGCCTCGACCAACGCGAGCGTCAGGTCGATCCCCGCGCTGATGCCGGCCGACGTCACGTACTTGCCGGCCTTGAGGTGCAGCGCATCGGGCTCGACCTCCACCCGTGGATAGCGCCGCGCCAGCGTCTGCGCGTGCCGCCAGTGTGTGGTGGCCCGCCGTCCATCGAGTACGCCGAGAGCCGCCAACACAAACGCACCGGTGCAGACCGAGGCGACCCGGTCGGCGCGATCGGCGAGGGTGCCGACTGCCTTCAGGAGGTCGTCGGGGACTCGGTCGACCAGGTGATCGGCGCCGGCGACGAGCACGGTGTCGAACAGCCCGGCCTCGGCCGCCGCGATCGTGCTCGCCAGCACCGGGCCTGAGGACGTCGTGACATCCCCACCGGAAGGCGAGACCAGCACCGGCGCATATCGCCGACCATAGCGGCGGCTCCCGTCGCCCTCGCGCCTGTTGGCCTGGTGGAGGACCTCGAGCGGGCCGCTGACGTCGAGGAGCGTCACGTCGTCGAACACCACAAGGGCGATCCGGTGTGTCCGGATCTGTGGTTTATGTGGCGTTGTGGACATGGTGCCAGCGTAGCCGCATCCGCGAGGGTTGAGGCAACCAAACGAAAGGAAGCGCGATGAGCGAGGAGATCGCCGGGGTCGAGATCCCGGACAGCGTTCTGGTCAAGGACGCGACCGAGCTGGTGCGAGACGCGGCATCACCGCTGCTGTTCGACCACTCGCGGCGGGTGTTCCTGTTCGGGGCATTGCGCGGCCGGCAGCAGGGGCTCACGTTCGACCCGGAGCTGCTGTACGTCGCGGCGATGTTCCACGACCTCGGGTTGACCGAGCCGTTCCGTCGTACTGATCAGAGATTCGAGATCGATGGCGCGGACGAGGCGCGGAAGTTCCTGCAGGCGCATGGCGTGACCGGGCTGCCGGCGGACCGGGTGTGGACGGCAATCGCGCTGCACACGACGCCCGAGATCCCGCTACACATGGACCCCGAGATCGCGCTGGTCACGCGCGGGGTCGAGCTGGACGTACTCGGCATCGGCTACGACGCGATCACCGCCGACCAGCGCGCGCAGATCGTCGCCGCCCACCCCCGCCCCGACTTCAAGAACCGCATCCTCACCGCCTTCACCGAAGGCATCAAACACCGCCCCCAAACAACCTTCGGCAACGTCAAAGCCGACGTCCTCACCCACTACCTCCCCGACTTCCACCCCACCGACTTCGTAGAAGTAGTCAAAAACTCCAACTGGCCGGAGTAACCCCGTCAGCGGTTGAGTTTGGTTTTCCAGTCGGGGGGGACGTTGCCGCCGGGGACTGGTTGGGTTTCGGGGCGGGAGTGGGGTGGGGCGAGGGTGGGGCCGTCGTAGTACTGGGACTCGCCGTAGTGCCAGAACCAGTCCTCGCCGGGCTCGAAGCTCTGCACGATCGGGTGGCCGCTCTCCCGGGCGTGCGCCGACGCGTGCTGGGCGGGCGACGAGTCACAGCAGCCGACGTGGCCGCACTGTGCGCACCGGCGGAGGTGGAACCACCAACCGCCGATCGCCAGACAATCCCCGCATCCGGTCCCACTGGGCGGTACTGCGCTGTCGATCCCCGGCGTCTCCGTCATGCCCGCCATCCTCGCCTGCTTCCCACCCACGGACAAGCACCACCACGGACACGCACCTCCCTGCGGGCCGAGCACCTCCCGAGCGGGGCAAGCACCAGGACGACGGTCAGAGGGTGAAGCCGGTGGGGAAGGGGTCGTCGGGGTCCAGGAGGTACTGGGCCATGCCGGTGATCCAGGCTCGGCCGCGGACGGTCGGTACGACGCCTGGGCGGTCGCCGACTGTGGTTGCCTCCAGCAGACGGCCGGTGAAGGACGTGCCGATGAACGACTCGTTGACGAAGTCCACACCCAGCTCGAGCTCACCGCGCGCATGCAACTGCGCCATCCGCGCGCAAGTCCCCGTGCCGCACGGGGAGCGGTCGAACCAGCCGGGATGGATCGCCATCGCGTTGCGTGAGTCGCTCCCGTTCCGACCGGGCGCGGTGAACTGGACGTGCTTGCAGCTGTGGATGCCCGGGTCCAGCGGGTGCACCGGCCGGTCGGTGGCGTTGATCGCGGCCATGATGTCGAGCCCGGCCTGGAGGATTCGGTCCTTCTCGGCCTGGTCGAACGGGATGCCGAGCTGCTCCAGCGGCAGGATCGCGTAGAAGTTCCCGCCGTACGCCATGTCGTAGGTGACCGTGCCGAGGCCGGGAACCTCCACCGTGGCGTCGAGAGCGTGACTGTACGCCGGGACGTTCTGCAACGTCACGTGCTCCGCCCGGCCGTTGCTCACGGCAACGTCCACGACGACCAGCCCGGCCGGGGTGTCCAGCCGGACCTTGGTCACCGGCTCGGTCACCTCGACCATGCCCGACTCGACCAGCACGGTGGCGACGCCGATGGTGCCGTGACCGCACATCGGCAGGCAGCCGGACACCTCGATGTACAGCACTCCCCAGTCCGCGTCGGAGCGCGTCGGCGGCTGCAGGATCGCGCCGCTCATCGCCGAGTGACCGCGCGGCTCGTTCATCAGGAACAGCCGCAGGTCGTCCAGGTGCTTGAGGAAGTACTCGCGCCGCTCGGCCATCGTCGTACCGGGGATGACGCCGACGCCGCCGGTCACGACGCGGGTCGGCATCCCCTCGGTGTGCGAGTCGATCGCGGTGATCGTCCGGACGGACCTCATCGCAAGCTCTCCACTGCCTTCTTCATGTCCTGCTCCAGCTGGGCGACGTGCTCGGGGACCAGCGGGCCCCGCGGCGGGCGGCACGGGCCGCCGTACCGGCCGACGTAGTCCATGCCGTACTTGATCGCCTGGACGAACTCGACCCGCGAGTCCCACCGGAACGCGGCCACGAGCGGCTCGTAGAGCGCCCGCGCCTCTTCCAGCTTGCCCTGTACGGCGAGGTCGTACAAACGCACCGACTCCTTCGGGAACACGTTCGGGAACCCGGCGAACCAGCCGGTCGCCCCCATCAGCAGCGCCTCCAGGGTGAGGTCGTCGGCGCCGGCGATGACGGCCAGGTCCGGGGCCAGCTCGCGGATCTCCAGGATCCGGCGGACGTCACCGGAGAACTCCTTCACCGCGACGATGTTGTCGAGCTGCGCGATCTCGGCGAGCAGGTCCGGGGTCAGGTCGACCTTGGTGTCGATCGGGTTGTTGTAGACCATCACCGGCAGCCCGGCCTTGGCGACCTCGCTGAAGTGGTGGATCACCTCGCCGCGGTTCGCCCGGTACATGGTCGGCGGCAGGCAGAGTACGCCGTCCGCACCGTCCTCGGCCGCCTTCTCGGCCCACGCGCGGGCCTGGTGCGCGCCGACGCCGTGCACGCCGACGACCACCACACCGTCGTCGCCGACGGCCTCGATCGCGGTCTTGGCGACGGCCCGGCGCTCGTCGTCGGTCAGCGACGAGTACTCCCCCAGCGAGCCGTTCGGGCCGACGCCACGACAGCCGTTGTCGACCAGCCAGCGGCAGTGCTCGGCGAACTTGTCCAGGTCCGGCCGCAGCCCGGCGGGCGCGCTCGCGTCCTCGGCGTACGGCAGTGCGGTGGCGACGATGACGCCGTCCAGCTTCTCGGTCACAGTTCCTCCTCGGTCGGCCCGGCCTGGGCCTCGGCCAGATCGCGCAGCCGGACGGGCACGGCGATCGGTCGTTTCATTGATGGATCGGGTACGTCGTTGGGCCCGGCCAGCTCGGCGACGGTCCGCGAACAGACCCGCCCCTGGCACAGCCCCAGTCCGGCCCGGCTGGTCAGCTTCAGCGCCCGCCCGTCGGCCACACCCCGCTCGGCGACAGCCTCTTCGATGTCGGCCCGCGTCACTTCCTCACACCGGCAAACCACGGTCTCCGGCCCACTCCACGCCCGCCACCCGCCCCGCACCGGGTAAGCCTTAGCCAACGCAACCGCAAACCGCCGGCCCTTCACTACCTTCTTGTAGGCCCCTTGGGATACCGCCTGGCGGGCTGCGGCGGCGCCTGCTACTCGGCCTTCGGAGGCGGCGAGATCGGCGCCTCCGATGCCGGTCAGCTCGCCGGCTGCGTAGACGCCTGGGGTGGTGGTCTGCTGGTTGGCGTCGACGACTACCGCTGGACCGCCGTCCGGTCCGGTGGTCAGCTCGCACCGGGCCGACACCACCAGCTCCAGCTGAGCGTTGAACCCGAAGCCAAGACAGACCGCGTCGACCTCGACACGGCGCTCGGTGCCCGCGATCGGCATCCAGTCCGCGTCCACCCGCGCGACGGTGACCGCCTCAACCCGCTCGTCGCCGTGCGCGGCGATGACCGTCGAGCCGTGCTTCAGCGGGATGCGGTGCCGGGCGAGCAGGACGCCGTACCCGAGCGCCTCGCGAAGCTTGCCGGTAGCAACCAACGGGTCGGTAGCCCAACCGCGGCGGACAGTCTTGATGCTGTTGGCTTCGAGCAGCGCAACGACCTCCGCACCGACGCCGACCAGCGACTCGGCTACCGGCAGAAGGAACGGTCCGGTGCCGGCCACCAGCACGCGCTTCCCGACGGCGACCCGTTGACCCTTGGCCAGCGCCTGCGCCGCGCCGGCGCTGTAGACACCCGGCAGATCCCAACCAGGGAAGGGAAGCACGCGATCGTAGGCGCCGGTCGCGAGCACGATCGCCTTCGCCTCGACCGCGAACAGCTCGCGCCCCACGCTGTCCGCCGGCCCGCGCTGCACCCAGAGTTTGTTCCCCTGCTCGAGCGCCCACACCGAGGTCTCCGCCAGGTGAGTGATCCGAGGATGCGCCGCGAGCCGGTCCCGCCTCGCCACGAAAGCCTTCCACCCATGTTGAAAGAGCTCAGGCCGCTCGCCTGCAAGCGCCACCTGCCGATTGAACTGCCCACCCACAGCCGGCGCACTGTCAATCAGCAGCACACTCACCCCAGCATCCGCAGCAGCCAACGCCGCCGCGACGCCGGCCGGCCCACCCCCAACCACCGCAACCTCAGCCACCCACGGTGGGGTGGTGCGGTGCACCGCAGCACCCGCCGACGGAGCGTCCCGGCTCGCCTCCCCTGCCTCACCCGGCCCGGAGGGCCGGGGCAGCTCCGCACCTTGTTGGGTGGTGATTTCGTCGCCGTTGTGGAGGAGTCTTTGGCAGGCGCGTACGTCGGGGGTGCCGTTGACTACTACCAGGCAGTCGTGGCAGGCGCCGATGCCGCAGAAGACTCCGCGCGGGCGGCCGTTGACGCGGGTGGTTCGCCACGAGTCGCGGCCCCTGGACAGGAGTGCGGCGGCGACTGTTTGGCCGGGCTTGGCGTTGATCGACTCGCCGTCGACGGTGATCTTCATGAGGCGAGCACCGCCGGCCGGTCGACGCGAAACGGGTCCGCAGGGATGTGTGGAACGAGGCCAAGGAAGAGCTCGGTGACGAGGCGGCCGGTGGAGGCGGCCAGCCCGATGCCGGCGCCTTCGTGGCCGGTCGCGTGCCAGAGGCCGGCGATCCGCGGGTCCGGCCCGATGACCGGCAGGTGATCGGGTGCGTACGGCCGGAAGCCGCCGTACGTCCGCATCACTGGCACTTCTCCGAGGAACGGGAACAGCCCGACCGCCTTCCGTGCCAGCTCCCGCAGTACCTGCACCCGGATCGAGTCCTCGAACCCGATCCGCTCGCGGCTCGACCCGATCAGCACGGTCCCGGCCCGCGTCGACTCGACAACTGTCGACGTCTGCAGCTCGGCGTCCCCGCTCCCGACCGCGCCGACGTAGTCCGCGTCGTACACCTTGTGCCGCACGCACTCCGGCAGCGGCGCCGTCACGAGGATCATCCCCCGCCGCGGCAACACCTGGATCGGCGCACCGGCAGCAGCACCAAAGGCCCCCGCCCAAGGCCCGCAAGCGTTCAGCACCGCACCACAAGCGATCTCGCCATCAGACGTCGACAGACCGACAACCCGACCCGCGACCGTCCGCACCCCGAGCGCATCGACCCCCGACCGCACCGAGCTCCCACGATCCCGTACGGCGGTCAGCAAGGCCGTCGCCGCCAGCACCGGCTGGAGCTGCGCGTCGTCGGGATAGTGCACCCCGATCGTCACCTTGCGCGTGAGCAGCGGCTCGAGCTCGAACGCCTCCGCCGGCGTGATCACTCGCGCGTCGACACCGGCCGCCTGCTGCTTGGCCGCGAACTCCTTCAACGGCCCCGGATCGGTCGTCGCCACGACGACCCCACCCTTGGATTCCCACTCGACATCCGCGACCCGCTCCGGCAGCCGCGCGAGTACGGCGCCCCACTCGGCGCGCGACGCGATCGCCAGCTCGAGCTCGGGGCCAGGCTCCTTGTCAGAGACGAGCACGTTGCCCTCGCCGGACGCCGTCGTACCGGCGGCAACGGCGTCGCGGTCGACCACGACGACCTTCACACCGGCCGCGGTCAGCGCCTCCGCGCAGGCCGCGCCGACGATTCCAGCGCCCACGACAGCCACGTCGGCCGTCGCAGTTCCGGGCATCGCAGCATCTCCTTGCCGTTCAGTAAAATGAACGATACGGCGTGAGACCCGCTGCGGTCAACGGTCACCCCGGGAGATGCGGGCTGCCGGGCGTGACCGGGTGGGCGTCCGGCGGATACTCGAGCAGCAGGACCGACCGCACCGGCCCGTCCAGCGCCTCGTACTCGTGCGGTCCGCCGGCCCGGAACGCCAGGTAGTCGCCCTCGCCAAGCTCTTCGGTCCGGCCCCGCGACGTGACTCGCAAACGCCCGCTGAGCACGATGTGGTGCTCGGTTCCGGGATGCCCGGCCGACTGCTGGACGGCGCCGACCCGGACCTCCTGGTTGTAGATCTCGAACAGCCCGCCCGGGTGCTCCAGCCGGCGCAGCATCCGCAGGTCGATCGCCTCACCGGACAGCACGTCGATGTCCGCGGACCGCACCAGCACCAGGTCCGCGCTCGGCGCCTCGCTCAGCAGCGCCGACACCGGTACGCCGAGAGCGTTCGACAGACTGAACACCGTCTCGATCGTCGGGTTGCCCGCCCCGGACTCGAGCTGGGACAGCGTGCCCTTCGCGATCCCGGACCGCCGGGCCAGTTCGGACAGCGAGATGCCCTGCTCGTCCCGCCGCGCCCGCAGATTCGCCCCGAGCAACCGTCCCGCACCCATCGCCGCCACAGCCGGAGCATGCCATACCGGTTGGATCAGGGAATGATCCGGCGGCGTCGCAGGTCCGCGAAGATGCCGAAGAACATCTCGTCGGTGGCGACGTACTCGTGGAAACCGGCCCGGCGGGACTTGGAGGAGTCGGCGAAGAAGTCGTAGTCCCAGCTGAAAACGAAGTCCGCGAACGGCCACGACGAGACCTCCGCGTACGACGTCGCCGCCAGACCGTGCGTCGCCTGCAACTGCTTCCACAGCGGCTCTTTGTCGGACATCACGTCCTGCAAGGACATCTGCAGCGGCGGCGCGACCTCGAGCCCGAACCAGCCGGCCAGCTTCGGCCACAGCTCGTTCCACCGGAACAGGTCGCCGTTCGTGATGTTGAACGCCTGGTTCGCCGCCGCCGGCGCGGTCGCCGCCCACACCGTTGCCTTGGCCAACAACCCGGCGTCGGTCAGCTCGAGCAGCGCGTCGTACGCGCCGGGTTTGCCTGGGAACCGCAGCGGTACGCCGAGCTCCTTCGACATCGACGCGTAGACGGCGATCGCGACAGCCAGGTTCATCGGGTTGCCGAGCGCGACACCGCCGACGACGGACGGGCGCAACGCCGACCAGGTCCAGGACTTGCCCTGCTGCCGCTGCTCCAGGAACTGCTGCTGGTCCACGTTGAACTCCGGCGGCAGGTGCGGCGGGTCGTCCTCGCGAGCCGGTGTCTTGAACGGTCCGAGGTGCGCGCCGTATACCTTGTAGCCCTGCATCAGGCTGACGTGCTGCAGTCCGCGGGCGACCGGCTCGATCGCCTCGACGACGTTGACCAGCATGGCGAGGTTCGGCGGCACGAGTTCGGCCCAGGTCGGGCGGTCCTGGTAGGCGACGTAGAACATGTGCGTCACCTCGGTGAGGCCGGCGAGCTTGTCGCGGGTGTCGTCCGGGTCCAGCAGGTCGACGGCAACGTGCCGGACCCGAGGCCCGTCCACCCCACCGCGGCGAGACAGCCCGACGACCCGCCAATCACCCAGCGACGCCAGGTGCTCGACCAGATTCGTCCCGATCACGCCGCGCGCACCGACCACCAAAGCAACCTTGTCCATACTCGACAGCCTTGCTGACCTGCGGTGATTATTCCAAGGCATAGTTTTCACCGAAGCCATAAGCTGAGTTCATGACGACGCTTCGGCAGCTCGAGTACCTGGTGACCGTGGTCGACCAAGGATCGTTCACGAAGGCCGCCGAGCTGCTGCACGTGACACAGCCGGCGTTGTCCCACCAGATCCGCACCCTGGAGCGATCCGCCGGCGGGCCATTGCTCGAACGGCTGCCGCGCGCGGTCCGGCTGACCCCGACCGGCCGCGCGATGATGCCGCACGCTCGCGCCGCGCTCGCCGACGCCGAACGAGCCCGCTGCGCCGCACGTCAGGCCGCCGGGCTCGAGGTCGGTGAGCTGCAGATCGCCACGCTGTACTCGTTCACCCTTGGAGTGCTGCCGACCGCGCTCCGCCGGTGGCGGCTGAGCCATCCCGACGTGGGCATCCGGCTGTTCGAGCACCGCCACACCGACGAGCTGATCGAGGCGATGTACGCCGGCCAAGCGGATCTCGCGGTCGGTCCCGAGCCCACCGGCTGGACCGGCCAGACCTTCACCCTCGGCACCGAGGAACTCGTCGTCGTACTCGCCGCCGACGACCCCGCGGCGCACGGCTCAACGATCGCCCTGAAGGAGCTCGCCGGCCGCGCGTGGGTGCACTACACACCCGGCCACGGCCTGGGCGACGTACTCGATCTCGCTTGCGCACAAGCAGGTTTCGAGCCACGCGTCGCCGTACGCACCGAGCAGACCGCCGCGGCGCCGGCACTGGCGACCGCCGGACTCGGACCGGCTCTGGTGCCCGACAACATCCTGCCCGCAGGCTTCGAAGGCCACGTGCTCCGCCCCGATCCCCCGGTCTGCCGAACGCTGACGGCCTACACCCGCGGCGAGCCCGACCCCCTGGCCGCAGCCTTCATCAAGGTCCTTCAGTCCTGACCCCAGTTGGCGACGATCACGGCGATCGGGGGCAGGACGGCGGCGACCGCGCTCATGCCGATTGCGACCGGCACCGAGAACAGGCGTACGACGAACCACGCCAGGCCGATCAGGACCAGGCAGCTGCCCATCAGCCAGTAGTAGAGCTTGCGGTTGTCGTACCGCCGGGCCATCTCAGACCTTCAGCGACAACTTGCCCAGGGCGTCGACCAGCGGAGCTAGCTCGGGCAGATCGGCGGCCTTGTCCAAGGCGGCCGTGAGTACGGCGTCGTGCGTGGGCTGAGCCTGGTCGAGCAAGTCGCGGCCGGCCTCGGTGACCTCGGTGTAGATGCCGCGCCGGTCGGTCGGGCACAGGTACCGCTGCAGCAGCTTGCGGTCCTCCAGCCGGTTCACCAACCGGGTCGTCGCGGACTGGCTGAGCACGACCGCGTTCGACAGCTGGTTCATCCGCAGGTGGTAGTCGTCCTGCCGGGCGAGCACGTCGAGCACGCTGTACTCGCTCACGGACAGCCCGTGCTGCTTCTGCAGCGCGCGCTCCAGCTCGTCCTCGATCCGGGCATGCAGGGCCGCCAGGGTTCGCCACCCCTGCGCGCGCGCCTCCGCAGCGTCGTCCGGCAGTCCCATCACGCCTCCACTTGAACTTTACGATTGCATGCGCAATCATAACGCTTATGCAATAGCCCGCGTCTGCAACTATCGCACACGCCGGTAACAGTCACCAGACTACATTCGAGGAGTCACCCAGTCATGCCCTCAGCCCTCCTGGCGCCGCCCGCCAATCCCCGAGCGAAGCGAGGGGCTCTTCTGGCTTTGGCTTTAGGTGCTTTTGGGATCGGGACCACCGAGTTCGTCATCATGGGACTGCTGCCCGAGGTCGCGACCGACTTTGGCGTCAGCATTCCGTCCGCCGGTCTGCTCATCTCCGGCTACGCCCTCGGCGTCGTGGTCGGCGCACCGCTGCTCACCGCGATCGGGTCCAAGGTGTCCCGCAAGACCGTCCTGGTCGCACTGATGGGCGTGTTCATCGCCGGCAACCTGCTGTCCGCGATCGCACCGACGTACGGCGTCCTGATGACCGGGCGGATCGTGGCCGCGCTGGCCCACGGCGCATTCTTCGGCGTCGGCTCGGTCGTCGCCGCCTCCCTCGTCCCGAAAGCCAAGGAGGCCAGCGCGATCGCGCTGATGTTCACCGGCCTGACCGTCGCGAACGTGTTCGGCGTCCCTGGCGGTACGGCGCTCGGCCAGCAACTCGGTTGGCGATCGACCTTCTGGGCCGTCACCGCGCTCGGCGTGATCGGCCTGCTCGGCATCATCTTCCTCGTCCCGCGGGAGACCACCTCCGAAGGACCGGGGCTGCGCAGCGAGCTGGCGGTGTTCAAGAATCTGCAAGTATGGCTGGCGCTCGCTATGACCGCACTCGGGTTCGCCGGCGTGTTCGCGTCGTTCACCTACATCGCGCCGATGATGACCGAGGTCGCGGGCTTCTCGTCCGGCGCGGTGACCTGGCTGCTGGTGCTGTTCGGCGGTGGCCTGGTGGTCGGCAACCTGCTCGGCGGCAAGGCGGCCGACCGGGCGCTGATGCCAAGTCTGTACGGGATCCTGGCGCTGCTGGCCGCCGTACTGGTCGCGTTTGTGTTCACCGCGCATGGGCACGTGACCTCAGCGGTGACGATCGCGGTGTTCGGGGCCGCCGGATTCGCCACCGTGGCGCCGCTGCAGAAGCGGGTGATGGACAAGGCCGCGGGCGCGCCGGCGCTGGCGTCGGCCGCCAACATTGCCGCGTTCAACCTGGGGAACGCGATCGGTGCCTACCTCGGTGGGCTGACCATCGAGCACGGCCTCGGCTATACAGCGCCCAACTGGGTCGGCGCCGCATTGGCTGCCTCCGGCCTGGCCGTCGCACTCGTCTCCGGGCTCCTGGACCGCCGCCGCCGTACCGCTGCCGTCGACCAGCCCGTTCTCACCACCGTCTGAAGGAAGAAGACTCATGAAGCTCAACAACGGCGTGGAGATGCCCCAGGTCGGGTACGGCGTCTTCCAGATCCCCAACGACGAGACGGCAACCGCCGTGACCACCGCGCTCGAAGCCGGCTACCGCAGTATCGACACGGCTGCGGCGTACCAGAACGAGGCCGGCGTCGGTCAGGCCCTGGCTGATTCAGGCATCGAGCGAGGCGAGCTCTTCGTCACCACGAAGCTCTGGAACGCGGATCAGGGGTACGAACGCACCCTGCGCGCGTTCGACCGGAGCCTGTCGCTGCTCGGACTCGACTACCTCGACCTCTACCTGATCCACTGGCCGACCCCGGCGCGCGACCTGTACGTCGACTCCTGGCGGGCGATGGAGAAGCTGTACGACGAAGGCCGGATACGCGCGATCGGTGTCTCCAACTTCCAGCCGGAGCACCTGGACCGGCTGGCGAAGTCCGCTGACATCGCGCCGGCGGTGAACCAGGTCGAACTACATCCCTACCTGCAGCAGGCCGACGTACGCACGTACCACAACGACTTCGGGATCCGGACCGAGGCGTGGAGCCCGCTGGCGAAGGGGGGCTCGCTGCTGACCGAGCCGGCGATCGAGGCGCTGGCCAAGGAGCACGACCGCACTCGCGCGCAGATCGTCCTGCGCTGGCACCTCCAACTCGGCCACATCGTCATCCCCAAGTCCGTCACCCCGTCCCGGATCGCCGAGAACCTGGACGTCTTCGGCTTCACCCTCACCAACGACGACCTCGACTCCCTGGCAACACTCGACCGCAACGAACGCACCGGCCCGCACCCAGACGAGTTCAACGCGGTCTAGTGCGTCGTCCGGCGCCTACCTTTTCGGTACGGCGATGACGACGGCGTTGCTGAGGTACGCCGTTCCGTCCCAGTCCTCGCAGGTCACCAGGACCAGGCGTCCCGGGACGCTCTGGCTGAAGAGCTGCGCCGCCTGCCCTGCCAGCGCCTTCTTCCGGTACGTCGTGACCGATGAGACCACGTAGTTGAGAGTGCCGCGGCCGGTGGTCACCGCGACCGCGTCACCGGCGGAGAGCTCGTCGAGGTCGTCGAACGCGCCACCACCGTCGTGGACGGTGTGGCCGGTAATGATGGCCGAGCCCGTGGCCGCGCCGGGCGCGGCGCCGTCGGACCACCAGCCGACGAGCAGCGGGTTGGCCGGCGGGATGAGGGTGCCGCCGCGCGCGCGGATGCTGAGCACCCGGGCGGAGATCCCCAGGCTCGGCACCGACACCCTGACCGGGTTGCCTGGCCGGGCCGGCGCCGTACTCCGGGTCTCCGGCGGTGGCGGCGTCTTGCTCGGGGCGGCTGTCGACGACCGCCTCGGCGACGGTTGCGCGGTCGGCGGCTGAGCCGACGACGCCGGCGGTACGACGGACGTCGTACCCGCAACTGTTGATGTCGGAGACGGCGAACCGGCCGCGGTCTGCGGCCGGTCCCCGTCACTCTTCAGCTGGATGTAACCGCCAGTGGCGAGCAGCGCAGCGCCTGCCGCCAGGGCCCCGATCGTCCACCACGACGAACGAGCGCGGCCCGGGCGGCGACGCCTCGCGGACATGTCAGGCAGAGTGCTGACCGCGCGTCTGCCGGGACTTCAGGACACCGGCGAACACCAGCACACCGCCGAGCATGAGCAGGGCGATGCCCCACGCGCTCTGGCTGCCGGCGATCGCGGACATGTTCTTCAGGCCACCGGACTGACCCGCGTCGACCTCGGTCGGGATCGCCACGGTCGGCGTGCTGGAGCTCTCCGTCGGGGAGACCGACGGCGACTCACTGGGGGTCTCCGAAGGCGTCTCGCTGGGCGTCTCCGAGGGGGTCTCGCTCGGCGTCTCGGAAGGCGTCTCGCTCGGGGTCTCCGAAGGCGTCTCGCTCGGCGTCTCCGAGGGGGTCTCGGACGGCGTCTCGGAAGGCGTCTCGCTCGGGGTCTCCGAAGGCGTCTCGCTCGGCGTCTCCGAAGGCGTCTCGGTCGGCGTCTGCGTCGGGGTCTCGGTCGGCGTCGGGGTCGGCGTCGGTGTCGGCGTGGTGGTGACCTGCTTGACGCAGAAGGTCACGTGGCTGATGCCGTAGTACTTGCCGTTGTTCGAGTTCACCGGGGTGTGCAGCCCGGAGTCCCCGGTCGAACCGGCCGGCCGGTAGTCGTAGAAGTTGGCCGCCGGGCCACCCTTCATCAGCGCACCGAGCACGACGCCGCCGCTGGCGGTGAACGTGACCTGCTGACCACCGGTCTGGTCACCGGGGTGGTCGGGGTCGTCCTGCGCCAGCGTGGTCGTGGACCAGCTGACCGTCACGCCGTCCGCGGTCGCCTGACCCGGCGTCGGCGGGTCGAACTTGATCTCGGTCGAACCCGGGATCACGTTCTCGCAGTTCGGGTTGCCGTCGATGATTGAGCCGCTCGCCGAGGCCGACGGCGCCATCGCGAGCGTGACGCCGCCCAGCACGAGTGCGAGCGCGCCGGCGCCGCCGAGCAGCGCCACCACGCGGGACCGCTTCGCCTGTCCGCGTGCGTCCACCGATGTTTCGTTCACTATCTTCCCCATGTCTGTGGCCGGTCATATGACCGGCAAAGTCGTCGGCGGTCCCCCGGAGCCATCCCCGGCCGAACCAGGAGTCGTCGATCACCGGCCCTGCGCCGGTGGCCCATCGTCGTCCTCAGACCGACATTCCCCTCCGGCCTGCCCCTGCAAGGATCGATGGACCCACGCATTCTGGTGGTCCCGCGTTGCCGCGCGCAAGTAGGAGGTCCACGACTCGCCGTGTTCCTTACGTTTTGCAACCGAACCGTTTCCCACCCTGACAGAAAGTAGTTGCCTATTGCCACTAACACAGTGTTTTAGTTCGTGAAACGCCGTATTCGCTATGCTCGGCCGGATGGCACGCGAGGCGGACCTGAAGACGGCGCTCGGATCGGTGTGGTTGCGGGCCGATCCGGAGGCGACGCGAGCGCCGTTGAGTCGTGACGACATCGTGCGTACGGCGGTCAAGGTGCTGGACCGCGACGGGCTGGAGTCGTTCTCGATGCGGCGGATGGCGGCCGAGCTCGGCACCGCCGCCACGTCGGCGCTGTACTGGCGGATCGCGAACAAGAACGACCTGCTCGAGCTCGCTGTCGACGAGGTGCTCGGTGAGGCCTTGGTTCCCGCGGAGCGTGGTGATTGGCGCGACCAGGTGACCGCTCTCGCGACGGCGGCGTACGAAGCCTTGTGGGCGCATCCGTGGGCGACACAGTTGCTGGCGTCGCACGCCGGGCTAGGCCCGAACTACCAACTGCTGGCCGAGCGGATCCTGAACGTGCTGAGCTCAGCCGGCTTCCGAGGCGTGCACCTGGACGCTGCGGTTTCGGCGGTCTTTCACTACCTGATCGGTGCGGCCGTGACCGATGCGGCGTGGACGGCGACAGTACGGCGGAGTGGGCTGACCGAGCGGGAGTGGGCGTCGGCCGCGGGTGAGCAACTCGGCGTGGGTGCGGCGAGTCTGGCGGCGTACCTGAGCCGGGAGAACCTGGCCGGCCCGGAGGCCCGCTTCACCAGCGGGCTCCGGGCCGTGTTGGTCGGCTTGCGGCCACGACAGTTGTCCTAGAGGTCGGCGAAGACCGACGCCGGGTTCTCGAAGGCGTCGGCGACGAAGCGCAGGAAGGCGGCCGCGGTGCCGCCGTCGCAGACGCGGTGGTCGAAGACAAGCGACAGTTGGGTGAGCTTGCGGATCGCGAGCTCGCCGTTGACCACCCACGGGCGGTCGATGATCCGGCCGACGCCGAGGATCGCGACCTGCGGGTGGTTGATGATCGCCGCGCTGCCGTCCACGCCGAAACTGCCGTAGTTGTTGAGGGTGAACGTCCCGCAGGACAGCTCGTACGGCGTCAGCCGGCCGGCGCGGGCGGTCTCGGTCAGGCGCTTGATCTCGGCGTCCAGCGCGCGCGTGGGCAACCGGTGCGCGTTCTGGACCGCGGGTACGACGAGACCGCGGTCGGTCTGCGCGGCCAGGCCGAGGTTGATCCCGTCGTACTGGACCAGTTCCTCGCGTTCGGTGTCGACGAATCCGTTGAGCTCCGGGAACTTCTGCAACCCGGCCACCACGAACCGCGCCATCAACGCAAGCAACCCAGGGCCGGCATCCTTCGCCGACCGCAACGACTCCCGCAGCTCCACCAGCGCGGTCGCGTCCACGTCCACCCAGGTCGTGGCCTCCGGAATCTCCGCCCGGCTCCGGCTCAGGGTCGCCGCCACCGCCTTCCGGAACCCGCTCAGCGGCTCGCGCCGCAACTCCGCAAGCCCAGTCCGCGAGCCAACCTCCGGCGCCTTTTCGAACCGCTGAGCGATCGCCGCCTCCACGTCCCGCCGAACGATCAGCCCACCGTCACCCGACCCCACCAAACTCCTGAGGTCCACCCCGGCATCCCGAGCCATCCGTCGCACCAACGGCGAAATCACCAACGGCACCTCGCTCTTCGGAGGATTGTTGCCATTGGGCGGCACCGATGTTCCGGAAACCGCCGGACCGCGCGGCCGGCGACGCCGCCCCACACCGGCGCCTTCACCGGTTCCGTAGCCGATCAGGACGTTGCCCGAGCCGGCCTTCTCCTCTTCGCGGTACGTCGTCCCCGCATCGACCTCCGCGATGGTGATCAGCGGCTTGCCGACCGGGATCACCGTGCCCGGCTCGCCGTGGAGCTCCTCGACGACTCCGGCGTACGGCGCGGGGAGCTCGACCACGGACTTGGCGGTCTCGACCTCGGCGACCGGGGCGTCGACGGTGATGACGTCGCCGACCTTGACCAGCCAGCGGACGATCTCGGCCTCGGTCAGCCCCTCACCGAGGTCCGGGAGCAGGAAGGTGTTCACGAGTCCTCCCACTGCAGGTCGTCGACGGCGTCCAGGATGCGGTCCACGCCGGGGAGCTGGTGCTTCTCCAGCTTCGGCGGCGGGTACGGGATGTCGAACCCGGTCACCCGCCGGATCGGCGCGGCCAGCGAGTGGAAGCACTGTTCGGTGATCCGGGCAACGATCTCCGACGACACACTCGCGAACCCGCTGGCCTCCGCTACCACGACGGCCCGGCCGGTACGACGTACCGCCGCAGCCACCGTCTCGTCGTCGAACGGCACGATCGACCGCAGATCCACCACGGTCAGCTGCCGCCCCTCGGCCGCCGCTACCTGCGCCGCCTCCAGAGCGACCGGCACCGTCGGCCCGTACGCGATCAACGTCGCGTCCGCGCCTTCCCGCCGTACGACGGCCGTGCCGATCCCCGGCTGGTCCTCGGTGAGGTCGACCTCCTCCTTGGCCCAGTAGAGCTTCTTCGGCTCCATGAACACCACCGGGTCCGGGAACTCGATTGCCCTCCGCAACAAGGTGTATGCGTCCGCGACCGTCGCCGGCGCGACCACGGTCAGCCCCGGGGTGTGCGCGTAGTAGCTCTCGGAGGAGTCGCAGTGGTGCTCGACCCCGCCGATGCCGCCGGCGTACGGCATCCGGATCACCATCGGCAGGGTGACCCGGCCGCGGGTGCGGTTCCGCATCTTGGCGACGTGCGAGACGATCTGCTCGAACGCCGGGTACCCGAACGCGTCGAACTGCATCTCGACGACCGGCCGCATCCCGTTCATCGCCAGCCCGACCGCCATTCCGATGATCCCGGACTCGGCCAGCGGGGTGTCGAAGCACCGGTCCTCGCCGAACTCCGCGGTCAGCCCGTCGGTGATCCGGAACACGCCGCCGAGCGCGCCGACGTCCTCACCGAACATCAGCACGCTGTCGTCGGCCTTCATCGCGTCCCGCAGGGCCTGGTTCAGCGCCTGCGCCATCGTGATTTTCACGTGCGTCATCGCTCAGGCCTCCTCTCGCGCCAGCTCGTCCCGGAGGAACGCGGCCTGTTCCCGCAACTGCCGGGTCTGCGTCGTGTAGAGGTGCGCGAACAGGTCCGCCGGATCCACCTCAGGCTCCGGCATCAGACCGTCGCGCAACTGCTGTGCGACCTCGTCCGCGACGGTCTCGGCCCGTCGCCGTACGTCGTCGTCCAGCAGGCCCTGCTCAGTCAGATAGGTCTCGAGCCGCTTGATCGGATCGCGCTCCAGCCACGGCGTCACCTCGTCGTCCTGCCGGTAGCGGGTCGCGTCGTCCGCGTTGGTGTGCGCCTGCACCCGGTAGGTGTGCGCCTCGACGAGCTGCGGGCCTTCGCCCGCGCGCGCCTTGTCCACAGCCTGTCCGAGTACGGCGAGCAGCCCGGCCAGATCGTTGCCGTCGGCCCGCTCTCCGGGAACGCCGTACCCGATCCCCTTGTGGGCCAGGGACGGCGCGACCGTCTGCCGGGCGAGCGGGACGGAGATCGCGTACTCGTTGTTCTGGATGAAGAAGACGACCGGCGTGTGGAAGACGGCGGCGAAGTTCAGCGCCTCGTGGAAGTCGCCCTCGCTGGTCGCGCCGTCCCCGCAGAGCGCCATCACCACGGTGTCCTCGCCCTTGAGCCGGGCCGCGTGCGCGACCCCGACCGCGTGTGTGAGCTGGGTCGCGAGCGGCGTCGCCTGCGGCGCGACCTTGCGGGCGTACGGGTCGTAGCCCGAATGCCAGTCACCGCGGAGCAGGGTGAGCGTCTCGATCGGGTCGACACCGCGGCTGACGATCGACACCGTGTCGCGGTACGTCGGGAACAGCCAGTCCCCCTCGCGCAGCACCATCGTGGCCGCGACCTGGCAGGCCTCCTGACCGTGCGACGAGGGGTAGACGGCGAGCCGGCCCTGCCGGACCAGCGCGCCGGCCTGGTCGTTGATCCGGCGCCCCTTGATCAACTGAACGTAGCCGTCGACCAGGACTTCCTCGGTGGGCAGCCGGTACGACGGGTGGTCGTGCGGGAGCCCGTCCTGGTCGATCAACCGGACAGGTTCCGCGGAGGGGAGCAAACGCTCCTCGACGAAGCTCATCGACGTCCTCGCTTCGCTCCGGGCGCCGATGAGGCGTGGAGTAGGCAGTGCTTGTCGATGAACTCGCTTCGCTCGTTCATGTGACCCTCCATGGCAGGAGACGGACGGTGGCCTCATCGTCGTACTTCTGGTCAATCTGATCCAGACCTGGAAAAATCACGAGACGCTTGGCCCAGTCCCCCCAGCCCGAGGAGCAGAATGTCCGACGACGTGATGGTCAGCCCGCCGGTGCCTGGACAGATGGTCGTCGCCCCGGCCCTCGACGAGATCGACCGGCAGATCGTCGAGGCGCTCGGGCGGGACGGACGGCTGTCGATCCGGGCGCTCGCCGACCAGGTGCACATCTCCCGCGCGAACGCCTACGCCCGGGTCGAGCGGCTCACCACGACCGGCGTGATCACCGGGTTCACCGCCACCGTCGACCCGCTGAAGCTCGGCCTCGCGACGTCGGCGTACGTTACGCTGAGTCTCCGGCAGAGCTCCTGGCGGACGCTGCGCGAACAGCTGCAGGCGATCCCCGAGGTCAAGCACATGGCGCTGGTCGGCGGCGACTTCGACGCGATCCTGCTGGTCCGCGCCGCCGACAACGAGCACCTCCGCCGGGTCGTCCTGGAGAAGCTCCAGGCCATCCCCGAGGTGCTCGCCACCCGCACCGCCCTGATCTTCGAGGACGTCGGCACGCTCTAAGGACAGCCGCAGGACCGCCGGACGATCAGTTCGGCCGGATACGTCACTTCCTCGACGGCTTCCTCGCCGTCCACCAGCCGGCCGACGGCGTCCCGTGCCATCAGCTCCAACGGCTGCCGTACGACGGTCAGCGGCGGCCAGCTGTACTCCGTCTCTGCAGTCCCGTCGAACGCGACCACCGCCACATCCTCGGGAACCCTCAGCCCGGCCTCGTGAATCGCCCGCAGCACCCCGATCGCCTGCAGGTCCGAGCTGGCGAAGATCGCCGTCGGCCGATTCGTTGCCGCTAGCAACTCACGACCGGCTTCGTGACCACCGCTCCGGCTGAAGCTCGCGCGAACGATCGGCCCTTCTTCCAACCCAGCCTGCGAAAGCGCGTCCCGCCACCCGAGCTCGCGCTCCGGCCGGCGACGACCGCCGATGACCAGGCCGATCGTGCGATGACCGTGCTCGATGAGGTGCTCGACACCGCGACGGGCGCCGTCGCGGTACTGCGGCCGGACCGACGAAGCATGCGGCAGAACGCGGTTGATCGCGACTACCGGCACGTCGACACCGTCCAGGTCCGGGTCCTCGGTCGGCGCGACCAGGAGCAGGCCGCTGACCCGCCGTACCAGGAGTTCGGCGAGCTTTGCCTGCTCGGTCGCCGGGTCGCCGTCAGCGCTGGTCTGCAGAACGACGTACCCGCGGGCCGCGGCCTCCTTGTCGATCGCCTTCGCGAGCTCCGCGAACAGCGGGTTGCCGCCGTCCGGGGTGATCAGGCCGAGGGTCCGCGTCGTGCCCATCCGGAGCGCGCGGGCGGTCGCGTTCGGCCGGTAGCCGAGGACGCGGATCGCCTCCAGAACCCGCTCCCGGGTCTCCGGCGCGACCGGTCGCGGGCCCTCGTTCACCACGTAACTGACGACCGCGGTGCTGACCCCGGCGTACTCCGCCACGTCGTTGCGGGTGACTGGGGTGGCCTTGGGCATGTGCCGATAGTACGACCTTGACCGCTGCGGAAAGCGATTGCTAGCGTGCTGGTTCTACACGAGTAGAAAGGGTTCGTCGTGCCTCGACGCTATGCAGTGGCAGGAACCGGTTCGCGAGCACGGGCCTACGTCCGCGCGATCGTCCAGGACCACCCCGACGAGGCCGTGCTGGTCGCGTTGCTCGACCCGAACCCGGGCCGGCTCGCGGTGCACGACCGGTGGGTGAAGGAGCTCGGCGGGCCGGAGCTGCCGCAGTACGGCGCCGACGACCTGGAGCGGATGATCAAGGAGCAGTCCGTCGACCGGGTGGTCGTGACGAGCCCCGACTACACGCACGCGAACGTCGTGTCCCGGATCCTGCGGGCCGGCGCGGACGTGATCGTGGAGAAGCCGCTGACCATCGACGCCGACGGCACCCGGCAGATCGTCGAAGCGATGAACGAGTCCGGCAAGTCGGTCGTCGTGACCTTCAACTACCGGTACTCGCCCCGGAACAGCGCGCTGCGGCAGCTGATCATGGACGGCGAGATCGGCACGGTCACCAGCGTCGAGTTCCAGTGGGTGCTCGACACCCGGCACGGCGCGGACTACTTCCGGCGCTGGCACCGCGAGAAGCGGTTCTCCGGCGGCCTGCTGGTGCACAAGGCGTCCCACCACTTCGACCTGGTGAACTGGTGGATCGCCTCCACCCCGACCCGGGTCTTCGCCTCCGGCGGCCTGTTCTTCTACGGCGCCGACAACGCCGCGACTCGTGGCCTTGGGCAACGACCTGAGCGTGGCACGGTCGACGGGTCGGCCGACGACCCGTGGCTGCTCGACCTGCGCGCCGACGAGACCAACCGGCAGCTGTACCTGGAGAGCGAGCAGTACGACGGGTACATCCGCGACCAGGACGTATTCGGTCCGGGGATCACCATCGAGGACAACATGGCGGTGATCGCCGAGTACGCGAACGGCGCCCGGCTGAGCTACTCGCTCAACGCGCACTCGCCGTGGGAGGGCTACCGGGTCTGCGTCAACGGCACCGAAGGGCGCGCTGAGCTCGAGGTCGTCGAGCGCGCTGCCGTGGTGGACGACCAGATCGATCCGAGCTACCCGTCCGAGCGGGTCGTGGCTGGTGACGTGCGGTCCGACGGCGAGCGGCTGGTGCTGCAGAAGCACTGGGCGCCGGCGGTCGAGGTCGAGATCCCGCGCGGGGTCGGCGGCCACGGCGGCGGCGACCGGCTGATCTACGCCGACCTGTTCAAGGGGCCCGGCGACGACCCGCTGGCCCGCGCCGCCGACGTCCACGACGGCGTCCGCGCGGTCGCCGTCGGCATCGCCGCGAACCAGTCCCTGGCCTCAGGCCAGCCGGTCGTGATCGCCGACCTGGACCTCGGCGGCTGGTCGCAGGGTTAGCTGCGGACCGCCAGGCCATCACAATCGCCATCTTCCGGTGGGTTCCCGCTCAACCGGCTGCAGCCGGTTCGATTGTGATGGCCTGGCGGTTCACGTCAGCCCGGTCTCGGCGAGGATCCGCCGGACGGTTGTTTCCAGGGAGCTCGTCTGGTCGATGACCGTCTCGCGCGGCTCGCCGAGCAGGTCCTGCGGTTGGTACCACTCGGCCATGTCCGCGCCGGTGAACTCACCCGCCTTCGGCCGGGTCGCGTGCCGCCGGACGGTCTCCTCGAACGGGATGTCCAGGTAGTAGAAGTACGACGGCCCCGTGTGGTCGTCATGCAGTTGCCGGAGCATCTCGCCGTACCGGACCTTCGGCATGATGCCCTCGACGACCGCGTGGTACCCGCGATCGAGGGCGTGGTTCGCGATCTGCCGGATCATCTGGATGTTGGCGCCGTCGGGCTGGTCCAGCTCCTTGAAGACGATCCGGCGGACGTAGTCCTGCTCGATCCAGGCGACCCCGCGCCCGTACGCCGCCCGGATGGCCTCGACGATCGAGCTCTTGCCGGAGCCCGAATTGCCTCTGATGACGATCAGCCGGGGATCCACCGGCGCACAGTACTACCAGGAGGCGGGCAGTCCGGGGCGGTGCGTGCCGAAGGTCCACTCGTAGCCCTCGGGGTCGGCGACGCGGCAGCGGTAGTTGCCCCACGCGGTGTCGGCCGGCTTCCAGACCGACTCGGCGCCGGCGGCGACCGCGGTCGCGTGGATCGTGTCGACCTCGGCCTTGCTGTCGAAGGCGACGTAGCTGCCGTGACCGACGGTCTCGCCCTTGCGCACCGGCTTGTCGTAGCCTTCCTCGTCGGTGAACAGGGTGAAGGAGACCCCGCCGTACCGCATCTCGGCGTGCATGATGCCGCCCTTGTCGTCCGGCACCTCCATCGTGGTCTCGAACCCGAACGCCTTCTCCAGCCAGCGCAGGGCGCCGACCGCGTCGCGGTAACCGAAGTACGCGTGGAAGGTCGCGGTGCTGGTGCTGCTGCTGTTCTCGGTCATGTCTCCAGGATCCGCTGAGTAGCGGACAGCTTATGTCCGCTACTCAATCGGATTCGGCCACTTGCGGAACTGTGTTGTAGGTCTGCCCGTACGGCTCGGTCATCCCGTCCTGGACCACGTCGTAGTTGGCGAACCCGGCCCACCACGCGCCGTCGAGCTTTCCATCGGCCACTCGAGGTAGTTCGAGTGGACGGCGTACAGCTTGCTACCGACGACCACGCCGCTGTCCATGGGCTTGAACGGGCCGTCGGTCAGCGGCAGGAACCCCGTGGCCAGGATCGTCAGCTGCTCGATCGTCGCGTTCTGCCGGACGCCGACCTTGGTCTGCTCGACCGATATCACCGCCATGTTCGCCTCCAGCACGGTCGCGAGCAGGTCGCGCTGGGCCGCGACCTCCTCGTTCAGCAGCACCAGGTGGTCGTGCACGTCCCGGAAGTACGGCAGCAGGTGGGTGCTCCGCGCACCACGCTCGATGGTCGCGAGTACGGCGAGCAGCGGGTGCACGGCGCGGTAGAAGTCGGTCACCTCGCGGCGGAGGAAGTAGATCCGCTCGGTCGGCGCGACCGACCCCGGCGAACACGGTGTGCTCGACCTGCTCGATGTCGCGCTCGAGCTCGGCGACGACCGGGCCGTAGCCGTCGACGACCTGGTCGAGGATCGCCCACAGCACCGAGTTCGTGCCGGCCTCGAGCAGCTCGGGCCGCTGCCCGAGCCGGATCCGGGCGCCGTGCAGGTCGCTCGCGACGCCCTGGCGAACGGTGATCACGAACGCCGGCCCGACGAACACGCTCACCTCGCCGAAGTCGACCTCCTCGCGCTGGTCGTCGTACCGGGCCGTGCGCAGGATCACCAGCCGGATGTCGCCCTCGTACGGCTCCACCTTGGGGCGCAGGTGGAAGGTCTGGGCGTCCTCGACCGACATCGGGCCGACGTGCTGGCGGTGCCCGTCGCGGTAGTAGGCGCAGTCGATGATCATGGTGACCTCCTCCCCCGATCGTCAGTCCTATCGGCGACAGGAAATAGGGTTGGGCGGGAAAGGCAGGATGAACTTCGGCGCGCCTGGGTCGTGTCTGGCAATTCAGCGAGGAGGAGCTGTGGGACTGCCAGTGGTGTTGATGCCGGGGCCGATGAACCCGGTCGTCGCGGAGGGTCTGGACGGGAAGGTCGAGCTGATCCGGCTCTGGCAGGAGGCGGATCCGGACGCCGTACTCGCGGAGCGCCGGGACGAGATCGTCGCCGTCGCGACCGGCGGCACGCGGATCGACGGCGCGTTCCTGGACCGGCTGCCGGCGGTGCGGATCGTGGCGAGCTTCGGGGTCGGGTACGACCAGATCGATGCGACCGCCGCGGCCGAGCGTGGTGTGGTGGTGACGAATACGCCCGGCGTCCTGGACGACGAGGTCGCGGACACCGCTCTCGGACTGCTGCTGATGACCGTCCGCGAGCTGCCCCAGGCCGAGCGGTACCTCCGTGACGGCAAGTGGCAGGACGGGCCGTACCCGTTGACCCGGGCAACCTTGCACGGTCGCCGGATGGGCATCCTCGGCCTCGGCCGGATCGGGGAGGCGATCGCGGACCGGGTGACGCCGTTCGGGGTCTCCGTGGCCTACCACAACCGGCGCCGCAAGGACGTCGACTACCGCTACTACCCGTCGCTGGTCGAGATGGCTCGCGACGTCGACATCCTGATGATCGTCATCCCGGGCGGCGACGACACCCGCCACCTGGTGAACGCCGAGGTCCTCGAGGCCCTCGGTCCGGACGGCATCCTGATCAACGTTGCCCGCGGCACCGTCGTCGACGAGCCGGCCCTGGTCGACGCGCTCCGCAACCGCACGATCCTCAGCGCCGGGCTCGACGTCTTCGAGGCCGAGCCGACCGTTCATCCCGGTCTGCTCGACCTGCCGAACGCCGTACTCCTGCCACACGTCGGGTCGGCGACCATCCCGACGCGCAACGCGATGGGCAACCTGGTGGTGGAGAACATCCTCAACTGGGTCACCTACGGCACCCCGGTCACGCCGGTCTCCGAGTCGGCGCCGCTGCTGAAGCGGGACTAGCCGGAGGCGGGGAGGTCCCAGATCCGGTTGTGGGTCCAGGCGTACTCCCAGGCCTGGATGTCCGGGGGCTGGATGCCGAGGCCGGTGAGGATCGCGCAGACCTGCTCGCGGTGGTGGTTGGCGTGGTTGATCGCCTGGGCGATGAATACGCCGGCCCGGGTGGCGCGGGTGTTGTTGTCCACGACGATCTCGCGCTCGACGTCGATCGGCTTGGTGAGGACGTCCTCCCACAGCGCGCCGGCCTCGTCGTTCCAGCGCTCGAGGGTGTCGAAGTCGGTGGCCGGCTCGCCGTCCACGAAGTCGAGCGGGCTGTCCGCGACCCGGCGCACGTAGCTGCCGTCGCACCGGACGATGTGGTCGAGGGTGGCGAGGATCCCGCCGTACGTGCCGACGCCGGTGACCTCCAACTGTTCGGCGGTGAGCTTCTGGTCGCGGCAGAACCTGATCAGGCTCTTCGTCGCCCAGTTGTTGTGCCGGAGCGGGTCGTACAGCACGTCGTTGAGTCCCATGCTGTTCACGGTAGCCCGGCGGCCGCGGGGCGCCGTACCGAATTTCTGGTCCAGTCACGGCGCCCGAAGTCGGTCAGCTCCCGCTGATGTTGACCATCCAGTTGATGCCGAACTTGTCGACGACCTGGCCGAACTCGTCGCCCCACATCTGCTTCTCCAGCGGCACCGTCACCTTGCCGCCCTCGGACAGCTTCTCGTAGTACCCGCGCAGCTCCTCGTCGTCACCACTCAGGCTGACCGAGATGTTCTCGCCCGGGTTGTACGACATCCCCGGCGGCGTGTCCGAGGCCATCAGCGTGAACCCGCTCGGGGTCTCGAGCTGGGCGTGCATCAGCTTGTTCTCGTCGTCCGGGCCGCTGCTGGCGCCGAACTCGGCGAACGTGTTGGTGGCGAGGTCACCACCGAAGACCCCCTGGTAGAACTCCATCGCCTCCCGTGCACTGCCGTCGAACTGGATGTACGGATTGAGCCGAGATGGCATCTGACTCCCCTTCCCCCTGTGTTGGTCCCTTTGGCCGCACAGTAGACCCGGCCACCGACAATTGCAGCAGCGGCGGGAAAAACAGCCGTCGAATGCCCGGGGTCGCGGTTAGGGTCGCGGCATGATCCCGCGACACATCACGATCGACGCCGGCAACCCGTACGAGCTCGCGCAGTTCTGGAGCAACGCCACCGGCTGGCCGATCGCGGACGGCGACGTGCCCGGCGACGACGAGGTGCTGCTGGTGGCGCCGGCTCCGGTCCCCGGTTTGCTGTTCATCGCCGTCCCCGAGTCCAAGTCGGTCAAGAACCGCGTCCACCTCGACTGGGTCCCCGACCAGCGCACTCGCGACGAGGAGGTCGACCGCCTCCTCGCCCTCGGCGCCACCATCCACGAAGACCACCGCACCCTCGAAGGCCCCGGCTGGGTCACCATGCACGACCCCGAACACAACGAGTTCTGCGTCGAACGCAGCCAGTCCGAACGCTCCGCCTGACGCGTCCTCACGAAGGCAGGTGCGATGGGCGCTCGTCGGCGTTCCAGTTCTTGTTGAAGCCGCCCAGGTGGGGGTGGTACATGTCGGCGCCGTCGTGTTGGGTGAACTCGACCTTTATCCACAGGGCGTCGAGCTGGAAGGTCTGGGCGCAGGCGTCGATCAGGGCCCGGGCGAGACGGGCTCTGGTCTCCGCGGGGCGGCCCTTCCGGATGTCGCACATGATCAGGGCCGACGGCGTCGGCGGACCGGACTCGTGGCAGCGCCACACCCCGCCGCTGCCGAGGTCGTGGACGGAGACCGTGAGCAGGTCCCGGCCGACCTGCATGATCTCGCCGTAGAGGTGGCCGAGGCGTTCCGCGAACTCCCGCTTGGTGACCTCGCCGGCAGTCACCGGCAGGTCGACCTGAATCGATGGCATGACAGTCCTTCCTCGCTCCGGCTTACTCGGCCAGGGCGGCGGTTTCGAGCGTCCGGGCGGCGGCGAAGAGCAGTCCTTCGTCGCCCGGCGCAGTGATGAGTTGTACGGCGACCGGCAGCCCGTCCACCCGTCCCGCGGGAACACTGATCGCCGGCGAACCCGTCAGGTTCCACGGGCTCGTCAGCGACAGCAGCGCCGAGCGCACCTCGAGGTCCGCGCCGGTCACCGAAACGCTGCGCTCGCCCACCTGTGGTGCCACGATCGGCACGGTCGGCAACGCGAGTACGTCGTACGTCGACAGCAGCTCGTCGACCATGGTCCGGAACTCCTGGCGAGCGGCGTCGGCCTCGGCGTAGCGGCCCGCGGAGATCTCCCGACCCAGGTCGAGCCGGGCCAGGACCTCGGGATCGATCAAGTCCCGGTCCGCGCCGAGGTGGTGCTCGTGCACGCGGAACGCCTCCCGGCCTTGCAGGGTGGAGAAGATCTCGAACAGCGTGTCCGGCCGCTCCCACTCGGGGAATCCGCGGACGACGCCGACGTCGGCTCCGATCCGGTGGACGAGTTGCCGGGTCAGCTCCTCGATCCTTGGATCCGTCCGGGCGATCGAGGCCGGCGGGATCCATCCGACCGCGAACCGGCCCGGCCGGGGCGTCACCGGCCGGTCGCTGAGTGCCTGGTAGCCGGTCAGCGCGTCCTCGGTGGTGGCCGCGAAGAGGCCGACGTGGTCCAAGCTCGGAGCCAGCGGATACACGCCGGCGCTCGAGATGGCGTCGTACGACGGTTTGAAGCCGACGACACCGCAGAGCGCGGCGGGCACCCGGATCGAGCCGGCGGTGTCGGTGCCCAGCGCGAGCGGCACCATCCCGGCCGCCACCGCGACCGCGCTGCCACCGCTGCTCCCACCGGACATCCGGCTGGGGTCGACCGGGTTACGGGAGACGCCGTGGACGGAACGATCGCCGGTGGCGCCGTACGCGAACTCGTGCAACGTCGTCTTCCCGACGATCACCGCTCCGGCGGCGCGCAATCGCCGTACCACCTCGGCGTCTTCCGTCGGAGTGGAGCCGAAGGACGTGGCCGATCCACAGCTGGTGGGCAGACCCGCCATGTCGACGAGGTCCTTTACTGCCACGGGCACGCCGTGCAGCGGACCGAGATCGATGCCTGAGGCAAGTTGTTCGTCGGCGACCCGGGCGGCCGCGCGGGCGCCGTCGTCGTCCACGAGAGCGAACGCGTTCAGGGTGGGGTTCAGCTCGTGGATCCGGCGCAACGTCGTCTCGGTGACCTCGCGGGCGGAGGTCTCGCGGATCGCTCGCGTGAGCTCTGTGAGGTTCATGAGGCGAATCCCGGGACGAGACCGAGCAGGGGCACGATCAACGCCGTACACACGCTCATCGAGACCACGTTGCCGATGAAGGGATGGAAGCCCGCAGGCAGCCGGGCCCCGATCGCGGCGGCCACCGGTGGGGCGATCAGCGCTCCGGCCAGCGCGCCGGCCACGACGGACTGCAGGGTGCCACCGAAGGCCAGGACGGCTGCCGGTGCGACCGAGACGACCGGTACGAACGTCGGGTAAAAGCCATGCGCCTGCCAGCGCTTGCGCCAAACGATCACACCGACGACAGCGGTCAGCGCTTGGCTGGCGAGCACCGCGAGGAACAGCCCCGATCCGTAGGCGATGCTGGACGGAGCGATCAGGTGCGTCACAACGGCGCCGACGATCAACGCCGCGCTCGCCCATTCGTTGCCGAAGAACTGCGCCTCGGAGAAGTCGGCCAACGCACGACGAGGCAACCACAGCAGGGCAGATCCACGGCGTGGCTCGTCGGCGATCTGCGTTCGCCAGGCGCCCGGCGCCGGCATCCACCTCAGCTGTCTGCAGAGCCAGAACGCGATGAGAGCGCCGAGTGCCATGCCTGCGGTCGCACCGACGACGGGCGGCAGGTCGAGCGGGACGCAGACCCGTTCGACCGCCAGGATCGCGATCGGTGGCGTGAGCAACGCGCCCAGTACGGCGGCCGACAGCCCGACTCTCCACCCCGGCCCGAAGAGAACCACGATCGCCGGCGCGACGGACACCAGCGGTACGAACAACGGCTGCCAACTGCCAGGCTTCAGCGTCCAGCCCCAGAGGAGGTTGCCGAGGAGCAGGCTGGCCAACCCGCTGCCGGCGGCCCACGGCCACAGTCCCGTGCCGCAGGCCTGGACGAACCCCTGCCATCGCCATGATCTCCGGTGGGCGACATGACCGGCCAGGCCGCCCACGAGCAGCAACACTCCAGCCGGTGCCACCGCGTAAAACTGCGGCTCACTGATGGATCCGGCCAGCCAGGAGGCGAACGGGCCCACGTCGGTGTAGTCGCCGTTCCACGGCTGCCAGGGCCCGTCGACTCGCGTGAAGGTCCAGCCGGCGAGGACCAGGAGGCAGAGGCCGGCCAGCCCGGCACCAAAGGAGGCGAAGCGCCGCGGGCCGGTGACTCCCGCCGTACTGCGGACTGTCGTCATCAGGTCACCTCGGCAGCGGAGCGCGGTCGCGGTAACCGAGCATCTGGTCGTACAGGTCGGTACGACGGTCCCGGTGGAGGTCGTTCAGCTGGTTCCAGATCGGGGCAGTTCGGGCGGCCGTCAGATCGATGTCGGCGTAGATGACGGTGTCCTCGTCCGGGCCCGCGATCCGGTCGATCGGCCAGCCGTTCGTCCCGGCGATCAGCGAGTTGCCCATGAAGCCCGCGCCCCGCTCCTGACCGGTCCGGTCCGCGGTGGCGATGAAGACGTTGTTGGCATGGGCGGCCGTGATGGTCAGGTACGCCGCCATGCAGACGCCGCTCGCGTCGTACAGCGGGGGCGGTGTCCAGACCCAGCCGGTGGGGATGCAGATGATGTCCGCGCCCATCTGCGCCACGATCCGCGCCGTCTCGGGGAACCAGATGTCCCAGCAGACCAGCAGCCCGATCCGGCCGATCTTGGTGTCGAACACCGAGAACCCCTCGTCGCCGGGGGTGAACCAGAGCTTCTCGGTGTTCCACAGGTGCGTCTTGCGGTAGCGGCCGATGTAGCCCTCCGGGCCGACCAGTACGGCGGTGTCGTAGAGCTTCACGCCGGATCGCTCCGGCAGGCAGCCGACGATGTACACGTTCCGCGCGGCGGCGATCCGGGCGAACGACTCCACGGTGGGACCGTCCGGGACCGCTTCGGCATGGGCGAAGGCCTCCTCGCGGCTCTCGAAGACGTAGCCGGTGGTGGCGAGTTCGGGAAGCACGATCAGGCCGGCGCCGGCGTCGGCCGCCGCGTTCAGCCGCTGCTCCACCGCCAGCGCGTTGGCCTTGAGGTTCTCGACCCCGACCCGCGGCTCGAACTGCACGACCGCGACCCGCACCGGGCTCACTCTCTGGTCTGCACTCTCCTGCGCCTGTGTCGCCATGACTGGCCTCCTCCGCTCGTGGAATCTGGTTTCAAGTTGAAACCAGCTTGACCGGGAGCGTAGGGGATCCGGTTTATACTTGCAACCACTTGGCGCCAGGAATCTGCGGCGGACGGCCGCAGTACTCGAAGGGGACACAGATGCCGCAGCGGGTCACGCACGAGGACGCGGAGTGCCCGGTCGCGCGGGCCGTCGACGTGATCGGGGACCGCTGGTCGCTGCTGATCGTCCGGGACGCGTTCGACGGGATCAGCCGGTTCGGCGAGTTCCAGCGCAACCTCGGCCTGGCGAAGAACATCCTGTCGTCGCGGCTGCGTGAGCTCGTCGCCCACGGCATCCTCGAGGTGGTTCCGGCCGCCGACGGGACGGCGTACCACGAGTACGCCCTGACCGAGAAGGGCCGCGACCTCTTCGTCATCCTGGTCAGCCTGCGCCAGTGGGGCGAGGATCACCTCTTCGAGCCCACCGAACCCCACTCGGTCCTCCTCGACGCGAAGACCGACCGCCCCCTCCGCAAGCTCGAGATCAAGGACGCCACCGGCCGCCCCATCACCCCCACCCAAACCTACGTCCGCAAGGTAGGCACCTGACCCGCCTGCGCTCGCGCACTCACAGCCACCGGATCTTCACTGCGTGAGAGCACTGTGGCCTTGGGCAAGGACTCACAACTTTTCCTGCCTGTGGGTCATCTTGGGGGTGTAGGGGTTTCCACCGCCGGCTGGGGGGCTGCGGGTTAGTGGTGGGGGAAGGACATGGTCAGGTGGGTTTTGGTGGTTGGGCTGGTGGTGGCGGGGATCGCCGGCGGGACTGGCGAGGTGGCGACGGCGAGGCCGTCCGAGGAGGGTCCGGGGATCGCGATCGCGGCGGATCTGCCGGAGCCGGAGGGGGCGCAGTTTTTGCCGGGGGCAACTAATGTGGTGCCGGCGACCCAGGCGCCGGCGGCGGATGTGCGGGCGAAGAGCCAGGCCGAACTGGCGGCGGAGGCCGCGGCGGCGCTGACGTACACGTGCCCGGGGTTCAGCACGGTCGACGACGCGACACCGTTGTCGTACGTGATGAACGACTACTACGCCTGGGGCGGGTTCAAGGCGGTCAGGGTCGGCAACGGCAGCGGCAACATCAACTGGAAGCTCAACCCGTACGGCAATCCCAGCTGGTACATGTGGTTCCACTCGCTGCGCTGGCTCGGGCAAGGCATCATCGCGGCCGGCAAGGGCGACGCGAACGCGATCGCGCACGTCACCACGATCGTCAGCGACTGGGTGCTCGACAACCCGTACTCCTGGAAGGCGAACGTCGGCGCCTGGGAGTCGACGATGCACCGCACCAACGTGATCATCTGCACCAGGCAGGCAGTGCTCGCCGGGCTCAAGGTCACCACGCTCCCGCCGCGCTACCTCTGGCTGGACACCGCGCTGATCAGCCACGCCCGGTTCCTGATCAACTACTGGAGCGGCGCCTGGAACCACGGCACCGACGAGAGCATCGCCCTGTTCGGCGTCGGCTGCACACTCAACCGCTCCGACTACAAGACGCTCGCCCAGCAACGCCTCGCGGCCGGCATCACCACCGCGATCGACTCCCAGGGGTCGACCAACGAGCAGGCGACGGCGTACGCGCAGTTCAACTACGCGCTCTGGGGCCGAGCGGTCACCGTACTGCAAGCCTGCGGCGCCAACCCCGGTACGACGATCACCGCGAGACGAGCCCTGATGGCGCGCTGGCTGGCCCTGGCCACGAACTCCATGGGCAACCTGCATCAGCTCGGCGACTCCGAGGTCGTGCGTACGGCGCCCGTCGCCGGCACCCCACTCCAGTACGCCGGAAGCCTCGGCGCGAGCGGGACCGCACCGGCCCAACGCGTCGGCCTGTACTCGGCCGGCTACGTCTTCGGCCGCTCCAGTTGGGGGACTCGGGCGACGTTCACGGCCCAGGCGGCGTACAGCATCAGGTACGGACCACCGCGCAAGCTGCACGGGCACAGCGACCACATGTCGCTCACGTACACCGCTCGCGGGCGGGACATCGTGATCGACGGCGGCCACGCCGGCTACCAGAACGACGTCTGGCGGACCTGGGCGAAGAGCCCGTTCGCGCACAGCTCGATGACGACGCCGCGGACCGCTGACCGGCTGCCCACCACCAAGCTGACACGGTACGCGCTCAAGTCGACCTCGGACTTCTACGAGTTCTCCGACGTGCCCGGGACCGGGATCAGCCGGGTTCGCGCAGTACTCGTGGTCCGGAGTCCCGACCTGATCGTCACGCTCGACCGCGCATCGTCCACGACCGCACAGCAGTTCCAGACGTTGTGGCACCTGCCGTCGGACCAGCGGGCGACGGTGTACTCACGGACGACCGCACTGGCGGCGCGGGCAGGCGACAGCACCCGGACGATCCTGTTCCAGGTGCCCTACCGGCAAGCGCTACCGCGTGGCGCGATCCTGCTCAAGCAGGCGCAGACCAATCCGATCCAGGGCTGGCACTACCCGAAGATCACCATCCGGCGGTCGGCGCCCACGCTGATGTTCGCGCGGGCCGGGACGTCGGCGTCGATCCTGTCGTTCATCGCGCCGGTCCGGGCGACCGGTTCGGTGACGTACCGCGCCCGCTGGTCCGGTACGACGTACGTCGTCGACCTCAACGTGGCCGGCGTCCGGACGTCGATCGGGATCACCGCTGGGGGTTCACTGATCCGGGTTGCCTGAGATGCAACGCAGGGAACCGTTCACCGCGTCGAGACATGTAGAGGGGTAGGGCGAGATTCTGGGGGTGTGGGGGCGTTGAGGCACAGCTTCCGTCAGCACGTCGGGGGTCCGTTGGCCGCCATGTCGGTGACGATGGTCGTGCTGACGCTGGTGGGCGGTGTGCTGGTGCTGCTCGAGCCCAGCCGCCCGAGCGTGGCAGTGCCGGTCAGCAGCGCCCCCGGGACCGGGGCGCGCTCGGTGGACCGGGGACCGTTCGGCTCGGGGCGGCTGGGCCCGTGGGAGAACCTGGTCAACCACATCTCGTCCGACGACGAGATCCGGGACACGCTGATGTTCAACGGGGTGTTCATGTTCGGCGACAGCATCGCCGTACAGGACGGACCGGCCCTGGAGGAGTTGCTGGCGAGCCGGACCGGTGACGCCATCGCCGTCCACGACTGGTCGGGGCAGCCGGCCTCGGCCGCCGTGGACGCGCTGGCGGACTGGGAACGGCGGTTCGGCCTGCCGAGCCGGATCGTGATGGCAGTGGGTTCGAACGACATCTTCGACCCGCCCGCATTCGCCGCACAGGTGGAGCGGGCGATGCACATCGCGGGTCCTTCGCGGACCGTGTACTGGGTGAACGTGCACGTCAGCCGGGTGCGTGTGCCTTCCGCCGTCCGGTCGGCCGACCTCGCGAACAGTGCGTGGGTCAACCAGCAGTTGGAGCAGGCCGCCGTTCGGCACCCGAACCTGCGGATCGTGCGCTGGAACGAGTTCCTCGCGGTGCAAGCCGACGGGGCGGCGAAGTACCTGCGGGACGGCGTCCACACCTCGCAGCTCGGTCAGCAGGCGCGCAACGAGCTGATCGTCGAGGCCCTCGCGGGGCCCCAGTGACGATGGCAACCTCCGCGCGTCCTAACGCGTTATCAGGGTGTGCCTCGAATCGCTGCGCGCACCGCGACCTCCGCGGCCCTCATCGCGGCGCTGGTCGCCGCCCTGCTCACCTTCATCCACCTTGAGGCCCCGACTGCGCATGCCAAGGACACCGGCACGGGCCGTTATGGATCAGGCACGCTCGGTCCGTGGCAGGCGCACGCGAAGGTGATCTCGAGCGCCGCCCAGATCCGGCATGTGGTTGCGACGGACGGGGTGGACCTGTTCGGCGACAGCATCGCCGTACAGGACGGGGGTGCGCTCGGGCACCTGCTTGCGCAACGGGACGGCACGACGTTTGCGGAGCACAGCTGGTCCGGTGAGCCGGCGTCGGCTGCGGTCGACGCTCTTGCGGTCTGGAAGCAGCAGTTCGGGCTTCCGCACCGGATCGTGATGGCGGTCGGGTCGAACGACATCTTCGATCCGCCGGCGTTTGCCGCGCAGGTCGATCGTGCGCTGCAGCTCGCCGGACCTTCGCGGACGGTGTACTGGGTCGACGTGCAGGTGCGGCGGACGGACGAGCCGTCGGCGATCCAGGCCGCGGACCAGCGGAACAGTACGTGGATCAACCTGCAGCTGGAGCAGGCCGCCGTACGGCACTCGAACCTGCGCATCGTGCACTGGGCGGAGTACCTGGCTGCCCGTCCCGACCGGCTGCGGACGGACCTGCGCGACGGACGTCACACCACGGTGCCGGCTGGGCAGAACGCGCGGAACGCCCTGATTCTGCAGGCGATTCTGGACCACTGAGCGTGCCCGCAAGGGCAACCCGGGAACCGGAGTACGGGGTCCGGACAACTTTTAGGGTGTGTACGGACATCAAAGCGGACAGAGGGATTCACTTCGAGTCGGGGGGAACCGATGACAGCGACCATGAAGCTGGAGTGACAGCGGTACGACGGCTGGGCCGCGGCACCGATTTCGATGCCGGACGCAACTTCGCGGCGGTCCCGCAACGTCTATAGAGCAAGACCCTCTGGCCCGGAGCCACCGCTCGGCTCGGGCATCGCGACGACGACCAACCTGACCAGACCCGGGGACACATCCGACCCAAATTCAGGTCTAGGCCAGAACAAGGCATGCCCTGGGGGCTGCAGTGAGGAACCAACCATGCCCGCGCACCGACAACGCAAGGCCGGCACGACCCTGCGGCTCAGCCTCGCCCTGCTGCTGAGCGCGCTCGTCGTGGTGACCTCCCTCGTGATTCCCTGGGGTGGCTCGACGCCCGAAGCAGCACCGGACCCGACCGTAGCCCGCACTCCGGAACCGCCCACGCCGACCGTCACGCAGCAGCCGAGGCGGAACGTCTACACATGCCCGGCGTACTCCGGCATCGACCGGGGCAACCCGCTCCCCGCGCTCTACAACGACACGTTCGCCTGGGGGACGTCGGCGCCGTACAAGGTCGGGAACGGCAAGGGCGACATCGACTGGAGCCTGAACCCGTACCAGAACCCGAGTTGGTACATGTGGTTCCACTCGCTGCGCTGGCTGGGTCAAGGTATCGCCGCCGGCGGCATGGGCGACAAGCAGGCGCTCGCCCGGGTGAGCGCGATCGTCCGCGACTGGGTGAAGGACAACCCCTACTCGTGGAAGCCGAACATCGGCGCGTACGAGTCGACCATGCACCGCACCAACGTGCTGATCTGCCTGCGCCAGGCAACGTTGACCGGACTCAAGGTGGCGAAGCTGCCGCTGTCGTACGCCTGGCTGGACAAGGCGCTGCAGGAGCACGCGTGGTTCCTGCAGAAGAACTACAGCGGCGACTGGAACCACGGCACCGACGAGAGCCTGGCGCTGTTCGGCATCGGCTGCACGCTGAACCGGCCCGACCTGAAGAAGATCGCCGCCGACCGGCTGACCAGCGCGATCAAGACGTCGATCGACACCCAGGGGTCGACCAACGAGCAGTCCACGGCGTACGCGCAGTTCAACTACTCGCTCTGGGGGCGGGCGATCGACGTCCTGCAGAAGTGCGGCGTCGACCCGGGGACGACGATCAAGGCGCGCCGGCGTGAGCTCGCCAAGTGGCTCGCGCTCGCGACCAACTCACTCGGCAACCTGCACCAGATCGGCGACTCCGAGGTGGTCCGCACGTCGCCGGTCCCCGGCACGGTCCTCGAGTACGCCGGGACGCTCGGCAAGCAGGGGATCCGGCCGACGCAGCGGGTCGGGATCTTCGACGCCGGGTACATCTTCGGCCGGACCGGCTGGGGTGAGACGCGGCCGTTCACGCAGGAGTCGTCGTACAGCATCCGGTTCGGTCCGTCGCGCAAGCTGCACGGTCACGAGGACCACACGTCGGTCACCTACACCTCGCACGGCCGCGACATCCTGATCGACGGCGGGCACTCCGGGTACAAGTGGGACGACTGGCGGAGCTGGGCGAAGAGCCAGTTCTCGCACAACCAGATGACGGTGTTGTCGACGGCAGCTTCCCACCCGGTGACTCGGTTGACGCGGTCGTCGGTCGGGGCGACCTCGGAGTTCTACGAGCTGAAGGACTCGCTCGGCCCGGGGATCGACCGGACCCGTGGCGTGCTGGTGCTGAAGGACCCGGACCTGATGGTCGTGCTGGACCGCGGCACGTCGGCGTCGGACGAGCAGTACGAGACGCTGTGGCATCTGCCGTCGGACCAGAAGGTGACTGTTGCCAGCAACGGGACCGCGGTGGCCACCAAGCCCGGCGACAAGGTGAAGACGGTGTTGCTGCAGGTTCCGTTCCAGCAGGAGACGACCCCGATCAAGGTCGCCAACGGCACTACCGACCCGATCCAGGGCTGGCACTACCAGACCATCGACACCCGCAAGCCGGCCCCCGTCGTCAAGTTCACCCGCTCGGGGCGCTCGGCAACTATCCTGTCGGTCATCGTCCCGGTCCGCACCAACGCCGCCGTCACGTACACCACCACTCAGTCCGGGAACCGCACGCTGATCAACCTGGTCGTCGACAAGGTTGCGACCACCATCGCAGTCTCTGCTGACGGCACGCTGCAGCGGGTGAAGTAGTTCCCATTCGAGCTCGTGCTTTAGCCCTGGGCGCCGATCGGGCGCCAGTCTGCTGGTGGGTCTTCACCTACTCGGCCGTCCACGGCTTCGCGGAGAAGGTCGGCGTGGCCGGTGTGGCGCCCGTACTCCTCGATCAGATCGCAGACGAGGCGGCGAAGACTGGCGTGCCGTCCGTCCGGCCAGGTGATGTGCGCGGGCTGATCGAGGCCACCGTCCGCGATGGCCGCGGCGAGGCACGCCCGCGACCGCCGGACCGCGCCGTCCCAGAGCGCGTAGAGCTCCTCAGGCTTGTCATCGACCGCAGATGTCAACTCCCAGTCGTTGTCGTCCCGCCACCCGTTGCCCACCCATGGATCCCCCATCGACTCACCACGAAACTTCACCGTGAACGTGTAGTCCTCGTTGGCCGCCAGATGCTTCAGCAACCCACCGATCGTCAACGACGACTTCCCGATCCGCGCGTTCAACCCCTCCGCGCCCAACCCATCGGCCTTCCACCGAAACGTCGTCCGCAACCTCTCCAACGCCCCCACCAGATGGTCCACATCCGACCCCGCCACCGGCGGCTCCCAAGGAATCTCAGCCATACGACGACGCTAACCCCCATTCCGGACGTTCTCCTTCCGGAATGCTCGATCAGCGACTTCTGAGGAGTTCGAGAAGCACGGTCAGGCGCGGTTCGGCCGGCACGCGCGCGAGGCGGGGTTGCGCGTCCTCGAGGATCCAGGGCTTCACGTCCGCCGTGAGGTCGATCGTCCCCGACCATCCGACCATCAGCCGGCCGCCGAGCAGCTCGTCCGCCCACCAGAGGCAGAGGTCCGCAGCATGCAGGTCCGCCGCACCGGCCGGCTGGGCGTTCCACACCTCGAGCCAACGGACGAACGGTACGGGCGTCGACGCCAGGAAGCTCAGCACCTCCCGCGCCTCCGGCCGACGCGGGTACGTCGCGAGCGTCGCGTCCCACCAAAGGTTGCACACGGCAAGCATCGTCGTACGCTCGGGCTCCGCCCAGGTACTCCAGCAACCCGCCGTGACCAGATGTTGCGCAAACAGGCCCTGGTCGAGACTCAGCTCGCCGTGCACCAGCAGCGCCATCAGCCGGGGCGTCAGCTTCCTGTACAGGTTCGCGAAGTCGTCCCAGTGATCCGGCCCGTCGAATACCGCTCTGGACACCAGCTTCGCAGGAATCGCCCCGACCGGCCCCGCGAGCGCCGCGACATCCTCCTCGCTGTAACAGAAACCGCAGTAGTCACCGACATCCACCTCAACCCCCGCCAACACCTCCCCCAACCGCCCCACCGCCACCTCGAGTACACCACCCTCCGCCTGGACGGCTACCTCGCCAACACCTGGCCCCACACCGACGTCCTCCCTCACCTCCCCAACTGACCGCATGCGCCCGGTACGCGGGGGTGATTGCGCAGTACGACGGCAAGATCGCCCTGGTCAGCGAGCACTACGAGGCCTGGGACACGCCGCACTGGAACCTTCCGAGCGGTGCAGTCGAAATAGGCGAGTCACCCGAAGCAGGTGCGATCCGCGAACTCCGCGAAGAAACCGGCCTACGTGCCACGGAGGATGCGCTCCGCCTCGCGTGGACGACGACAGTCACCAGGGACGGCCAGACTTTGTCCCAGTCCTGGAACTACGTGGCAGCCGTGACTGACGCTGCGTTCCGAATCGACGATCCAGACGACTCGGTGACCGACGTGGGTTGGTTCTCACCGCAGGACGCCGTACAACTCCTGCATCCGTTGCCCTACCCACCCATCACCGTGCCGGCTCTCGCCTACCTGCAGACAGCAGCGCAGGCCGCCTGGATCTTTACCCTCGCCGACAACACCGACTGGATGTGGCAGTCGGGCCCGCTTGGCTAGACATCCTCGAGCAACATCAAAGGTCGGTTTGCTGAGCGATCGCGAGGGCCTCCGCGTGTTCGGCACGAGCGATGCGGACCATCCACGCCAGAAAGCCCAGTATGAACAGGACGCTGACGACACCCGCGGCCTTCAGTTCCCACTCAGGGCGGATCGCCACCACCCAGACCATGCATCCGATCGTCACCAGGCTGGCGACCCCGCCGACAACGCCTGTGGCGACCGCCCGCCGTCTCGTCCAGAGCCGGGGTGCCGGCGAGGGCTGCCGCACCAAGCGGTAGAAGAGCACGGCGGCAAGGACGGTCGTGAGCGCCCCCGAAACGGCAGACCGTGGTCCGCTCGTCACGAACGCCCCGACCGTCGCGACGGCAGACATGCCGAGTACAACCCCGAGTGCGACCCTCAGTCTCCCCACACACCGAAGAGTACGGCGAATTCAGGGGATGATGGTGCGATGCCTGAACGACATTCACGCCCCGTGCCAGGTGGGCGGGCCTTCTATTTGACTGAACGGCTGTGGAAGTGGGCCGAGGGTCTCCCGGTCGAGTCCGTGCCGATCGACAGCATCCGGGAGTTCGATCAGGACTGCTGGTTCGGCGGGGATGCGGTCACCTGCCGGATGGTCGCCGTACACGCCGATCGGATCCAGAAGGCCGACCTCAGCTACCCCGTGATCCTGTCAGCGGACGGAGGCTTGATGGACGGCGGCCACCGAATCGCCAAGGCCTGGCTCAACGGCGCGACCACCATCAAAGCAACCCGCTTCACCGTCGACCCCGCCCCCGACTACATCGAGCCGGATCCCACCCGCCCGACGCCGAGCGTGAGACACATCTACCTCGTCACGCATCCCGAGGCACAGCATCACGTCGACGGCCTCGTCGGCGGCTGGTACGACTCACACCTGACAGCCCGCGGCCACCTACACGCCGAACGCATCGCCGACGCCCTGGCAACCAGAATCGGCCCCCAGCCGGTCGAGATCTACTCCTCCGACCTCCGTCGCGCCAGCCAAGCCGCAGAGCGAATTGCCCGGCGCTTCTCCGTCGAAGTCCAGACTGATCCGCGGCTCCGCGAGCGATCCAACGGCCAGGCCGACGGCCGCCCCCAATCCTGGCTCGCCGAGCGCCGCATCCCCCTCCCCGAGTACGGCGACCGCCTAGGCCACCACGACGGCCCAGCCGGCGCAGAAACCCGACTGGCATTGGTCGAACGCCTCTACCCAGCCCTGGCCGACATCCTCCGCCGCCCTGTCGCAACCCAGATAGTCGTCTCCCACGGCTCCGCCTCCAGCTACCTGATCGCCGCCTGGCTAGGCATCCCCAAGACCTCAACAGACCGAGCCTTCTTCCCCCTAACCCCCGGCAGCATCACCACCCTCCACCGCAACACCCCCCACCACAGCCACCAACTCCTATCCCTGAACGAAACCCACCACCTACAAGACCTCTGAGAGCCCCGCTCGCGTGGTCCAGGCTTCTCGGCAGCATCCCGCCGGTGACGGCAGCTGTCACAACACTGAAAGCGGCTTGCACTGCACTTACGTTTGTCGCCCGAGCGGCTGAGCGAAGCGAGTGCGTCTAAGCTCTGTGAGTGGTCAGCGGATATACGTACCTTGGCAACGGCCCGGCGGCCACCGGCGGGGATCCGGGCTGGGCTATGCGGTCGGATCTATCTGCCAGCTGCATCCGCTGCGGCAGCTTCGTGTCGCTCGACCCGACCGAGCACGGCCACTGCGAGTGCGGAGCCATCAACAAGGACCCCGATGCTGGTCGGTTCGGTTCAAGCCTCGGCGATCAAGCCATCGAGATCTACCGTCTGAACCAGGCGCGACAACCACCTTCGGACCAGGCGAAGTGACAGCCAGACCGGCTCGTCCTGCTGACGGTCTACCAGACTCTGGCGCTCCGGCAGACGTCCAGAGCCGGCCTACCGATTGCCCTGGCCAGTTTGGAAGTGCGGCCGGCTGGGGTCTCCACGCCCGCAACACCCCTGAGTGACCGCTAGAGAACGTGAGTAAGGCACGACGCCTGTCCTCCACTGTAGGCCTGATGGCCGAGTCAACCGCGCCACCGGCATCATGTGGCAATGACCGAGGGCAGGTCCCACACGCCGGACTCAATCTCCACGCGTCTCACGCTGTTCCTTGACGACCTCACGAGCGAGCTCGGCGATGCTGTGTCGATCACGGTCGAGAATCGCGACGGTTGGCGCGCCGTCGACCTGTTGCCGAGACGGGAGCGCGCACTGGCTCTGTCATGGACGGACTTCTACCAGGCGGGCGATGGATCGCCTGGCGATGCGCTTCAGGTCGAAGCCGGCCATCAGGGCGGTAGGTGGGAACTTGGCCGCGACGAGGACGACCTCTTGTTCTTGTTCGACCTCGTCCGGTCGGTCATCGCTGGTCGCGTGATCGAGGTGTTCGGCCCCGCGCGATCACGAGTCGAGGTGACTCTGTCCGAGGGAACCAGGACGGTCGAGATCGGGGCGCTTGCTCCGATCGGGTGCTTGCCCGTTCCGGGTTGGATACGACTCGGTCGGCGAGTGGAGTACGCGCCGTACCGATGATGAGAATCGCCACCAGACTCGCCCCGTCCCCCGAATAGCGAGGCCGACTGAAAGCGCTCCGTTCGGTAGTCCACCGCGACCAAGTTCATTTGTGTCCCGAACCTGCGGGTTCACGATCTGCGTCGTACGGCGCCGTCTGTGTGCCTCGGTTCGGGAGCTGACCCGAAGGTGGTTCAGCGGGGCGTTGGGGCACGTCTCCGGGTCGTGAGGGTGGACCCCTCTATGGGCAGACCAGAACCTCGGGACCGCTCCCAAGAGGCTCGGGGGCACTTCGGAGGCCCTGAAGGCGATTGGGGCCGGGAACAACGAACCCCAGTGTCGGAGCGTGGCCCTCCAACCTGGGGGTTTGATGGAGCCGCCTGTCGGATTCGAACCTTCTCATTACGAGTCCGATCCGGTGAGCGTCCCCGCGCCGCCGACTCCCGATCCTGAGCGGCGATCATGCTCAGTGGTTGGGGGTCGTTGACGGCTGGTCAGAGACCGTCGGGGGCCGCTAGGGGGCCTGTATCGCCAGTTTGGAAGGGCGGCCGCACATCACCACCGGGTAGGCCACGACTCGGACGCTAATCCATTCCGGCTACGCATCGCCCGGGGATGGATCAAGGGTGGTGGCTCTGGCTAGCCGCATCTGACGCTCCACGTCCGCGAGCGCTGTGGCCTTGCGCCGGTATCGAGCCTGGCTGATCGGCTTGCTGTCGCTTCCAGCCCGATAGACGCGGATCGTCCAGCCGCCGCGGAACACGACCAGATTGGTGAGCCAGTTGAGAAACCATGCGAGTGGATACAGGATCAGCTCCACGACGTCGCCAGTGCCCGACGAGTAGTTCCAGTCGATGAATCCGGATCGCCGCAGGTCGACCTCGACCAGGTCGTCGCTCGCGATTGGCGGTTCCATCTACTCATCATCGCCGATACGGGACGCAGCTCGTCCGGACCTGCCCCGTCCCCCTGATAGCTGCCAACCCAAGGTCAGCGCGGCGCATGTCAAGAGTCGGCGTGCCGGAGATCTCGCCTGCGTCGAGAATCTCGACTTGCTGATTCAGGAACGGGGCCGCCGGCACCTTCAACCAGCTCGCCCGCCTGCTCGGCCTCGAGGCCGAGTGCCGTAGGCGCTCTTGATATGGGTCGTGGTGGCCGGACAATCGAGCGGCCAGGGGGACGGGGCTAACGGAGGACCGGACGCCAGACACGTCGGGCATTGGCAGTTGGGATCGCATCGACGAGGAAGCGTCCTGCTCCTGGGCTCCGGCGAGGACGGCGCCCCAGCGCCGCCCGCAGACGGGGCCGCGCGCCGAGGCGCGCTCTTCATCCATATGAGCCAAACTCGGCAGAGTGCCCGCGGAGCTGGTGTCATGTGTCGGGTGATGCTTGACAGTCGTCCGCCAGGTGATCAGCGACAGCCACAGCACGGAACGCGGCAAATCAGGACGTTGCGGAGCGGTCGTTGTCCTAGGCCGAAGCCCCGGGCCCGATGTTGGGGGGTGGCGATGTACGCCCACGACACCGGACCGACGACGGGATCTCGCGCCGCTGGCGACGGCATACTCATCGACATGGAGGCTTGGGATGAACTCGATGCTGCGACGGCGTTCCATCTAGCGGACTGCCCGGTGGCGTCGCGGCTGGACCTGTTGGGGAGGCGGTAGGGGTGCGCGGCCACGGCCGATCCGGGTTCGACGCCCTTGAGCAGGTCCTCGTTTCCCACGCTGTCCCCTTCCGAACCGAGCAGGTCCCAAGCAGACTCGGTATCTGATGTCGTCGCAGAACTGGGTCTGCCGCCGGACCTGGAACTTCTGTACACACAAGGTGGACCGGTGCCGAACAGCTCCATTCCATGGATCGTCGAAGAACTCTTCTTGTTCTCGATCAGGGAACTGGACACTGCCCAGGATGGCTACCGATGGACAGGGCCACAGAGACGGAGATTGCCAACGTGGCCGTCGAACTGGGTTGTGATCGCGGCCATCTTCGGTGACCCGTTCATCGCAGACGTCGATGAGCCAGCGGTCCCGATCTACTTTGCGCGGCATGGCGCCGGCTGCTGGAGGGCAGATCGGGTCGCCCCAACAGCAGCAACCTTCCTCAAGGTACTGGCCCGCTTCGAATCGGTCCTTCTGGGCGCCTTTGACAGCGACGTCTGGGACGAAGACGGGTTGTTGCGTCCAGGCTTCCTCCGAGCGGTCGAGGACGCCGTGACCGAACTGCTGCCACCGGCTGATTCGGCGAGTTTCATGACAGCCCTGACCTAGCCCCGGATGAGTGGAACCAACGCCCTGAATATCGGCATGACAGCGCAGATCGCGGCATGTGCGTTTCGCCGCCGCGCAGCTGTTTCATCGAGCCGAGCGCCCTGCTGCGAGGATTCGCATCATGGATGCCGCCGACGAGATCTGGAACCGCGCCGCTCTGAACGGCGGAGGCCCCGACCCGAGCCGAGGTGACCTTGCGCTGACCGCTGTTCTCGGTCTGCACAGTCTGGCCATGAGCGGTGGGCTCTTGGACGCTGTTGAGCGCGTGACACCCGAGCAACTGGCAGCGGCTGTGGAGGGCTACCAATGGCTGGGGCTCGACCAAGCTGCGGAGGTCGTAGCCATGGTGCGACAGGAAATGGACGCGGGCGCGCTGGACGACGATCGAGGGGAGGCCCTGGAGGTGCGAGCCGACGACGAGTACGCACGAGCGATACCCGGAGATCAAACGCTCGTCGACGCGTTCCGCACCCGACTCGCCGAGGTCCCCGACGCCTTCAAGCCGGCGTTGTCCACACATCCGGACATCGGCTGATCCGTGCGTAGCTCCGACTCGCAGACAGACTTTCTAGCCTGTCGCATATCAGTTGGCGGAGTGTGTCGCGGATCTGTTGGCGGATCACAAGAGCGGGTTGTCTCTCCGCTGACAGACGCACGACGGTCGTCCGCCAGGGCACGTGCGACAGCCGAAGGCGCGGATCGCGCCTGTTTTGAGGATTCCTACTGCGACTGGCCGCCACGCTGAGTCGGAGCTCGTTCGCGGGGTGAACGGAGTTCGTCGAGCCATGCGTTGAATGCCCGCTGGTAGGCAGGTCCGACGCCGGGCGATACACCGTGCCAACGCCGAGCGATTTCCTCGAGCTCGGCACGGATCTCGGCGTCATGCCGGCCGTCGATCCACATCGGCCCGGCCGGCTCATAGGCCGGCGGGGTGGCGCTCTCCCCATCCCAATCAGCAACCGTCAGTTTCGCGGACAGCGGAGGATCATGGGTTGCATCCACGAGAGTCCACCGCTCACCGAGCCGCACCTGCACCGCCGAGTGCATGTCGTACCTCGAGGGAAGAAGACGGACCTCGACCGGGTACTCCGGCAACAGATAACGCCAGCGAACTCGACGTGCACGCAGGCCGAGACGCTGCAGTTCCTATGAGCAGGGCACCTGCGCGGGTACTGCGGGAATACCAGTCGCTCTTGCGGGCTGGTCGTTGCCGTCGCACGGGTTCACCGGTCCCCGCAGCCCCTTGAGTGACCGCAGATGACCACCGGCTAGGGCACGTGGAGGGCACGCCCGTGCAATCACCGCGCGGCCTGATCCGGTTTATCGCTGAGGGTGCGCTCGTCGCGCCGTCCCGCTGATCCGCCAGTCGAGCGAGACGCCCTCAGGTACGTGCTCCCATGCGCCCCAACCGTGATGGTCGCCCTGCCGCCGCATCACTGAAGCCTGGTTATTGTCCAGGATGTCCCACGCCGAGACCGGCTCGATTCGCACCGGTCGGCCATCGTTCTGAATCTGCTTCTTGTGCAAGCCCGCATCACGAAGATGCTGGTAGGCATCCTGGCGGCTCTCTGCCAGCACGGCGACCTCGGACATCCACCAGTCAGAGTCGATGTCCTCGACCTCGAAGATGAACACGTCTGCCATGGCGCTGAGTGTCGCACACGCAACCGGACCGAGCGCCACACTTGCCCAGTCCTCCTGATAGCTGCCAAACCCAGGCCAGCGCGGCGCGGGTCAAGAGTCGCCTTGCCGATTCGCAGGACGCGAAGCGCCCTTGATGCGTGTCGTTTGGGCCGTACGATCGAACGGCCGTGGAGACGGGGCTGACCGGCAGTCGGACGCCGGGACTCGGCTTGTGGCAGTTGGGATCGCGTGGACGGGAAGCGTCTTGCTGCTGGGCACCGGCGAGGACCGCGCGCCAGCGCCGCTCGCGGAGCTGTCGGCCTCGTCGGGTGGTGCGCGACGCTCGTCCGCTAGGTGATCAGTTACAGCCGAAAGCTTGGATCGGCAGATGAGTGTGTTCACCCGGACGGGCTCCGCGCCCGCGACGGCGCGTACGCCGTCCTGGCAGCGTGAGCTACCGGACGCAAAACGTCCGGAATCGGGGGTACGTTGCTTGCATGGCCGACTTCACGATCAAGGCGCTCACGCCGGAGACGTTCGACGACTTCGCCGCTCTTGTCGAGCGGAACAAGGGCATGTTCGCCAGCTGCTGGTGCACGCATTTCCATCCCGACTGCGAGGAGAGGCGCGAGACCGGCGAGGGGAACCGGGCCTTCAAGCAGCGTCTGGTGGCCGAAGGGATCGCGCACGCGGCGCTGGTCTACGACGGCGACCGGGCCGTCGCCTGGGCGGAGTACGGATCACCCGAGGAACTGCCCAACATCCAACACCGCAAGGAGTACGTCGCCACCGCCGAGCGACTGCCCGACTACCGGGTCACCTGCATCCTGGTCGAGCGCGGCTTCCGCGGTCAGGGCCTGGCGGCGATCGCCCTGCGCGGAGCCGTCGACCTGATCGCACAGGCCGGCGGCGGCCTGGTCGAGGGCTACCCGCACGACACCGGCGGGGTACGGAAGAAGAACTCGTCGTTCCTCTACAACGGCACCCGCACGATGTACGAGCGCGAGGGCTTCACCTACGACCGGCCTAAGGGCCTGGGCAACTGCGTGATGGTCCGCGACGTGGCCCCGAGCACGCGCGACTGAACCAGTCCACCGCTCCACGCGGAGACTTCAGTTGGCGGAGATGTGTCGCGGACCTGTTGGCGGATCACAGCCCGCGGAGCTGGTGTCGACCGACTAGTTGGCTCGGATCGCCTCGGTGAGTTCGTCGATGTGGGCGATCACGGCATCGGCTCCAGTGGCGGCGAGGTCGTCGGCCATGTGCTGGACGAGATCGGCCAGGCCGACTCGGTCGGCGTACGCGCGCACCGATGCCCCGGTGTTGTTGCTGACGATCGCGGGCTGTCGACCAGCGCTTCGGTGGTCACCGCTCGCAGGTGTCCTGCCGAGCGTTCCCCAGAGGCTGTCGAACCACTGGCGCGCCCGGTCGACGTACTGCGAACCGGTGGCGCGGTCGTCATCGCTGACGGAGTGGTGGGACTGGGACGGTGTCCTCGGGGGCATCGAAGGCGATCGAGGCGGTAACCGACGAACCCCCAGCCTCAGAGAGTGGTCTCTGACCTGGGGGTTTGGTGGAGCCGCCTGTCGGAATCGAACCGACGACCTTCTCATTACGAGTCCGGTCCGGTGAGCGTCCCCGCGCCGAGGACTCCCGATCCTGAGCGGCGATCATGCTCAGTGGCCGGGGGTCGTTGACGGCTGTTCAGGGACCTTCGGGGATCCTGAGGGTGGGCAGGTGCCCCGGGGTGACCCTGTGGGCCCTGGCTGACCCTTGCTAATCGCAAGCTAATTGCACACAGCCTGGATCGCCGTCGAGAGATTCAAGTTGCTGATCCACCGTCAACCCAGGTATGCCGCCCACCCGCCATGTCCGGTGCAGCCGGTCCCGATGTGAGACGGTGTGCTGCATGCACGAGCCGTCGACGGACCCGAGGTGGTTGAAAGAACCGGGGTTCATGGCGGCGGGCATGGTTCTCGGGATGACTGCCTGCTGGTTGACGGGGATTGTCCTGGTCCTGCACACATTCGTCACGCCTGCCGACACCGCCGTGGTGGAGTTTTATCTGCCGCTCGTGACGCCCGCTGTCGTCGGGACTGGTCTTTGCGCAATACGGCGCGTTCGGCTGTGGGCTGCGAGCTCTGCGGTCGGAGTAACCGTAGGTTGGTACCTAGGTCTCGTACTCGGTTCCCTTGTCGTTGTCTCCTGGAACGTGTAGGCGCGATGACTGCACCGGTCTCCACGCCTGTCCCGTCTCCCTGTCTGGCTGGGCTCAGGCGCTGACCCGAAGGTGGTGCAACGCAGCCTTGGTCACGCAACCGCGTCGACGACGATGGACCTCCATGGACACCTGATCGACCAGAACCTCTGGGATGCCGCCAGAAGGTCGCCGAGCACATCGGGGCCTCGAAGGAGACAGGGGTCCAAATTGCAGAACCCCCAGCCTCAGACAGTGGTCTCTGACCTGGGGTTTGGTGGAGCCGCCTGTCGGAATCGAACCGACGACCTTCTCATTACGAGTAAGAACTTCGTCGTCGCGTCCGCTCTCTACCAGCGCTTCCAGCCACACGGCCGCACCCGGCAAGCGCGAGATTCCCCATGAGCATCCACAATTTCGTGCCACGAATGATGCCACACGTGTCGACCACCCTAGGGCTGCGGCGATCGACCACGTACGTCCGGCCTCAAGTCCGCTGTTAGTGGCTAGCCAGTTTGGAAGTGCGGCCGACCGCCTGCATGGACATGGTCTCGACGCCTGAAACGAATCCCCATAGCAGCCCGCCGGTGACCGCAGATGACCACCGGTCAAGGCACGTAGAGGGCACGACCATGTGTGGCTGCGGGTTGAGCGCACGTCAGCAGTCGGCTTGCCGATCCGTAGGACGCGGAGCGCTCTTGACGTGTGTCGTCGTGGCCGGACAATCGAGCGGCCAGCGGGACGGGGCCAGCCGGCGGTCCGATGTCGAACAGGTCCTCACCGCCGCGATCGGCCGCGCCACCGTCGATGGAGCGGTGGACAAGACCATCGTCAACTCCCGAGCCGAGCTCATCGTGATCGACGACCTCGGCATGGTGCCCGCCGGGCAAGCCGCCGGCGAGGCGTTCTACCGCGTCGTCGACGCCGCCTACGGACGCCGCAGCATCGCCGTCACATCCAACCTGCACCCGTCCGGATTCGACACCATCATGCCCAAGACGCTCGCCACCGCGACCGTCGACCGACTGCTCCGCCACGCCCACGTCGTGCTCACCGAGGGCACCTCACTGCGCCTGTCCGAGGCCACCGCCGGACGAGGAGTAATGCCCCTGAACCAACCCCCACCCAGGTGATCAGTTGTCTGCGGACAGGGAGATCGACTGTCCGCCCACAGGGAAGTCCCGATGTCCGTTGACATCACTGCGCGCAGCGGAGATGTTCCGCAAGGTCAACTGTTGTTAGGCAATTGTGATACGAGACTCACAGGGGTAGCTTTTGAGCACGGGTTCAGGTGCCGTGGATCCCACGCCGCGCGGCGGCGTTCCGGGGGGATGGTCTGTGGGGGAGGGATGCGCGATCCGCGGCGCCACGAAGGAGCCGCGCCGGGCCGGTCCAGGCCCGGTGAGCCGGTTCTCCTGAGGGGGAGACATGTACCCATCGCTTGGCTTCGGCGTGCGCGCTGCAGGCAGTCGACCGCGGCGAACGCTGACGGGCATTGACTGTGACGTCCTGATGTCCAGCCGAGTCGTTGCCGCTCCCGCGCACGTGCATAGGTCGATTCAGTCAGCGCCCTAGTTGCTTGATGTGTATGGGTGACTCGTTCTGTCGTGGGGGATGCAGTGGGGGAGTTCGAACATTTCAGCGAACGGTGGAGTAACCGCTCGCCCGCAGTCCTGCGCGCCGGACCGGGTCCGCCAAGGTCGCCGCCGACGCGCCTGCGGCATAGCCGGCTCGACCGGTTGTGTCTCGCTGTGCACAGGTCGACACGTGTGACAAGACGGTTCGCGGAGCGGCCGCCTCGACTCGGGGGATCGACGAATCGAAGGGGGAAGCATCAGCATGATTCGACAACGTAATAGCGGTGAGCACGCTCACCGTCGGGGGCTACGGCACAGGCGCGGAATCATCGGGCTGGCAGTCGTATCGCTGGCAACACTCGGTCTGGTAGCGACATCGTCGCCGGCGTTTGCGGGTCCCGTCTCGACTGCGGCGGGATTCGAGGGCGACGACGGCAACCTGGCGCCGGCGGCACCAATCAACTTCGATTGGAACAGTTTCGATCCGACTACCTGGCTAGGCACCGCACCGGGCCGAACGGCCGTCAAGACTGTTGCGGGTTGGGCGTTCACCGGCCTGGAGGACGCACAAGCCACAACCAGCGACTCCGCGTTCGCCGGCGGGACGAAGCAGGACGACAACTGTGCAACTGTGGGTGGTGCCAAGGCGCCGAACAAGGACGACCTCAAACGGGTCTACGTGACCAGCAACACCGTGGGTGGCGATGTATTCCTCGGCCTGTCCTGGGTGCGCATCCCACAGAACACCACCTCCCCGTCGGCCCACATCGGCTTCGAGTTCAACCAGGGCAGCACCCCGTGTCCGGCCGGCTCGGACGGCCTTGTGCAACGTACCGCCGGCGACATGCTGATCGTGTACGACTTCGAGGGCGGCACCACCGACATCCCGAGAATCACGCTGCGCCGTTGGGTGACGTCCGGATCCTGCGAGGTCAGCACCAACAGCCCGCCGTGCTGGGGAACGGCCGCCGACCTGACCGCGAGCGGCTTCGCCGAGGCCAAGGTCAACACGACAGGCTCGGTGTTGGATGCCAACACGCCGCCGCCGCCGCCGGCGACGACATCGGTAGATTCGACCCTTGGGACCAACGAGTTCGGTGAGGCGATCATCAACCTGACCGACGCCGGTGTGTTCCAGCCGGGCGTCTGCCTCGGATTCGGCAAGACCTTCGCCGTCAGCCGGTCGTCCGGCAACTCCGCTCAGGCGCAGATGAAGGATCTGGTCGGGCCTGGGGATATCAACATCACCAACTGTGGCTCGGTAATCATCCGCAAGGTGACCGTCCCGAGTCCGGATCCCACCGACACGACCTTCGCCTACACGACGACCGGCGGCCTGGACCCGGCGACCTTCGACCTGAAGAATGGCGAGGCCCAGGATTACGGCAATGAGGTCCAAACGGGGAGCTACAGCGTCACCGAGACGGACCCGGGTCCGAACTTCGTGCTGACCGATATCGACTGCTCGGCTTCGGACGTTTCCCATGGCTCGACCGTCACTGAGAACGAGGGCACCCGGACGGCCAGCTTCAACCTCAATCCGTTGGACACGATCGACTGCACCTACACCAACACGTTGCAGGTCGGGGCTCTACAGATCCTGAAGAACAGCACCAAGGGTGGACCGGTGACCCAGGCAGGTGCCGTGTTCTCGTATGACGGCTCCAGCGTCACGGACAACGGTGCTGGGGACGAGGATCCCACCGTCGGCGAGGTGTGTGTCTCCGGGCTTCTCCAGGGTGACTACCAAGTCACCGAGACATCGGCGCCGCCCGGCTACGGCCTCCCCACGGACCCCGGCCCCGAGACCGTCACCGTGGTCGCAGGGACCAACTGCACCGACAGCCCGCCAACGGGGTCTGCAGTGGTGACGTTCACCGATCCGCCGCTCGCGGACATCCAGGTGAACTTCCGCGACGGTGGCTCTGGGGAGACCAGCGCGACGTCGATCGTCTGCACCAACACGGGGACGACTGCGGACACGACGCCGGCAACCGGTTGGGACGACTCGGTGACCCACGAGGGCATCCGGATCGACCCGTCGCCGCGTACCGTCGTCTGCACGATCGTGATCGACCCGTGATCGACCGTTGATCGGCGGTTAGGCCAGTCGGCCGCAACCAACGAAACAGCAACAGCACAGAGCCCAAGGCCCACGCCTTGGGCTCTGTGTATGCACTCACGGAGAACCGTGCGTCGACTGTCTGCTGGTCGGCACGTACGCCGTCACCGAGACGGTGCCGGCGAACCACGCGGCCGATGGCGACACCACGAGTAACGTGAAGGTGAACAACAAGGCCGACTGCGACGACTCGCCGTACGTAGGTGAGACGGTTGCCCTCGGCAGCACGCCGCAGGTCGCGGTCCCCTGTCTTGGTGGAGCCGTGCAAAGGAATCAGATCCGGCCCCTGTCGGGCACGGGGGTTCGTCTTCCGGGCTGTCCGGCCAGCCGCCCTCCGTTGCGACGGTTTGGTCGCGCCGGTGCCGCCTGCGGTATCCGGCGGCCGAGCTGGTCGTCGGCATGGTCCCGCAGCCCGGCCGGCACCCGTCACCAGTCCTCGCGAGTGCAGCAGAGAAGGCGGCGATCGCCTGCGTAGCGGGCACGTCTGCCGACGTCCGAATCGGTTCGCCACCGTTCTCGTCAGCCTCCGTGCGAGCATTGCAACCGGGACGCCGGGCACGCGTACTACAACCCTCTTCTGGTCCGGGCCGGGCGGGACGGTCTTGCGTAGGTACCTGACGGTGTTCCTCACCGGATCTATCCCCGCGTAGACACGCACCCTGATGGACCCCCGACGGCAGCGGTTCATCGCGGCCGGGCTGGCGCTTCTTGCCATTACCCTTCGCCATGCCGCGGACATGGTCAGCAGCTTCGCGCCACGAACCACGCCACGCGGCTTGGAACGAAGAACCCCCGGGCGAGGAAACTGGCCTCTGACCTGGGAGTTTGGTGGAGCCGCCTGTCGGAATCGAACCGACGACCTTCTCATTACGAGTGCTGATGACCATCGTTCGCGTCTGTTCGCAGTGGTTCGCAATGCCTTATTTACAAGGCGATCGACCTTCCGCGAACGATCACGAACGGCGGCGTACTGCAACTGGTAATGCAACCGGCTCGTGGGCGGTCCGCTGGCCTTGCCGACTCCTCTCCTCCCGCAGTTCGCTGTGGCTCAGGCCAGGGTCTGGAGCGGTGGCCTCGCCGGACCTGTTCTCAAGCTTGGCGCGTCTCGCGAACGCTCGCATGCCAAGACGGGTCGGGGTAATGTCCGGGTTCGACATGTGGAGGGTCAATCCGGAACGAACGGAGCCGATAGACGTGCGCGCAGCGGATGCCGACATCCCGGTGGTGTCGCTGTCGGATGGCGTCGTCACCCTACGGCCGTGGTCGAGAGATGACGCCGGGTTCATGGTGGAAGCATTCGCCGATCCAGCGATTCGACGCTACAACGGGGCTCACGATCGACTCGGACGGCCGGCTCCGCCGCTTTCGATCGTGGGCGCTGAAGCGATCATCGACGAGTTCGCGTCGAGGTGGCGGGCGTTCGGCGCGGCGGAGCCACCATCTGGTGTTGCATTCGCGATCACGGACGCAGCCTCTGGTGGCCTGGTCGGCTGCTGCGGCGTCGATGATTGGTCGAAGGCAGATGTAGCGCAGTTCGGCTACTGGATCGGGCCTAGCGCGCGAGGGCGAGGGTACGCGACTCGCGCGGTGGTTCTGCTCACGCGCTGGTTGTTCGAGCTTGGCGCAGCTCGCGCCTTCCTGACCGTCGAGGCGGATAATGCAGCATCAGCTGCCGTGGCCCACCGAGCGGGGTTCGTGCACGAGGGAACGATGCGCGCACACAGCGTGTGGCAGGGCAAGCGCATCGATGTGATGTGGTTCGCGGCGCTGCCGCTCGAATGGACAATGCGCGAGCCGGTCGAACCAGCCTGATGCGGACGCGATCGACCCTACGTCTCTGAGGACGCTTGACACGTACGCGTCAAGCGCACGGGCAGACCTCCCGCGTCGCCCCGATAGCTGCCGACCTTAGGTGCGGTGCGGTGCGGGTCAAGGTCGAGCTTGCGAGTGGAGCGGAGCGACTTGCCTTGACGCGTGCCGTGCCGTGCCGTCCCTTCCATGATTGCTAGCGGGGCGATGCGGGAACCCACGGACAGGCGGGCGGCTTGGGCAACCGGCGCGAGGCGGTAGCCGGCCTTTCCGGCGAGTGGTGCACCGACAGGGTGTCGAGCGTTGATGGCGAGGTCTGCTGTCTTCGACCCGGCACCCTGTTGGCACGTGCGCGCCAAGCCAAGGGACGCGCCCAGAGCGCAGCGAAGCGGAGTGGCGGGCAGGCGGCCCGCCCTGTGGTGGCGGCGCGCTTTCGGGCCCTGAAGGGGCCCGTCTTGAAGACGTAGAGAAACTTGTCAGACGGTGATCACCGGCGGCACCCGGCACGCATGAAGCGTTTCGTCCGCCGCGGTAGAGCGGCATGCGCTAGCATCTGAGGTCTGAGTCATCGGGGGGAACTGATGGCTGAAAATTTGCAGGGGGATTGCTGGTGACGTTTTACACGGAAGCGCAGGTCAGGGCCGAAGGCCGCAGAGCTGGTTCCTTGGTCCACGGCGGAGTTCAGGAAGCTCTTCGAAAATCCGCCAGGTTCGATCAGTATGACATTTTTCTTAGTCATAGCTTTCGCGATGCAGAAGTCATTCTCGGCGTCAAGAAGATTCTTGAGAAAACCGGACGGTCTGTGTACGTCGACTGGATCGACGACGCACAGTTGGATCGCAGCGCGGTGACGCCTGAGACCGCGAATCTTCTCCGAACCAGAATGAACCAGTCGTTGTCGCTGGTCTATGCGCACTCAGAGTCATCGACAACCTCCAAGTGGATGCCGTGGGAACTCGGCTACTTCGATGGGCACCGCAGCGGTCAAGCGATTGCAATCATGCCGCTGGTCAGTTCAGCTTCCGCGAGGCCTAGTGGTCAAGAATACCTTGGCCTATACCCACGCATCGAAGAGTTGCAGAGCGACGGTCGCCAGGTCCCATATGTGGTCCGTCGACCTGCCGGCATCCTGGAGTGGAAATCCCTCGCAGACTTGGGAAGAGCCACGTCATCGTTTCGGCGGATCGTAAATGGACGATAGCTCGGTCATCCGCCGCCTCGCTCGGGCACTGCGCGAGTCAGATAAGAACGGCCCCCCTCCTGAAGAAGACTTCAGTGAGGCACGCGTCAAGCATCTTGAGTTCATCCAGGGCAGCATCATCCGAATGTCCAAGAATTCGTTCCTCTTCAAAGGATGGGCTGTCTCACTCGCGAGCGGTCTCGCGGCATTTGCAGCCGTCGGTGACAGGCGCGCGCTATTGGTGTTCGCGGTAATGTCCACGATGCTGTTCTGGGCGATGGATGGATATTATCTCTGGCTTGAGCGCGGCTTTGTCGCCCTGCATAACAAGGTTGCCGAAGCGCCAGCTTCGCAACCCGTTGATTACGTGATGTCCGTAGACAAGACGAAGGCGTTCCGAAAGTGGCTTCGAACGATGCTGCGGTGGCATCTAGTCCTATTCTACGGGGCGATAATAGCGATTGACCTGATCGCGGTCATCTATTTCCGAAAGGTAGCTAATGGCTAGGCGCACATTCTTTAGCTTCAAGTACGACGACGTTTCTCGTGCAATGGTGGTCAGGAACAGCTGGATCACGCAAGATCGGTCGGCGCGGGGGTTTATCGACGCCGCCGAATTCGAGAAGTTGAAGAGGAACGGCGACGCCGCAATTAGGCGCTGGATTGACGAGCAGATGGATGGCACCTCAGTTACCGTCGTATTGGTCGGTGCGCACACAAACCAGAGTCGCTGGGTCAAGTACGAAATTGAACGCAGTGAGTACCTTGGTCATGGATTACTCGGAATCGATATCTCGAAGATTAAGGACCTTAATGGTCTGACGACCGATTGTTGCGGCAGCATGCCAGCAGGATATGACTTCTATCGGTGGAACAACGACGGCGGTTACGCTAATATGGCGGCGTGGATCGAGAAGGCGGCGGCAACAGCAGGCCGGTGACCGCCGAGTCGGATGGGCTAGATGATTGCGCTTTTTGCCGCATCGCACAGGGCCAGGAAAGCCCGTCCCAGATCATCGCAGAGGGTGAGGATTGGCTCGCATTCTTTCCCCTGCACCCGGCGACGATCGGCCACACGCTGGTCATTCCGAGAGTTCACGTTAGCGATCTCTGGCAGGCCTCGCCAGAACTGGCTGCTGGCCTGGCGGGGCACTGCGTGACAGTTGGGCGCGCGATCGAGTCAGCTCTATCGCCGGATGGCATGAATCTCATTACCTCCAAAGGTGCCGCCGCAGAGCAGAGTGTCTTTCATCTGCATCTACACCTAGTGCCGAGATGGTCAGACGATCGGTTCGGCACGATCTGGCCGGACTCTTCTGCCGATGACGGCGTGGACCTGTCAAAGGTCGCCGTGAGCATCAGGAATGCATGGCGAACTGAGGCGTCGCGGTAGTCGTGTCGCGCCTCATCGCAGCTGGCCGTATCTAGTTGGCTCTGCGCAGTGTGCTAGAACAGTGCCGTGGAGCTGCTGCATCGGGGCAAGGTTCGGGATGTGTACAGCGATCGCCCGGGGGAGGTGATCCTGGTTGCGACTGATCGGGTGTCGGTCTATGACGTGGTGTTGCCGACGCCGATCCCTGACAAGGGGAAGTTGCTGACGAGTCTGTCGCTGTGGTGGTTCGAGCAGCTCGCTGACGTGATGCCTAACCACGTCATCTCCGCAACCGATGTGCCGGCCGAATTCGAGGGCCGCGCTGTGCGTTGCCAGCAGGTCGACATCGTTCAGGTTGAGTGCATTGCCCGCGGCTACTTGGCTGGCCTCGGATGGGACGCCTATCGGGAATCCGGGAAGATCTCCGGAGTCGAGATCAAGCCTGGGCTGCTCGAAGGCGACAAGCTCCCGGAACCGGTGTTCACGCCGACAACCAAGACGGCTCCTGAGGATGGGCACGATGAGCCGATGACCTTCGATGAGGTCTCGGACGCTGTTGGGTCGGAGCTCGCAGGAACGCTGAAGGCAAAGACGCTAGAGCTCTTCAAGCGCGCTACGGCGATCACCGATGGTCGCGGGGTACATCTTGCGGACACGAAATTCGAGTTTGGGCTCGCGAAGGACGGCACACTGGTCCTGGCGGACGAGGTTCTGACGTCGGATTCCTCGAGGTACTGGCGGGACGAGGACTGGAAGCCGGGACAGCGACAGATCTCCTACGACAAGCAGTTCGTGCGCGACTGGGCTCGTGACCTGGGCACGTGGGACAAGACTCCTCCAGGTCCTGAGATCCCCCAGGCGGTCGTTGACGAGACCCGGGCTCGCTACGTTGCCATGTACGAGCGCATCACTGGTCTGAAGTGGGACTGACTATGGCTACCTGGGACGAGATCCAAGAGGCACGGCTGGCTGACGTGCTGGAGCTGCAGAAGGTGCACAAGCGCCTGCTGGCGGCCAATGAGCGGGGCATCGAGCCAGACCCTCATGACACCGAGATCGCTCGTTCTGTCGCTGCAACCGGCTACGGCGGCATTGACCGGGTCAACGCGCGGGACGATTACTAGACCGCAGCCGTCGCGTTCGCTTATGCTAGCGGTGTTCTAGAACACCGATTGGAGAGCTTGAGGTCTAGCGATGCCCCCGAAGTTGGAGCGCCCTGCTCCGCCGTATCAGCAGATCGCCACCGAGATTCGTACCCGAATCTCCAGCGGTGAGTTGCAGGCTGGCGATTTGGTGCCGTCTGTGCGGTCGCTGATGCGTGACTACGGTGTCGCTATCGCTACTGCACAGCGCGCACTATCCACCCTGCGCGCCGAGGGATACATCAAGCCTGAGCGTGGCGTGGGAAGCATCGTGACGACCGAGGAGGAGCGCGGTCGAGCTGCCAACGACCGCGTCGACAACTCCCGGCGTACCGGCAAGATCTATCCCACCGGCAGCTATGCGAAGATCACCGAAGCCGTCATGACCGAGGCGTCAGACCAGGTGGCCGACGCTCTGGGCCTTAAGCCTGGTGCCCCTGTGATCCGCCGAGTCCGGACGACCTACCGGTCAGACGACAAGCCGGCCTCCGCTTCCACGTCGTACTACCGCGGATACCTAGCCGAGAAGGCGCCGCTGCTTCTGAGTGGCGAGCGGATCAAAGAAGGCACATTCGCGTACATCGCGAATATCCTCAAGCGTGAGGTCGACGCGTGGCAAGACCAGTTCGAGCCGGCAACTGCGACCGCTGAGCAGGCGGACAGGCTCGGCCTAGATGAAGGTGCTCTCATCATGGTCGGACGGAACTGGATCTACGACGACACCGGCGAGGTGTTGGAGTACGGCGAGAGCATCACCTTCGGGCGCGTGACTTATCGGGGCCGACTCGGCGACTCCCCCACCCGCGTCTCGCGTTGACACTTAAGCGTCAACAACCAGTTATCAATTGATCGCTCTTGGTGCTTGCCTGCTCGACCAAGGTGTTCTAGTATTCGAACTAGAACACTCGCTCAACGGGAGCGGGTCGGACGCCTAGAAGGGGCGATTCCTCATGAAGCTGCAGATCGACACCACGGGCAAGACGTTCACGGTCACCAAGGGTGTGGAGGAGAAGAAGGACCAGAACGGCCGGCAGAAGGCTGATCGGAACACCAACGAGCTGCTCTGGTCGGTTCAGGTGATGGCGCTCGACGAGACGGGCGGCGAGGTGATCAACGTGACTCTGGCGGGCAATGCCATGCCGAAGGTCAACGTCGGCTCCGTCGTCGTGCCGGTCGAGCTGGAGGCCATGCCGTGGGCCACCAACGGGCGGAACGGTGTCGCGTACAAGGCCAAGAGCCTCAACGCCGCGTCGGGTTCTGCGAAGTAGTTCTCCACTCGTCCCGTGATTCGTGTACTGCTCAGCTAGGGGGTAGTCATGTCGCAACCGATGGAAGATCGAACCGTCACAGCGAATCAAGCACGGTCCGAGTACGTGGCCAAGTGCAACGAAATCATCGAGATCGAACTGGTGATCGCCTTCTTCGACAAGGCCATCGCCGACAGCCTGAACAGGGCTGAACCTGTCGTTGCGATCAGCAACGATGTCACCGCCGTGTACGCCTCGGAGGCGTTCTGGCAACTGCTGGACCTGTACCGCGAGGCCACCGATCGTCGCCTCGATCTGTACGCCGCACGCGACTACGCATACGCCGTGTGGAAGTCGGCTTCGAGCGAAGCCACCGCAGCTGACGCCTACGTGTCAACACCGCTCAACAACCACTAGAACAACCGCTGGAAACCAAGAACGGCCCTCGAAAGGGCCGCTCCCTGGAAACGAGACGCCAAGTCGGGCCTTCGGCCTAGGAAACCTGTCCCGGCTTGGTGTCTTTCCTGACTCAACCCCCTGATCGGGAGGTCTTGTCATGCCCAAATCTACCCGCACGCGCTCGACACGTCGAGCAGGCCGCGGACGCACCGCCACCGGAACCATCGAAACGATCACCCGGCCGTCACAGTCGACGCCGGTCAAGTTCCTGCTCGCGGTCTGGCGCTGGCGCTGGGAACTGTTCGTCCTGGCCAGCATCGCCTACATCACCATCGCCCACGGCGAGGCGATCACCGGCTACTTCCAGTCGAACCCGCTGTGGCTCGACGCCCTGCTGATCATCGTCCTGTGCGGCTGGATCGTCACCGACAACCCGCTACGCCGGTTCGTCCTGAACCGGATCTGGTGTGTCATCACCCGGCACCGGCTCCGCGCCTGTCTGGTCGAGATGCGGACCCTGAACTACTCAGGGAACCTGCCGTTCATCTTCGGATGCCTGTCCACAAAGACCGGCCAGATCGTCTGGCTGTGGATGCGTCCCGGCCTGTCGATGGAAGACCTCGACAACAAAGCCGAAACCATCGCGTCGGCCTGCTGGGCACGCTCAGCAGTCATCGCGCGCTCCAAGCGCAACGCCGCCGTCGTGCGCATCGAGATCAACCGCCGCGACCCGCTGTCCAAGACACACATCACGTCACCACTGCTCAACGACACCAGCGACATGCCCGAAGCGGCAGTCGCCGACGACGCTGTCATGGCCTTCCTCGCGCCGGACAACGCCCCTGACGAGTCCACCCCGCAACCGCCGGCCAAGTCCGGCACCGCTGGTGAGACCCGCACCAAGACATCGAAAACCAAGCTCACCGCCGCTGTCGGCGACAACCAGACGGTGATCTTGGGCGCCAACGGAGAAGACGTGTCCGACTATGTCTAGCTTCAAACCGAAATCGGTGTTCCCCCGGCGCACGCCGGGGGTCACCCCCGCACCGAAAGGTGCGCTGTCCATCTACGACCCGGTCTACCTGGGTCTCGACACACGCGGCAAACGCGTCCGCGTGACCTTGATGTACCGCAACATCCTCATCGGCGGCGAACCCGGCGCGGGCAAGTCCGTTGCCCAAGGCAATATGGTCGCCCACGCCGCGCTCTGCGCCGATGTCGATCTCATCCTGATCGACGGCAAGATCGTCGAACTGCTGCCCTACGCACCGGTCGCGAAAGAGTTCGTTGGCAACGACATGGCCAAGGCGCTCCGCGTCCTGCGCGAACTCCAGAAGGACCTGGATGGGCGCTATCTGCACCTGGCCCGCACTGGCCGGAAGAAGATCGTTGCTGGCGACGGGTTCCGCGCCAAGCTCCTCTGCATTGATGAGTTGGCGTACTTCACCGTCACCGTTGGCACCAAGGAACAGCAGGAAGAGTTCCGGACCCTGGTGCGGGACATCGTCGCTCGTGGCCGGGCCGCGGGCATCATCACGGTCGCCTCGACGCAGCGCCCGAGCGCTGACATCGTGCCGACCTCGCTGCGGGACTTGTTCGGGTACCGGCTCGCGTTCCGCTGCGCCACCGACTCCAGCTCGGACATCATCCTCGGCACCGGCTGGGCCTCCCAAGGTCACACGGCCGTGGACATTGAACCCGAAGCCCTCGGCGTCGGACTGCTCCGTGCCGAAGGCGGATTCCCGCGCCGTCTCAAGACGGCGTTCCTCAACGACCACAACGTCAACCAGATCGTCCGCCGCGCCGTTCACCTCCGGAGGGCCGCATGATCACCATCAAACCCGTTCCCGCCGACGCCTTCACCAGCGTCCGCGACGCCAACGGAAACCTCGGCTGGCTCCACGACTGCGGAGCCTTCGCCTACTCACCCAACCAACCCCACCGCTGCGGTGTGTGCTGGTCCGCACTCCGCAACGGTCAAGGCCACAACGGCAACTGGCAGCAGGCCTACGTGGCCAAGGAGGCGTCATGACCACCTACTACGACGCATCCGGCGACGAACGCGAAGACCGCATCATCGTCGGCTACGACTTCACCGACGACTCAGTGGCCGGCATCAACCTCGCCTGCAATGGCCAGACACCTCGGGTCGTGATCGACCTCGGCAACGCACCGATCGAGATCGAGCTCGTCACCGGCTCCGTCACCGCGATCAGCCACCTGATCGACGCACTGTACGAAGCCCGCGCGCTCCTCGAAGACCACCAGGTCACCCACGCCACCCACACCGACACCTGGACCCAAGATCAGGTCTACATCCCCAATGAATGGACGGAGGACCAGCCATGAGCCTCTACGAAACGAACGACGGACGCTTCCCGGAGGAGTCCGCCGTCTGGACGCCGTACCCCCTGACCGACGACCCATTCCCGCCGTACGACGAGTGGCCCTGGCTACGGGGAACCGTCCTTGGTCAATGCGGACCCGACGAATGGCACATCGTCATCGACGCACCCGAACTCGTCGAGCACGGCGACGGCTACATATGGTCACCCGCCTGCTTCCGCAACTCCACCGAGCTACGCCGGATAGGAGGCATCCAGTGAGTACCAACAGCCAAGGCCTCACCGAAGCGCCGGCCACCTTGGCACCGGTCGCCGCGAAGCCCGCGACCACCACCAAGCTCACCGGCCTAACCAACCACAACACCACCGCGCTGTCCGGCATAACCGGCTGGACGGTGACCAAGACCACCGCCGTCTACAACGGCACACCCACCGCCGCACATACGTCGGTCCAGACCCACATGGACCAAGTTCGGGCCACCGAAGGCGGACGCGCCCACGGCTACACCTCACTGATTGCCGTACGCAACAAGCTGAAGGAACTCAGCACCGGGGGCAGTCATCCCGCGGTCTCGGTCACGATCAAGCGGGCCAAGAAGGCCACGGTTCCCAAGACCCGGACCGGCTCGCCCACCGCTCGACTGACACGTAAGCGTCAAGACCAGTACACCACCGCGGAACTCGTCCTAGCCCTCGAAACCTCCTGGGCAGCGATCCGCGCCAACCATAAAGAAGTCCCCGCCGTTGTCATCATCGTCGGTTCCGGCACTGCCACCAAGCATGCCAAGTACGGGCACTTCGCACCCGTGCGGTGGCAACACGGCGAGCAGCGCCTGGCCGAAGTCCTCATCTCTGGCGAAGGACTCAAACGACCCGTCGAGGAAGTCTTCACCACCCTGCTGCACGAAGCAGCACACGCCCTCGCTGATGTCCGCGACATCAAGGACACCAGCCGCCAGGGCCGGTGGCACAACCAGAAGTTCGCCGAACTCGCCTCCGAGCTCGGTCTCGACGCCACCAAAGATCCGCGCATCGGCTGGTCGCCCTGCACCCTCCGCAAGGAAACAGCGACCACCTACAAGAGCGTTCTCACCGACCTGAAGAAGGCGCTCATCGCCTACCGCCACCCCGAAATGACCGGGGGTCAGGCCAAGAAGACCAACAACAACGCGGTGGCCTGCGCATGCCAGTGCCCCCGCCGCATCCGCGTCGCCAAAGCAGTCCTCGCAGAAGGCGAGATCACCTGCGGCGTCTGCGACTCCACCTTCGAACCCGACGAGTAACACCGGTTCGAGGCTGGCTCCCGTCCCCGGCGAGAAATCACCGGGGTCGAGGGCGAACTCCGAACACCCAACCCACGAAGGGACACCAGCAATGACCGACACCGACACCACTGTCGACATCAACGCCTACGCCAACATCACCGCTCACCTCGAAGTTGCCGACAGCACCTTCCTGTGCGACTGGGTCGCCGCCGAGCACCTCGGCGGACACGACTGGTGCCCCACCGTCCTTGAACCCGGTGACGACTATGCCCTCATCGTCCTGATCAACCCCGCCACTGACCCCGACCCGTACCGCGTTGTCGGTCGCTACTGCCTCGGCTGCGGCTACCACCTGTTCGGCACCCCAGCACTCGAACCCGCCCCATCCGTCGTCGCTTGACACCTACGCGTCAACGGACCACCGAGCCGAGATCTCTCGGCCCAACCACCCCGGATACATCGAAAGGAGGCCACTCATGCCCCACACCGACATCCCTGCTGCAGTGGACGCCGTGAGCGGCCTCCAAGACCCGCTCATTGTGATCCAAACGCAGCGCCCCACCCTCGATCCTGGGAAGCGCTACAACCCCGCCTCGGGGCTCGAAGAAGCCGTTGCTCGCGCCGCCACCACCGCCGACTACACCGCCTGGCTCGACCACACCCAATCGGCCGGCGGCTGCGTCCGCCCGATCCAACTCCGCGGTGAGTCTCACGTCGTGTCCGAACGCACCGGGCGGATCATCTCCACCCGGCAGACCAACGACATGCCCGACGGCGTCATCTACAAGGCCTGCGGGAACCGCCGCGCCGCCGTCTGCCCCGCCTGTGCGGAGGTCTACCGGGGTGACACCTACCAACTCGTCCTGGCCGGTCTCCAGGGCGGCAAAGGCATCCCGGCCTCAGTCGCCGAGCACCCGTGCGCCTTCGTCACCTTCACCGCCCCGTCGTTCGGTCCGGTCCACTCCGCTCGTAAGCACCGCGGCCGCGACGGCCAACTCCGGAATCAGACCTGCCGCCCACGCCGCAAACCTGAACTCTGTCCGCACGGCATCGACCTGCGCTGCCACCAGACACACCACGACGGCGAGAAGATCCTCGGCACTCCGCTGTGCCTGGACTGCTACGACCACGATCACCAGGTCGTCTGGAACGCCCTCTCGGGCGAGCTGTGGCGACGCACCATGGAACGCGCCAAGGACATCTTGCGCTCCTGGGGCCGCCGACACGGGATCACCGTCAAGCTGTCGTACGGCAAGGTCGCCGAAATGCAGGCACGCGGAGTCGCCCACTTTCACGCCCTCGTCCGCCTCGACGGCACCACTGCAATCACCGGCCGCGAGACTCACCGTCACCGGATCTCGGACAAGACCGGACGACACCTGGCCTGCATGCCCAAGCGACATCCTGAGGCCTGCCCGCACGGCGTCGTCATCGAGTGCCGCATCAAGCACGCTCCGGACGATCCGGCTGTCGGCCAACCACTGTGCCCGCGGTGCACGGAGGAACGCCTAATTGGCCTGCACGGCCCCATGGTGCCGCATCTGTCAGCCGACCATGCGCTGGTGCATCACGCCGTACGGACAGCCGTCGAGCGGACCCGCTTCCGGTCGCTGCCGCACCCCGACAACCCCGCTGGCTGGCTGATCGAGTGGGGGACCCAACTCGACGTACGTCCCGTCCGACAAGCCGTTGACGGACAGATCACCGAGACTGCAGTCGCGGGATACCTTGCGAAGTACGCCACCAAGGGCGCCGAAGCCACCGGCCACTCATCGGCCCGCCTCACCAACGCGACCGTCAACCGCTACGCCAACCAGCACAGCCACGCCGGCCGATTGGTTGACGCCTGCTGGCGACTCGGACGACCCGGCTCAGACCTCGACCTCGAGGAAGCCGCGAAGAACTCGGGACGACTGTCGTACCGGCGACTCCAGCGCTGGGCACACATGCTCGGCTTCGGCGGGCACTTCTCCACCAAGTCGCGGCAGTACTCGACCACCCTCAAGGCGCTACGTGAAGCGCGGGCGAACTGGCGACGGGACCACCACCGGACCCAAGACCACACCGACGACACCGAAACGACCCTCGTCGTCGGCAACTTCACCTACGCCGCCACCGGCTGGCGGACCATCGGTGACGCGTTGCTCGCCAACACCGCCGCAGCCAAAGCCCGCGAACACCGACGCCTCGTCAAGGAGCTGCTTGCTGAGGACAACGACTGACACGTAAGCGTCAACGAGAGGAGGTGACCAGGTGCCCGAAATGCGGATCTTGATGACGGTCGAGGAAGCTGCGAAGGCGTTGAGCGTTGGACGTACACAGATGTTCAAGCTCATTGCGGATGGATCAGTTCCTTCTGTGCTGATTGGACGTTCGCGCCGCGTATCTGTGGACGCGATCCGCGAGTACGCCAGGAAGTTGGAGGACTCGGCAGCGTGATGTCGTCAGCTCTCAATTTGAAAGGGATGTAGCCCAGTGAGTACACGGAAGCCGAACCTGCGGAGTTCGATCTACGAAAGCAAGACTGACGGGAAGTGGCACGGCTGGGTGACGATGGGCGTCAAGTCGGACGGATCACCAGATCGCCGACACCGCACTGGCGCGACTGAAACCGAGGTCACGCGGAAGGTACGGAAGCTGGAGCAGGAACGCGACGCGGGCAAGACCAGCAAGCCAGGCCGGAAGCCAACTGTCGCTGAGTGGATGATCACCTACCTTGAGACGATCTGTCCGCGACTGGTTGCCACCGGCAAGATGACAGCAGGCACTCTCGACGACTACCTGTCACTCAATCGGGTGTGGGTCACTCCGTACCTCGGCAAGCACCGTCTCGATCGCCTGTACCCCGATCACCTGGACGAGTTGTACACCAGCATGGCGTTGGCCGGCCGCAAGGAGTCGACAGTGCTCAAGGTCCATCGCGTCCTGAGCCGCGCATTGGAGGTCGCGCACAGGCGCGACAAGGTGGGACGGAACGTCGCCAAGCTCATCGACGCGCCTAGCGCCGGGGACGGCGAGATCAAGCCGCTGACGCAGGCCGAAGCCCGAAGCATTCTTGCCGCAGCGGCCAAACGCCGGAACGGCACCCGGTGGGCGATCGGTCTTGCCATGGGACTCCGACAGGGTGAGGCAATCGGCCTACGTTGGGAGTACGTCGACCTTGACGCGGGACAGGTGCGCGTCTGGTGGCAGTTGAAGCGCGACAAGTGGCAGCACGGCTGCGTTGATCCCGTCGCCTGCGGCGCGAACAAGCACCGTCGCCCGTGCCCGAAGGACTGTCCGAAGGCCGCACGAACCTCTGGTCGCCGCCACCGATGCATCGCCAAGGATGCCCAGCGGCTCTGCCCGGACGGATGCAAGCGTCACGCCAGCACGTGCCCGCAGCGGCGTGCTGGTGGATTGGTGTTCCGGCCACCGAAGGGCAAGAGCAAGCGCACGGTTCCGCTGCCTCCCGAACTGGTGCCCCTGCTGCGGTTACACCGAGTCGCTCAGAACGCTGAGCGACTCGCGGCGGGTTCCGCGTGGAAGGACCATGACCTGGTGTTCTGTCAGCCGGATGGACGACCGATCGACCCGCGCAAGGACTGGGACGACTGGAAGGACCTTCTCGCAGAGGCCGGCGTCCGGGATGCCCGCGTGCATGACGGACGGCACACAGCCGCCACGGTGCTGATCGAGCTGGGTGTGCACGTCCGGATCGTCCAGGAGATCCTCGGTCACTCGGACATCCGACTGACGCAGCGATACACACACGTTGCGTCACCGATGGCAGCCGACGCTGCCCAGCAAATCGGCCGCGCACTCTGGGGCGGTACGCCGTGAAAATGGGCGAACTGCAACTCGAACTGCAACCGGGCGGGGTGCCCGGTTCCACGTCGAACGGTGTTTGCGCAGGTCAGCGCGTACTTCTGGTGGAGCCGCCTGTCGGAATCGAACCGACGACCTTCTCATTACGAGTGAGACGCTCTGCCGACTGAGCTAAGGCGGCGGGTGCCGAGGCAAGAGTGTAGCGGGAGGGTGGGGGAGATTCCGAATCGGATAGGGCTGGAGGGGCGCGGTGGTCGGAGGGTCACGGGTTGTAGTGGGCGGCGCGGGGTGGAACCACGGCGGGTGAGGGGCGCGTCGGAGGGGTGGGAAATGGGGCGGGAAGAAATGGGATGGGAAATGCGTTGACTTTGTTGGTGGGTTTGGGTGAGACTAATGGCCGCAAGGGACTACGAGACTTCGAGGAGATCGCTGTGACCGGGAAGTGGAACGCGATGCAGGCGTGGCGGGGAGCCATTGCCTTGCCGGCGTGCCCGCAACCGGTGCGCGATAGCCGATCCGTCTGTGAAGACGCCTTTTATCACCAGCTTGGCAGCGAGCTGATCCCGAGTACGGGCGGCCCACCTGTGTGATCTCCAGCGGGAGATCGTCCCAGGGAGCCGTCTGAGCCGGGTGTCCGGCGTCAGGCGGCTCTTTTCTTTTACCTCGTCGGTGAGCAATGGTTGCCGGCCGGATTCCAAACCCGCGCCGCGAGGGTTCGACTCCTTCCACCGATGCTTTTGTGCGGTATTCACGAATACCGACCCGAACAATTGACAACTGGACATTCATCGCATTTTCCGCCGGGCGGCCGAAGCCCGGTGGACCTTCCCTGCGGCGCCGCCCGTGCGCCGGGGAGGACGCCCGGGCGTGTCCCGGGCACCGTCCCCGGGGCAACCCGGGGGCGTCACCAGCTGTGGGCCAGTGGCTAGGCCGCCTCATTTGGGTTGAGGACGACGGGGGTTCGAGTCCCTCCAGCTGGACCAGGCGCCCGCAGGATGCTCAGCTACCGGCCGAGCGGGCGCCACGAACGTGCCCTGCGCCGGAAATCCGCACCACATCCGGCGCAGGGCACCGGACGCCCGTGGCTCAACGGGAGAGAGCACCGGTCTACGAAGCCGGGGAGTGCAGGTTCGAGTCCTGCCGGGCGTGCTGTGTCCGAAGCAGAAGCGGTCGATGCGCCGGGACGTGACCCCGGAGGAAGCGGGTTCGAGCCCCGCCGGACACCCCAGTACGACGACCAACCACACGACCAAGCCACACGACCAACCACACGGCCGGCCGAAAGCAGACCCGCCGTACCGACAGACCTGCGGCCCTCGCCCAACTGGTAGAGGCGCCTGGCTCAGACCCAGGAGGTTCGGGGTTCGAATCCCCGGGGCCGTACCACACGACCACACCGAGATCAGCCGACCTGGCGACGCGCTGTCGGGCACACTGGAAGGGAGGAGGGACCACATGAGCGGTGTGATCGTTCTCAACGCCTCGTACGAGCAACTGCACGTCGTGTCGATTCCGCACGCCATCCGGATGCTCGTCCGGGAGGTCGCCGTCGTCGAGGAAGCGCACGACGGCGCCAGCATCGGACCGTTCCCGCTCCCCCGCGTGCTGCGGCTGGTGCGGTACGTCGTGACCAAGTGGCGCTACGCCTCCGGACGCCTGCAGTACACGCGGGCCGGCGTGCTCAAGCGCGACAAGCACACCTGTGCGTACTGCGGTCAGCCCGGCGCGACCACGATGGACCACGTGGTGCCGCGATCACGCGGTGGACGTGGCGAGTGGCTGAACGCCGTCGCCGCGCACGCGTCCTGCAACGAGAAGAAGGGCTCACGCACGCCCGAGGAGGCCGGCATGCCACTGCTGTGGCAACCGTGGATCCCCTCGCGTGCGGAGATAGCGCTCTGACGCGGCACCACCAGGTGTCGCGCCGGAGGGCGATGCCAGGTGGGCGACGGTGACCCACCCTCGGTTCTGACCCGAGGTCCCGCAGGTTCGAGCCCTGCCCTGGCAGCGGTACGCCGATCACCCGGCGCACATGACCTGGTGAGATAAGCCGAGTGTCAGGCCTAGCGGCAGCCGTCTCGAAAACGGCAGGTCCTTCAACGGACGTCTGGGTTCGAATCCCAGTCTCACCGCATGCTGACGATTGAGGAGAGTGGGGAGATGGACGTGGAGTTTCCGGTTGAGCTCAGTGGGGCGAAGAGCTCCACGCTCATGTGGGCGCAGGAGCATGAGGTCGGCGCGCAGGCGCTGCAGCAGCTGCGGAACATTGCGGCGCTGCCGTGGGTGCACGGCGTTCGGGTGATGCCGGACGTACACCTCGGCAAGGGTGCGACGGTCGGCTCGGTGATCGCGATGTACCAGGCCGTGTCGCCGGCCGCGGTCGGGGTCGACATCGGGTGCGGGATGGAAGGTGTGCTCACCTCACTGACGGCCGCGGACCTGCCGGACGACCTGTCGGCGATTCGATCCCGCATCGAGGCCGCCGTACCGGTCGGGTTCCGGGCGCACGAGGACCCGGTGAGTGTGCGCAAGCTCGGGCTGGACCGGGGCTGGGACCGGTTCTGGGGTTCGTTCTCGAGCCTGCACGACGGGGTGCAGGACCGGGAGAAGAAGGCGCACCAGCAGATGGGGTCGCTGGGTGGTGGCAACCACTTCATCGAGGTCTGCCTCGACGACGAGGACCGGGTCTGGCTGATGCTGCACTCCGGCAGCCGGAACATCGGCAAGGAGCTCGCCGAGCGGCACATGCGGATCGCCCGCACCCTGCCGCACAACGCTGACCTGCCGGACCGTGACCTGGCGGTGTTCCTGTCCGGCACGCCGGAGATGGACGCCTACCGCCGGGACCTGACCTGGGCGCAGGAGTACGCGTCCCGGAACCGCGCGGTCATGCTGGCGCTGGTGATGCAGGCGGTCCGGGACTCGTTCCCGTACGACGTCCGGTTCGAGCAGCCGATCTCGTGCCACCACAACTACGTGGCCGAGGAGCACCTCGACGGACTCGACCTGCTGGTCACCCGCAAGGGCGCGATCCGGGCGGGTCGCGGCGACCTCGGGCTGATCCCGGGGTCGATGGGGACCGGGTCGTACGTCGTTCGCGGCCTCGGCTCGGAGCGGTCGTTCTACTCGGCCTCGCACGGGGCAGGCCGGCGGATGAGCCGCAACGAGGCGAAGCGCCGGTACACGGTCGACGACCTGATCGCCCAGACCACGGGCGTGGAGTCCCGCAAGGACGCCGGCGTGATCGACGAGATCCCGGCGGCGTACAAGGACATCGAGTCGGTCATCGCGGCTCAGTCCGACCTGGTCGAGGTCGTCGCCCACCTCAAGCAGGTCATCTGCGTGAAGGGCTGATTGGGGTCCTGCCGTGGTCAGGGGACACGGCAGGACCCTGCTGGTGAGGTCCGCCTGCAGGCAGGGGCAGCGGTTTGCTAAACCGTCGGCCGGGTTCGCCCGGTCCGCGAGTTCGAATCTCGCCCTCACCGCGCAGCTACACAGTTGTTCGCAGCACCGCCGTCCGGGAGTTGCGTAGTTCTTCGGAAGCGGCCCTCCGGCGCCCGGACCTAGCCTGACGAACGTGATGCCAGAACGCGCACGGCTGCTGCGTGATCTGCCGGTTGGTGAACGGCGGATCGACGTCAGCGGCGTGTCCACGGTCATCCTGGAGGGCGGCGACGGACCGCCGCTGGTGTTGCTGCACGGAGGCATCGAGTGTGGCGGGATCTACTGGGCGCCGGTGCTGGCTCGCCTTGCCGAAGAGCATCGGGTCATCGTTCCCGACGTACCAGGGCTTGGGGAGTCCGATCCGGTCGACCGGTTGGATGACGAGGCGTTCGGCCGCTGGATGATCGATCTGCTGCGGCTGACCTGCGACGAGCCGCCGGTCCTGATCGCGCACTCGTTGCTCGGGACGATGGCTGCCCGGTTCGCGGCGAAGCATGGTGAGTTGCTGCGCCGGTTGGTGATCTACGGGGCTCCCGGGGTCGGCCGGTATCGGATGCCGATCGGGCTTCGGGTGACGGCGATCAGGTTCGCGGTGCGGCCGACCGAGGACAACATGGTGCGGTTCGAGCGGTGGGCGTTCGCGGACCTCGATCGGGTACGGCGGGATGCGCCGGACTGGATGGACGCGTTCACCACATACACCCGCAGCCGTGCCGTCGTACCGCACGTCAAGCGCACGATGCGGCAGCTGATCGGCACGTGTACGAAGCAGGTCCATGACCCGATCGCCGGACCGACATCGCTGCTGTGGGGTGCGAAGGATCGGTTCGTGCCGCTGGAGCTTGCCATCGAGGCGAGTGGGCGGCTCGGCTGGCAGTTGCGCGTGATCGATGACGCCGGGCACGTCCCGCACATCGAGCGGCCCGATGCGTTTCTCGCGGAGCTCGCACGGACGCGAAGCTGACCAACCTCCCGGTAGGAGCGCCACCGTGGGAGAGGTGGGGCGGGCTGTAAACCCGTTGCCCTAGGGCTGAGCAGGTTCGAATCCTGTCTCCTGCACGAGGCAATGATGCCTTTAGCAACAAATAATGTGACGAGAGAGGAGGACCGGCCATGGCCGACCTCAGGAAGCGTGTTCCGGGTGGTAGGACCGGTGCTCCGGTCAAACAGGGTCACGCGATGCGCCGGGTGCGGCTCGCCTGCGGGCACGTCCAGCGCGACCGGATCGCCCACCGCGGCGATCACGTGTGGTGCGAAGCCGACTGTTCCGACTGGATGCGCGTCGTCTCGGTCGACGAGTGACCACCCGCCGGGTACGCCGTCGGCGTACCCGGACGACCCCTTGGTGACGGATGCACGCCCGGCTCTCCGAAGGCCGGGTCCCTGGTTCGACTCCAGGCAGGGGGACTCCGAAAACCTCAGAAGCGCTCCAGGACCTTGCCCGGGTTGAGGAGGTTCGCGGGGTCGAAGGCCTGCTTGATGCGGCGTTGCAGGTCGAGGCCGGCCGGGCCGAGCTCCTGCTCGAGCCAGCGGGTCTTCAACGTGCCGATGCCGTGCTCGCCGGTGATCGTGCCGCCCAGCGCCAGCCCGAGCTCCATCACCGCGCCGAACGCCTCCAGGGCCCGCGCCTCGGCGGCCGGGTCGTCGCGGTCGAAGATCACGGTCGGGTGCATGTTCCCGTCACCCACATGCCCAGGGCAACAGATCAGTACGTCGTACTTCGTGCCGATCTCCGCGATCCCGCGCAGCAACGCGACCAGCTTCGACCGCGGTACGGCGACATCGTCGACCAACGTGACACCCAACGGCTCCAGCGCCGGGTTCACCAGCCGCCGGGCCTCGAGCAGCATCCGGGACTCCTCGGCGTCGGAGGCCTCCGCGACCTCGATCGCACCGTGCTCGGAACAGATCGCGGCGATCCGGGCGACGTCCTCGGCCGCCCGCGGACCGCGGTCCGACTGGGCGATCAGCAGCGACCCGACGTCGGCCGGCAGCCCCATGTCCCGGTAGTCCTGGATCGCCCGGGCCGTCGGCCCGTCCAGGAACTCCAGCAGCGACGGCCGGAGCCCGGACGCCATCACCGCGGCAGCAGCGGCGATCCCGTCCTCGATGGACAGGAACGTCGCCGCCGCGGTCAACGCGGCCTCGGGTGCAGGACGCAGCGCCAGCGTCGCCTCCGTGACGACACCGAGCGTCCCCTCGGATCCCACGATCAATCGGGTCAGGTCGTACCCCGCGACGCCCTTCGCCGACCGGCGGCCGGTGCGGACGACCTCGCCCGACGCCAGCACCACCTCCAGTCCACGCACGAAGTCCGACGTCACGCCGTACTTCACACAGCACAGCCCGCCGGCGTTGGTGGCGATGTTGCCACCCACCGTGGACATTTCCCACGACGACGGATCCGGCGGGTAGAACAGCCCCTGCTCGAGAACCGCGCGCGACAACTCGGCGTTCACCACACCGGGCTGTACGACGGCGACCTGGTCCTCCACCGAGACCTCGAGCACCTGGTTGAGCCTCGAGGTCGAGAGCAGCAGGCACCCGTCGATGGCGTTCGCCGCCCCGGACAGTCCGGTCCGCGCCCCCTGCGTGACCACCGGCACCCCGAACTCACCAGCGGCCTTCAGCACCTCCGACACCTCGGCGGTCGACGACGGCCGCACCAGCACCCGCGGTACGCCGGCCGTGCAGAAGGTCGCGTGATCGTTGCGATGAGCGTCCAGTACGTCGGGATCGTCCAGCACACCCTTGTCGCCCAGCACCGACCGCAGCCGGGCGACAAACGGATCGGAGGTCATGGGGCCTCCCGGCCTGGACTGAGGAGTGGAGGGAGCGAAGCGACCGGAGGGACGAGGGAAGGCCGGGAGCCAAGGCCCCATGACCACGCCGGCGCCGGAGGCCCGGCCAAAAGCACTGTCATCCCTCATCCTGTTCGGCGAGCAACCGCAGGATCAACTCCGCGCGGCGGACCCGTTCGCGGCCGAGGGCCTCGGCGGTGCCGGACAGGTGGGCGCCGACCGGGTAGATGTTCGGCGCGTTTCGGAGCCCCATCTTCAGGTACACCGGCGCCGCGACCCGGACGATCTCCGGTACGTCGTAGAACCGGACATGCCCACCCTGGTCGTCGGGGACCTCGATGTACATGTCGATCGGGACCGTCGTCACCGACCGGATCTCGGCCAGCACCGGCACCGGCAGGTCGGTCGACACGTTCAGGCTGGTCGCGCCGAGCCGCTCGTACAGCCGGGCCGTCGGCGCGTTCGGCAGCGGCATCAGCACCGACGTCTTCAGCACCAGGTCGGACGGCAGCGAGCCGTCGACCTTCAGCTCGCCGAGGATCTCCAGCACGCCGATGTCGCCGACCAGCAGGCTGCGCACCCCGAGCTCGACCGCCCGGAACGCGTCACACAGCGACGCCGCGACCATCTCGTTGCCCCGGGCAACACCACCGACGGCGGCCGAGACCTTGGCCTGGCCGCCGATGTCCCAGGAGCCACGCGGCCCGAGGAACAGGCAGACCTCGACGCCGGCCGACGCGCCGAGCGAGAGCATCTCCTCGATCTCGGCGTCGGTCAGCATCATCACGCCGCTGCCCTGCGACACCCGGTCGATGGTCACACCGCGGGTCTTGGCCTCTTCCAGCACGGCCGCCATCACCCGCGGCCCTTCACAGGAAGGGATCTCGATCTTGTACGGCGAGCCGTCCGGGAACGTCCGCGCGGACGTGTCGCCCGGACGGAAGCCGCGGTCGGCCAGCAGCGCGTGTGCCTCGCGAAGGTTCATGCGTCACTCCAGGGTCCGAGCCGGCCGGCCGACGTCAGGTCCCGGGCCGTCCCGGCGATCTCCAGGTCGAAGCGGTCACCTGCCTCGGTCAGCAGTGCCGGCGTCACCATCAACTCGTTCGGGGAAAGGGTGTCCTTGATCCGGGCCAGCCGGAGCTCGGACCAGTCGCGCCGGCCGCACATCGTCGCGGCGGCCAGGACTGCGGCCTCGTCGTCCTCCATCACCATCGGCAGCCGGGACCGGCGGGCTCCGCCGGCGCCGGACGTCAACGCGTTCACGTAGCTCACCCGCAGGTCGATCTGCTCCAGCAGCCGGCCCGGGATCACGTCGGCCAGGCCGAGGCCGGACGCGTTCCCGTGCGATGCCTCGGACAGCGAGTGCACCGTAATCGCCGCGATCGACGGCGACTCGAACTCGGGGATCCCGTGCACCCAGCACCGGCCGATCACGTTGGTGTCCATCCCGGCGCCGGACTTGTCCTTGCCGAGCTCGTCCACCACCAGGACGTCGAGCTCGTCGAACGGCAGCCGCCCGAGCAGGCTGCCGGCCGTTTGCAGCAAGGCCTGCTCGGCCGGTCCGGCGATCCCGTCGGCGTCGACGAACTCGACCGCGGCCGTGCGTTCCAGCGCGTTCTCGAGGATGCCGAGACCGCCCAGGATCTTGCCTTGGGCAATGACGATCCGGGCCGCGGCCTCGATCGCGCCACCAAGTGACGGGATCCCGCCGGCGTGCAGGGACGCCGCGCCGGCGTGGTTGCCGAGGCCGATCGCCAGGATCTTGGCCAGCCCGCTCTCGATCGGGCCGCGGAAGTCCGTGTGCGGCTTGATCCGGTTCACCAGCAGGACGCCGTCCGCCTTTGCCGCCAGCGCGTCGTGGTGCACCGGCGTACCGTCGACCAGCGTGCCGAGGACAACCGTCTCCATGGTCGCCTCGACCGGGCAACCGACGGACTCCTTGGTGATCCCGAGCCCGGCCAGCATCTCGAGCTGACCGGAGGCGGTCGCACCGCCGTGCGAGCCCATCGCCGGTACGACGAAGGGCTCGGCGCCGACCGACGTCAGCCAGTCCACGGCCGCCTTCACCACGGGCACCAGGTCGTGGATCCCGCGGCTGCCGGCAGTCACCACGATCCGCGCACCCGGGAGGATCCGGCCGCGCAACGGCTCCAACGCGTTGAAGGCGTCGGTATATGGATCGGCCGAGCTGGGGAGGTCCGGGAGCAACCGCCGGACCGGCGTGACCTGCGGGATCACACCGGTCGGCCGCAGCCCCCGGATGGCATCAAACGGGCCCCAGGAAGACATCAGTGGCTCTGCCTCGCGACGGACGAGCCGGTGCGGCCGACCAGGAAGTCGAGGTCGCAGCCCTGGTTCGCCTGGGTGACGTGGTCGACGTACAGCCGCGCCCACCCGCGATCCGACGGCGGCGCCGGCGGCTGCCAGTCGGCCCGCCGCTTCTCCAGCTCCTCCTCCGGTACGTCGAGATGCAGCCGACGAGCCGGTACGTCGAGCTCGATCCAGTCACCCGTCCGCACCAGCGCCAGCGGACCACCCACAGCCGCTTCCGGCGTGACATGCAGTACGACGGTGCCGTACGCCGTACCGCTCATCCGCGCGTCCGAGATCCGCACCATGTCGTCGATGCCCTGCTCGGCCAGCTTGCGCGGGATCGTCATGTTGCCGACCTCCGGCATACCCGGGTAGCCGCGCGGCCCCGCGTTCTGGAGCACCAGCACGGTGTCCTCGTCGACGTCCAGGTCCGGGTCGTCGACGGCCTTGTCGTAGTCCTCGATGCTGGAGAACACCAGCGCCTTGCCACGATGCTGCGACAGCCGCTCGGACGCGGCGGACTGCTTGATGACGGCCCCGTCCGGCGCCAGATTCCCCTTCAGTACGGCGGTTCCCGCGCCGGACCCGAGCGGGTTGCCGACCGGCCGGATCACCGCGTAGGTGTCGTTCGCCGTACCACCCGGGATGATCGCTTCGATCCGCTCGGCGTTCGCGATGTTCTCGCCGATGGACTTGCCGGTCACGGTGATCGCGTCGGTCTTGAGCAGCGGCTCGATCTCCTTCAGCACCGCGGGCAGGCCGCCGGCGTAGTAGAAGTCCTCCATCAGGTACTTGCCCGACGGCTGCAGGTCCACCAGCCACGGCACCCCACGGGCCCACTCGTCGATGTCGTCCAGCGTGATGTCGACGCCGACCCGGCCGGCGATCGCCAGCAGGTGGATGACGAAGTTGGTCGAGCCGCCGATCGCCGCGTTGGCACGGACCGCGTTCGCGAACGCGTCCCGGGTCAGGATGTCGCTGAGCTTGAGGTCCTCCTTCACCATCTCGACGATCCGCTGACCGGACTTCTGGGCGATCACGTAGCGGCGGGAGTCGACCGCGGGAATGGCCGCGCCGCCGGTCAGCTGCAGACCGAGTGACTCGGCCATGCAGGCCATCGTGGACGCCGTACCCATGGTCATGCAGTGGCCGTTGCTGCGGGACTGGCCCGCCTCGGCCGCGGCGAAGTCGTCGGCCGACATCCGGCCGGCGTTGAGGTCCTGGGTGAACCGCCAGACCGCCGTACCGGAGCCGATGTCGCAGCCGCGGAACTTGCCGTTCAGCATCGGGCCGCCGGTCACCACCAGGGTCGGCAGGTCGACGCTCGCGGCGCCCATGATCGAGCCGGGCGTGGTCTTGTCGCAGCCGGTCAGCAGCACCGCGCCGTCGAGCGGGTTGCCGCGCAGCGACTCCTCGACATCCATGCTGAGCAAGTTGCGGAACAGCATCGCGGTCGGCCGGAGCAGCGTCTCGCCGAGCGACATCACCGGGAACTCGAGCGGAAACCCGCCGGCCTGCCAGACGCCGCGCTTCACCGCGTCGGCGACCCGGCGCAGGTGCGCGTTGCACGGGGTGAGCTCGGACCAGGTGTTGCAGATGCCGATCACCGGTCGGCCGTCGAACGCCTCCTCGGAGAAGCCCTGCGAACGCATCCAGGACCGGTGAATGAAGCCGTTGCGGCCCTTCTCACCGAACCAGTGGTCGAAACTGCGCCGGCCGGTTTCCTGCGGGTGCCCTTCACCGGGCAGGACCTGACCCTCGCCGGGGTCGTTGGTCGGGGGAAGATCGGTCATCGAGACACCTCACCTGTGCTCACAGTGCCGTTCACCCGGCGGCTGATCCCGGCCGGGTTCGAGTCCTTCAGTACGGCGGGCAGCACCGCGTCGGGCGCATCCTGGTAGGCCACCGGCCGCTGGAACCGGCGAGCCGCGGTCACACCGACGCTGGTGTGGATCGAGCCGACCGTCGACGGGACCGGGCCGCCGTGGTGCTGGGCCCAGGACACCGCGACACCGGTCGGCCAGCCGTTCCAGAGCACTCGCCCAGCCCTTGCCGACAGCAACGGAAGCAGCTCACCGGCGAGCTCGGTGTCCGACGACTCCGCGTGCAGCGTCGCGGTCAGGTTGCCCTCGAACGCCTCGACGGCGGCCTTCAGCTCGTCCGGGCCGTCGTACTCGACGACGATCGAGACCGGGCCGAAGCACTCCTCGAGGATCTCGTCGCGGCGGGACAGCAGCTCGGCGACCGTGGTCTGCAGCAGCGTCGCGCCACCGGACGCCCAGACCCGGACACCCTCGACCTTCTGCAGCCGGTCCAGGCCGGAGGCGAAGCCGTCCTTGATCCGGTCGTTGAGCATCGGGGCCTCGGCAACGCCTCCGGTTGCCTCGGTCAGCTGCTCCTGCAGGCCGTGGCCGGCGGGCAGGAAGAGCAGCCCCGGCTTGGTGCAGAACTGGCCGACGCCGAGCGTGAACGAGCCGACGTACCCGGTCGCAATGTCCTTGCCGCGGGCATCGATCGCGGCCTGGGTGACGAAGACCGGGTTCATGCTGCCGAGCTCGCCGTAGAACGGGATCGGCTCGGGCCGGGTGACCGCGATCTCGTGCAGCGCCTTGCCGGCCGGGACCGAACCGGTGAACCCGGCCGCGGTGATCCGCGGATCCTTCAGCGCGGTGACGCCGACGTCGAAGCCCTGGATCAGGCCGAACGCGCCCGCCGGAGCACCGGCGACCCGCAGCGCCTCGATCATCACCTCGGCCGTCTTCGCCGAAAGGTCCGGGTGGCCGGGGTGTGCTTTAACGATCACCGGGCACCCAGCTGCCAGCGCGGACGCGGTGTCGCCGCCGCAGACGCTGAACGCGAACGGGAAGTTGCTGGCGGCGAACACCAGCACCGGCCCGAGCGGCACGAGCACGCGGCGCAGATCGGGCCGCGGTACGGGCTTCGCGTTCGGGTCGGCGGTGTCGATGATCACTTCCAGCAGCGAGCCCTCTTCGAGCACGTCCGCGAACATCCGCAGCTGGCCGGTGCTGCGCGCGACCTCACCGCGCAGCCGCGGCTCGGGCAGCGACGACTCCCGCATCGCGATCGGCACCAGCTCGTCCGTGGCCGCGTCCAGCGCGTCCGCGACAGCACGGATCCACCCGGCCCGAACGGCGGGCTCCGAGGCGCCGAGCGCCGGTGCGGCGGCGGCCGCGTCGGTCAGGGCCTGCTCGAGCTCGGCGGGGGTGGTGTCCGGAATCATCGCTTTGCCTCCAGGTTCTCGGTTGCCAGGAACGCGAACGGGTCCCGGCCTACAGCCACCGTATTCGTCAGCGATCCGAGCTCGGCGATGGTGATCGTGATCACGTCACCCTCGGCGAGCGCGAAGTCCAGCTCCGGCACGATCCCAGTACCCGTTGCGAGGATCACGCCATCCGGGAAGTCGTTGGGCAGGAACAGGGCGTCGATCAGGTCCTGCAGGTCCCGGACCAGCTTCGCGGTGGACGTCGTACCCGCGAACACCTCGTCACCGGCCCGCTCGATGACCAGGTCGATGGTGAGGTCCTTCGGGTCGGCCACCTCCCAGGCGGGCCGGATCCCGGCGGCCAGCGCGCAGCCGCCGGCGAACAACTTGGCCTGCGGCACGTAGAGCGGGTTCACGCCCTCGATCGAGCGCGAGCTCATGTCGTTGCAGACCGTGAAGCCGACGATCTCGCCGTGACTGTTCGCGACGACGGCCAGCTCCGGCTCCGGTACGTCGTGACCGGAGTCGGACCGGATTCCGACCGGCTCGCCGTCCACGACGACCCGCCACGCCGGCGCCTTCTGGAACAGCTCCGGCCGGTCAGCGGTGTAGACCTTGTCGTACACGGACTGCTCGGTGCTCTCCTCCATCCGGGCGCCGCGCGACCGCTCGTACGTGACGCCCGCGCACCAGACCTCGCCGCGGCCGTCGAGCGGCGGCAGGAACTTCAGGCCGGCGGCCGGAACCTCCGCGCCGACCTTGGCGACCGCGGTCTGCAGCTCGTCGAGCCGCAGCCGCAGCAGCTCCGCGAAGCTGTTGACGCCTTCCAGCGGAGCCACGGTGTCGCCGGTGCGCACACCGACGACGGGCCGGCCGTCCGGGGACTGGTAACGGACCAAATGCATGGGTTGACCTTTCACATCGACGTGCCGAGCAAACCGCGGGTGATCTGGAAGCCGACGTTGCCGGAGGCAACCGCCTTGGGGACGAGCCGGCGGCCGGCGACGGCCGCGATGGTGTCGAGCCCGGTCCGGGCCTGGTCCGCCGCGTCGCCGGTGGCGACGGCGTCGAGGTCGTCGCCGTACTTCGCGACCGTCTCCGGATCGTTGCTGAACTCGACCACCGGGACGAACCGCTGCGCGGACAAGGTGCCGCCGGCGACGTGCGCGAGGATCTGCTGGACGCCGCCGGCCCCGAATCCGGTCGCGGTCTCCATCCAGTCGGTGCCGGGCATCCGCATCACGTGCCAGCCAGGTTCGGCGAACCGCTGCCCGTGCGCGATCGTCGACTCCACGTGGCCTGCCGACCCGAAGGCCGCCGTACGGAACACGTCGTGCGCCAGCAGCGCACCGCGCGAGGACAGTACGACGGAACCGCCGGAGCCCACGATCTCGCGGCCGATCAGCGCCAGCGCCTCGGCCGTCTCGTCGGACAGCCGTCCGCGGGCTTCGAGCCCGATGGTGAGGTCGCCGACCGTCCCGTCGTACTCGACCGGCGGCGCGAGGTCGAAGCTGCCGAACCAGTCGCGCACCCTCGTCCCGACGGCCTCCAGACCGCCGTCGGCCTGAATGCTGGCCCAGCCGAAGCGGGCCGGGTCCGCGCCCGCCTCGACCAGGCGGGAGCGGAAGTAGTCGTTGTGCGTCTTCTCGCAACCGTGCTCGAGCAGGAGCGCCATCCGGGTGTTCGGATGCAGCAGGTAGCCGAGCATCGTGCGCGCGAACGTCTCCTCGGACGCGCCGCCGCTGCTGCCGCAGCCCTCGGTGTGCGGGAGCGCGACCATCCGCGTGACCGCGCCACCGGCCCACTTCTCCAGCTCCGCCTGGGCTGCGAGCCGCAGCGCGATCTGGCCGGAGCACAGGCTGGTCGGCAGGATCAGGCCGACCGACTCGGGCACCAGGCGGTCGTCGACCTGCAGGAGCCGTACGGCTGTCCGCGCATTCGTCCCGAGTCCGGTCAGCGGAAGACCGTCGAGCGGGGCGTCGCGGTCCTCGGCCGGGAGGTCGGTCAGCTTGCGGCTCATCCGGCCGTCGGTGCTGATCGAGATGCCCTCCCGCGGGCCCTTCTGCCGCCAGTTCCGCCAGATCGACACCTGGCTGTGTCCGGCCCGCTCCCCCGCGCTCGGCTCACCGGATGCGACCCGGACGGTGAGGTCGAAGGTGTCCGCGGTCAGCTCGTCCATCGCCGTACCGGTGAGGTAGCGGCCCGCGTCCACGTCCATCTCGGCGTGCAGGTGCTCGTACCGGGTGCTCGTCGTGACGAACTTGAGGGTGGGCACGAACGGGAAGTTGGTGATCGAGCCGTTGCCGGTGGTGAAGAAGATCAGGTTGCAGCCGCTGCCGATCTGGCCGGCCACCGACTCGAGGTCGTTGCCGGGGCTGTCCATGAAGACGTAGCCGTTGCCCGGCAGCGGCTCGCCGTAGTCGATCACGTGGTCGAGCCGGACCTCGCGCGGCAGCTTCCGCGCCGCGCCGATCGACTTCAGCACGATGTTGTAGAGCCCGCGGTAGACGTTGCCGCCGGACGGGTTGCCCTCGGCGGTGTGACCATGCCAGCCGACCCGCTCCTTGAACGACCGGACGGTCGCGAGGAACCGCTTCGCCGTGGCCAGGTCGCGAACGTTCTTCAGCACGTACCCCTCGGCGCCGATCAGCTCGTCGGTCTCCGCGAGTACGGCGGCGCCGCCGTGCTTGATCACCTCCGCGCCGACCAGGCCGGCCAGCGGGTTCGCCGAGATCCCGGAGAACGCGTCGGACCCACCGCACTGCAGGGCGATCTTCAGATCGGCGAGCGGGACCTCGACCCGGGGCTGGGCGTCCACAACCGGCAGCCACGGCTCGATCAGCGCACCGGCAGTGGTCAGGTCGTGCTCGAAGCCCGCGTGGCGGGTGAAGAACGCGTGCGGGACCTTGATCGACGGGTAGCCGTGCTCCGCCGTGTAGTCCTGAACCGCTTGGCCGGACACCACGTCGTCCTCGGCGTCGACGATCAGGACGGCGCCGACGTTCGGGTTCAGCGTGAAGCCGGCCAGCGTCCGGAGCAGCAGGTCCAGGTTGTTCGGGACCTCGTCCTCGCCGCCTTCGGTGTGCGCGACCGGTACGACGCCGTCGCCGGCGGCCGCGCCGTCGAAGCGCCGGGCCAGCTCGGTGACGAACCCGCTGCTGCGCGAGCTGGTCGCCATCACCACCACGTGGTTGCGGGTACCGGCCGCGCCCTGCTCCCGCGGGTAGCCGAGGAACGTTCCGGGCTGCTCGACACTCGTCACCTGGGCGCCGAAGTTCAGCGCGGACTCGTCCAGCTGGTACGGGTCGAGCGGCTCGTTGGTGGCCGACGGCTCGGTCGGGAGTCCCTCGACTCCGCGTGCGGTGACTGCCGCCAGGCTGGTCGGCGTACACACATAGTCACCGGGGACGAGGTCCCGGGTCGCGCGGGCGAACGGGGTGTTCCAGGACGTGACCGCCTCCCCGGCGGGGACCGGCCGGACGACGAAGCGGTGCCCCTCGAGGATCGTGTGCGGCAGCGTGACCACAGTGCCGTCGAGGTCGATCGCCGTACCGGCGTCCAGCCGGCGGGAACAGATCGCCGCGTTGTCCTCGGGCTCGGGCAGTACGCCGACCTCGTCGAACCTCAACATGCCTCGCCTCTCGTGGATCTGGCTCAGTGACCCCGAATCGTGCATGATGCATGATTACAGACGTAACCCTGCCGAAGACGACCGGCTGGGTCAAGACCGCGACCAGGATCCGGAGAGGGCCGATGACGGACATCGTGGAGCCGCAGGACCGGCGGTTGCTGCGGCGGCAGATGCTCGCCGACGACGTGTACGAGGCGATCAAGACGATGCTGATGGACCACGTCATCCGGCCCGGCGCCCGGATCTCGATCGACGGGCTGGCCCGCGAGTTCCAGGTGTCGTCGACACCGGTTCGCGAGGCGCTGGCTCGGCTCGAGTCCGAGGGGCTCGCGGTCAAGGAGCCGCTGAAGGGGTACCGCGCGACGCCGCTGCTGTCGCTGGAGGAGTTCGACGACCTGTACCGGTTCCGCCGCTTGCTCGAGCCGTGGGCAGCCCGCCGGGCGGCCGAGCTGATCGACGACGACGGCCGCGCCCGCCTGAAGGCCGAGCTCGCGAACGCCGTCGAGCCGACGTCGGTGGACTACGCCGGCTACAAGTCCCTGACCGCACACGACAACCGGTTCCACTCACTGATCGCGTCGCTGTCCGGGAGCGAGCAGGTCCGGCTCGCGTTCGAGCGCACCCACTGCCACCTGCACATCTTCCGGCTGCACTACGAACGCGACATCGGCCCCGAGGTCCTCACCGAGCACCGCACCCTCGTCGATGCCATCAGCTCCGGCAATCCGGAAGCCGCCGAAGCCGCCATGAACCAGCACATCGACAACTCAATGTCCGTCCGGCTCCGCCGGATCTACGACTGAGCGGTTTCGGACTCCGCCGCCGGGGCACGCGCAGGGAATGACGGCACCCCAGCTCCCTGAACCGCGGCCCGTCCTGTGGCCGCTCCGCCCGCTCGGGTCCGCGGCCGTCTGGACCAACGCCACCAACGGCCGAACCGTCGTCACGATCCGCCACTCCCCGCTCTCCCAGGTGACCCCCGAGATGCTCGCCTGGTGGTACGGGCACGTCCCCGGCACCATGCGGTACGCCGGCCAGATCGTGCCGCGCTACCTGGTCTGGCACCCGCTCGACCACATCTCGTACGAGACCTCGAGCGCTGTCGTCGAGCCCGGCACCCGCCTCCACATCACCGAAGCCCTCGGCCGCGACGTCACCAAGCTGATCGACATCCAGGTCACCGTCGAAACCATCGACACCCAGGCCGCGATCATCTCCAAACGGCTCTTCGGCACCTGCCTCATCCGCCTGGAGAACGAGTTCACGCCGTACAACGGCGGCACCCGCTACATCACCCGCCTCACCCTCGGCGACACCACGTTGCTGGGCGGCGTCGTGCTCAACCGAATCGCCCACACCCGCGCCTTCCCCCCGGCCAAACTGGCCGCCTGGATCCGCCACCACATAGAAGAAGTAGGCAACCTGGAGAACTTCCTCCCCGACCTCTTCCGCTACCGCTCCGACCACGAACCGTAAGCGTGTGTCCTCCCGACGCGTGCTTCGCGGTCGCTCCTTCGTCGCGCCCACTACAACCGCTCCCACCCGCCCCCGCTCAGCGCGGTGCATCCTCTCCGGCTACCGCCGGGAGTTACCGGCTAGCCAGCGTCTTGCGGGCTGCAGACCGCGCTGGGTACGTGCGGCTTGTGACCGGTCCAGATGACCCCTGTGACTCGTACTGCATCGAGCAGTGTGCAATCGGGGTCTCACACGCAGGCCGCACCTGAGCGAGCCTCCCCCGCCAGAGACCACGCCCCTTGCAGTCAGACCTGCTTTCCGTGGCCTGGGGGTAGTTGGCTGAGGACGGTGTGGACGTGTTCGGTCAGTTCGTCCGCCAGCGCCTCCAGGCTCGAGCCCTCGACGCCGAAGTCCGCCAGGGCTCTACGCGCCCGACCCAAGTCATCGGCGAGACATTCCAGCTGCTGAGTGAACGACGGCTCTGCCGCGAAGGTGTCGCTGGTGGCGGCGTACTGCCAGGCAACGAAGACGGCGGCGAGCGTGCGGTCGATCCATTCAAGTGCTGCCCGGAAGAGTTCCTCGGCGCCGGCCTCGGTGGCGACCCTCAGCATGCTGGTTCCCGGCGGATGCTGCCGCGACAGCGCGCCGAGCGCATGAAGATTCTCCGCCTGGGCGCCGGCTTCCTCCGGCCGCAGCCGCTCGATCACGGTCCTGATGACCTCTGAACGAGTGGGGCCGTCGGCTCCCCGAGTGTCTGCTTCCCACTGCGGAAGCACACGACCCAAAGCCTCCCTGGTCGCGCCGCTGACGACCGCGAGGCCCACGGCGGCGCCGAACGGACCCAGCGTAGGTGCCAGCGCCGCTCCCGCTCCGAACCCCGCAGCAGCCGCGACACCGTGCACCACGGCGGCCCGGCCTGCCACCGGCAAACTCAGCCTCAGGTACGAGCGAATCCTCGCGCCGGCACCCGGGCGCTGATCCGCCAGGGCTCGATCGAGCCGGGTCGCGAGGTCCGCGACCCGAGCCCGGAGGTCACGGGTGTACACGCCGCCGTCGCCGATCGCACGGCGTACATCCATCCGGAACTCATCGGCCAGCACCTCGGCAGACGGTGGTGGCTGGTGCCCAGCTTCACGCAGGAACGGCGCCCAATCGATGTCGACAGCGGCACGCAACTGGACTCGTCTGGCCTCGTCGAGGTCTTCCACGACGATCTGCTGCTTCCGCAACTGCCTCCACAGCCGGCGGTCGTCACGGAACGACCACAACAACTCTGCGAGATCCCGCGTGATCGGCCGGAGCTCAAGGCCCTCGTCCAGCGCCACCTGCCCCTGCGCGTAGACCTCGGCCAGCCGTCGCTGACGCACGCGCCAACGCTCGAGATCCACATCATCAGGTTCGCGCCTGGCGCCGCGCAGCTCAGATTCCCCCACGCCCCGATGCTAGGCACCACAACCACCTCGAACCAGCACTGACGCCCCACGACATGCGGCCGACCTCACACGACCCCGGATTGACCTTCACATCCATGTGACGGTTCAACGATGGGTGCCATGCGAAACGCAACAGTACGGCGCTCCGGACCCCTGGAGATCGGCCTTGCACTGCCCACGGCTGGGCCGGAGACGTCACCGGAGATGCTCGTCAAGCTCGCGAAGGAGGCCGAACGGCTCGGCTACACGGCCTTGTGGACGTTCGAGCGTCTGCTCCGTCCGCTCGACAAAGTCGTGCTGTGGACGGGCGGTGAACCCGAGCTGTTGCCGGAGTTCTACGGCTCGGTCTACGAGCCGCTGGAGACGCTGAGCTATGTCGCCGCCGCGACAGAACGGATCAAGCTGGGCACCGCGGTCCTGGTGGCCCCGCTCCATGTGCCAGTGATGGTCGCCCGCCGGTTCGCCACCCTGGGCCGGCTCAGCGGAGGCCGGGTGATCGCCGGTCTGGGACAGGGCTGGCAGCACCACGAGTTCGAGACGGCGAACGTGTCGAGCAGCCGCAAAGGCGCCCGTACCGAGGAATTCATCATGGCGATGCGGGCCGCGTGGGGCCCGGACCCTGTCCAGCACGAAGGCGAGTTCTACCGGATCGCGCCGTCGCAGGTGAATCCCAAGCCGGTCCAGGCCCGCATCCCGGTGCTGCCGGCCGCGATCCCGGGGACCTCGTTGTGGTCAACCAGGCACCGTGGCCGACCCCGGTCACCCGTGAGCCGATCGGGGACGGGCGTCCCTTCCTCGGCGGATCGCCCAAGCAGATCGCCGAGGACTTGATGGCGGCCCGCGAGAGTGGTGCGACCCAGGTGTACCTGGCCGGCGGCCAGGGCCTCGGGCTGGACGTGGGCCTGAAGGCCGCCGACGTGGACGAATGGCTCGAGTTGCTCGGCGAGGTGATCGAGGCAGCCGGCCACCTCGGCGTACTCACGCCCTGAGGATCAGCGAGCAGCAGCCGGCTTCCCGCCGAGACTCTGTTTCCGCTCGTTCGCGGCTTTGACGCTGATGACCTTGTCGAGGTACTCGGCGATCGCCTTCCGGTTGCGGGCCAGACAGTCGATGCGCTCGGTCAGCCGGACCTGCTCCCGCTGCAACGTGGCGATCATCTCGGGTGTCACTTCAGGGACGTAGATGCTCTGCGGCTGATCGAGGCAAGGGAGCAACTGCCGGATGATCCGGGTCGGCAGACCGGCATCGAGCAAGCCCTTGATCTGCAACACGAGCAGACCCTCGGAGCAAGGTGACGGTTCAGTCGGCGGGGCCGCCGCCGAAGCCTATTTCGTTGCCGTCGGGGTCTTTGTAGATGAACTTGCGGACGCCGTTGTCGTACGTCTCGCGGAGGGCCGGTTCCAGGCCTCGTTCGGTGGTTGCGGTGACTCGGTCGTCGAAGTCCTCGACGAAAATTGTCACCTGGCCGTGGCCGGCGTGGTCGGGGCGGTGTTCGACGACGAGGTACTGGTGTTCGGCGAGCTCGAACACCGCCTCGATGTCGTTGGGATACATCACCGGCGCCGCCCCGAGCAGCTGCTCGTACCACTTCAGCGCGCCCGGGTAGTCCGACACGGACATCTCCGCAAACAGGTCGAGAGCCATATCGCATCGTACGAAGCCACCAGGTCACCGGGAATACCGGTTCGGCCGGCGATGTTCCTGCAGTCAAAGACCTTTCCGATGGAGAGTGATGAAGAATGACCGGTCTTCGACGCGCCGGTAACGCGCTCAGGACCGCCGCACTACTCGCCCTGCTGACCGCTCTGATCATCGTCGTCGGCGGCTACATCGCCGGTACGACGGGCGTGCTGATCGCCGCCGTACTGTCACTGGGGCTCAACGCCTACCTGTACTTCAACTCCGACAAGCTCGCGCTGCGCTCGATGGCGGCGCGGCCGGTCAGCCCGCAGCAGGCGCCCGAGCTGTACGGCGTCGTGGCCGAGCTCGCGCAGTGGGCGGGTCAGCCGATGCCGCGGATCTACGTGAGCCCGGTCGCCCAGCCGAACGCGTTCGCGACCGGCCGGAACCCGGAGCACGCGGCGGTCGCGGTGACGGAGGGCATCCTGCGCATCCTGGATCGCCGCGAGCTGCGCGCCGTACTCGGCCATGAGCTGGCACACGTCTACAACCGCGACATCCTGACCTCGAGCATCGCGGCCGGGCTGGCCGGCATCGTGACGACGCTCGCCAACCTGGCGATCTTCCTCCCGCTCGGCTCGTCCGACGACGAGGACGCCCCCAACCCGCTGGCCACGCTGCTGACCGTGCTCCTCGCGCCGTTCGCCGCCGGCCTGATCCAGCTGGCTGTCAGCCGGAGACGCGAGTACGCCGCAGACGACGACGGCGCCGTACTGTCCGGCGACCCGCTCGCCCTAGCCAGCGCCCTCGCCAAGATCAGCCGCGGTACGACGGCCATGCCACTCCCGACCAATTCCGGCGTGGCAACCCAAAGCCACCTGATGATCGCCAACCCTTTGAACGGCCGCGGCATCGCGGCCCTGTTCTCCACCCACCCCCCGATGGACCGCCGGATAGCCCGCCTCCAAGCCAAAGCCCGCGAACTAGCCGCCGCCTAACCCACACCAGAAGGCCGACCGGACACCCGGTCGGCCTTTCTGCTGCCCAGCGGTGGGTTGACGGGCCCAGCTCCCACCGAGACCAGCCAGGCTGTCTGGTCCAGCTCTCCTGGGCTGGCCGACCCTGTCGTGTGCTTGCACAGCAAATAACGGCTCTTCTGACTGATGTGTGGGTCAGCTTTGGTGCCCTAGTTCACTACCCAGGGCGGTCGAGTGCACCGCGCCCGTGCCACCCGGACCACCCGCGAACGGGATCCCGATGCCGCGGACCGCCAGGCCATCACAATCACCACCTCC